>CALDYR010000058.1 GCA_937944405.1 uncultured Pirellulaceae bacterium
CTGATGCCGGGGATGCGCTCGCCGCTCAAACGAGTCGGCATGGTGCGCATCGCGGCGGAAACCGAAAACGCCGGCGAACGGTAGGCCTCCATGGTCTTGGTGATGGCGATCTGGCCGATGATATTGGCAAACGCCGTGGAATCGACGCCTGAGGATTCCATGGCGTCCTCGCCTCGGGCCGGATTCATCGAGTCGACCCATTCGCGCCCGCCTTCAACGACGCTTTCGGCTAAATCGCGAATTGAAAAATCTTCGGGGCGCAGGTGCCCCGATTCCCCTTCGCGCGTGCGGCCTAGCGATTCGGTGATATGAGCGACCGTTTGCGCGGTGCCCATTGTGCGGACCATGGACCCCAGTGCGCGGCGATTGATTAGTGCCATTTTAAATCTCTCGAATTGGTAACTTATGAACGTGTTGGTAGCGGGTAGGAAAACGAGGCTTAGGATCGAAGCTTACGAACGAAATCCTCGGTCGTCATTTCGGCCTGTTCGGTGACGTAGGTACCTCCGCTGTACTGCGGACGGTTTGAGTCAACGGCGCGTTTTACGTGTCCTTTAAGCAAAGAGGCACGGTCGGCGATCAGTGCGGCGCGATCTTCGACCGATTCGGTAGCGACTAGTACTTTCGAAAACGCGTCAGAAACCTGAGCTTTGCTGCTGGGGTCGAGTCCTGCGGCGGTTAACTCTTTGTTAATGCTTTCGACCAACTGTTGCTGCTTTTCCTTGGTTTCGTATTTTTCGATCTGCTCTAAAGCGCTGTTCAGATCGGAACGTAAACTTTCAATTTCCTGCGCGTGTGCCATGTCGCTTTTGCCCTTTCCGGCGCCCTCTTTCATCTTTTTTGAGTAGAGCGCTTTTAGTTTATTGACCGCTTCGGTGGTGGCTTTCTTTTCGCCGCTGGCGATGCCTTTGAGCATCATGGCGTCACCCCCGAGGGCTTCGGCCATTTCGTCGGCGGTGACGCCCATCGCTTTGAGCTTCATGATCTTTTTACGCGCGTAGTCCGCCATTTCTTTGGTGTCGGCTTCCGTTGCGTCGGCAAGTGAATTGATAGCGTTTGCGATTTGTGACATGGGGTCGCCTTCGTTGGGTTGGTGGCTTTCGAATAAACTGTTGGTAGTCGCGGGGTCCGCGACGACATCGACGCTACGCACGACGACAATACGTTCAACCACGTCGCGCCCCCGGGACTTCCGAGACGATACTGAAGCGTTATGAGACAGCCCGCACGATTCGGGGCTGTTTTCGGCGTCCCAGCACACTTGGTCGGCTAGCGCGTGCTTAGGGTTGTAGTGCAGATCGCCAAAGAGCCCTTGGCCTTCGACGTAGTTGACGTTCCGGAGGATGCCGAAGCGGCTGCTGTAACTGCGCGGCTGCGCGGCTGATTTTTCCGGGTGATCGATGTTGACCTTCGCCGATTCGTAGAGGTGCACCGCGCCGCGCAGCGCGTCAGGCAAGTAGTCGCGCCCGTTTTTTGACGCGAACCCGATGAGCTTGACGCCTCGGATGATGCCGGCTTCGCGATCGACGCGCACGCCGAAGCCGAAAGACTCGGTGATGACATCGGTAAGTGGATCGGCTGTAGTCGGCATTGCTACGGCGATTAAACGACGAAATTAAAACTTCGTCCGGAAATCTGCCAATAACAAAAAAGCAAGTCAACAGTGGTTAACCGTAAGCCCCGTCAGGTACGCTCGGAAAATCAACGTCGAGTACTTTGGCGTGCTGAAGCAACGGCGGGCCGGCAAATTCACTTGAGAGAAGCGCCAAAAGTTTGAAGGGATCTTTGGCCCACAAAGCTCATTGACCTCCTCAGCCATCACCTCACTAATCATCTGCCGTACGCTGCCACGAGGGAAATTGCGAAAGATTAAGCCAGCTTCGCCAGGAGAAAATTGCCCCAGAGTTTAAAAGACATTACCGTCGTCCATGCGGGTCTCCCCGTCGGCGCTAACCGACGTTCAAATTGAATATGCCAAGGGAGACAGTGTCGCCTTCGGGAGCCCAATTTTCAACTTCTAACAATTTTTGGGACGCTTCCAAACGCAGAGTTGGCGGATACAGCAACCCTGAAAATTTCAAAACTGCAATCTATTTCCACTGTGGAGACCTCGATCTGTACCCACAACAAACCCAGGTGGGCCTATTTTTTGGCCACTACATAACAAATCCAACTCGGATCGCTGGGCGCGACTTGCTGCCGCTTCCAGATGCTGTCTTCGTTTTCGTCGGGTTCCACATCCCAATAAACGTAGCTATCGGAGAAACCGGCTTCGGCCAACATCTCACGCACTTCAGGGATTGACCAGAAACGCCACTGGTAAACAAAAGCTTGCTTCATCCAACTGCCGTCGGCAAACTTGAAACTAATGTTGAATTCCGCGTCGTGGTTGATCGGATTGAAACTGACTTGAGTCCAGTGGTAGCTAAATCCTTTTTTTCCTTTTTTAATCTTCCGCTTGTCGGTATGACCTTCGGTGTAGCACTCGCCGCCGCCCATCATGTCCATCACCATGATGCCTTCGGATTTTAAATTCGCCCGCGCTGTTTTAAAATAATTGATGACCTCGGCACGGGTTTTGAAAATCCAAAATGAAAAATTCTGCGCTGACAAAACATCTACTTGAGGGCGATTGCGTTTGCGGACGTCCTGCTCAATTAAACGCACCCGCTGTTGCGATTGCGCGTCCAGTTCGCAAAGATTGTTTTCGCGGCCCCACTCAAGCGTCTGTCCGCAGTAGTCGACACCGATCGCGGTCCGTTTCGGATGGCTGGCCACCCATTTACAGCAAACGGCAAAAGTCCCACAAAAATCTTCCCGCATCGCAAACGGCGTCTTACGATAGCAATCACGATAGGCCCTGATGAAGAAATCAACTTCGTGGTCCGGAGCTTGGACAGATTTTTGGTAGCAAACAAATTTGTCCGATGTTTCGCTCAGAAGCGGCTTGGTCGGGGAATTGTCGGTGCGTTTTCCTTTTCTCTTATTCTTCTCTTTAGGCTTTTTCTCTTTTTTCGGCTGCTTTTGGGTCATAGCGCGTTCAATCATAGTGGAGTTGGTCTTTTTCAACCCCAATTTTACCAACAGGATTTTGATCAGCGAGATCCAATGGCTGCGAGAAACGAAAATTCATCTCTCCAAAATTGACTTTCGGCCGCGCCGTTGGTTGTCATGTGACCAATTTTTCGGTATGAGAAGTAATAATTACCGCTTTGATCCATCTTGGGTCCTTTGAGTTAAACTATCGAAAGATCTTTCGTGAGCAACGATCAACAAACCTTCGAAGTCTTTTATGACAGCCACTGTCCGATGTGCCGGCGTGAAATCGACATGATTCGGCGAAAGGACAAACGTAAACAGATGGTTTTAACTGACATCGCCGACCCCAAATTTGACCCTTCGGACACCGGTCGAACCTTGGACCAACTGATGCGTGAAATCCATGGCCGTTACGCGGATGGCCAGTTGGTGATTGGTGTCGACGTGTTCCGAGAAATTTACTCTCGGCTGGGATTCGGTTGGCTGGTGAAGCCGACAAATCTGCCCGGCGTTGGTTTGTTGATGGATCGTGCATACCACTTATTTGCCAAACTCCGGTACCGATCGGCGTTGAAGCGGTACAACAAAAACGCTTGTGAGATCCCGGTTGATAAATTTCCTCAACGTCAAACCGTTTAATCGAATAGCGTCAACGGGATTATGAATATCGCCATCATCGGAAGCGGCATATCGTCATTGGTTGCTGCCCGTGAACTTCATCACGATCATCGCATTACCGTGTTCGAGGCCAACGATTACGTGGGAGGGCACACCAACACCGTTGACGTGGAAATCGACGAAGGCAGATTTGCGATCGACACAGGGTTTATCGTATTTAACGACCGAACCTACCCGAACTTCATTCGGCTGATGGATGGATTAAAGGTCCAATCGCAACCGACGATCATGAGTTTCAGCGTAAAGTGTCAGCGCACTGGGCTAGAGTATCGTGGGGCCGATTTAAAGGGGATGTTTGCGCAGAAACGTAATTTAGTGAACCCTCGGTTTTATCGTCTGATCTTTGACCTGCTCAGGTTTAACCGTCGTGGGAACGAGTTATTGCAACAACCGGAATCGCAAACGCCTGAAACGGTTGGCTGTTTTCTAAAACGGCACCGATTTTCTGAACCCTTTGTCCAGCAATACTTTCTTCCCATGGGCGCCGCAATCTGGTCAGCGTCGGTTGGAACGATCGAATCATTTCCAGTTCGGTTTGTTTGTGAGTTTTACAAAAATCACGGTTTGCTGGGCATCTCCGACCGTCCACAGTGGCGGGTCATTCAAGGCGGTTCGCGGAGTTACATTGGTCCGTTAATCGCGCCCTTTGTGGATCGAATTCGGTTAAACTCAAGAGTCGTGTCGGTACAGCGTCAGCCCAATCCCTCAATCTCAGCACAGAATCCAAAAATTGAATTAACCACCCAAACCGGTGATGTGGAAACATTCGACCACGTTGTTTTTGGGTGCCACAGCGATCAAGCATTATCGATTCTAGGCCACGACGCGCGGCCCAATGAAAGAGAAATCCTTTCCGCGTTTCCGTATCAGAGAAACACGGTCAAACTTCACACCCAGTCCGACATTCTGCCGACCTGTCGACAGGCATGGGCGAGCTGGAATTATTTTAACCCGACCAATCCGACCGGTTCGGCCACCGTGACCTACAATATGAACATCTTGCAGTCTCTGAATTGCAAAACAGTATTTTGCGTGACGCTGAACGACGAAGGGCGCGTCAAAGACGAAAACGTTTTGCAAACCTTCACCTATCATCATCCGACTTTCGATCTTCGCCGGAAAACCATGCAACAACGCCATGACGAACTGATCAATCAAAACGGTACATCATTTTGTGGCGCGTATTGGGGCAACGGATTTCACGAAGACGGGGTGGTTAGTGGTCAATCGGTCGCCGCTGCGATTCTTTCGGTCGAAGCCTGATGTTAAACAGTTGTATCTACGAAGGGGTGATTCGTCACCGCCGCCGGTTGCCGGTGAAAAACTGTTTTCGATTCTCTGCGTTTATGTTCCTCTTGGACTTGGATGAACTGGATGATGTTTTTTCAGGTCGCTGGTTTTGGTCCACACGTCGATTCGCTTACGCCACGTTTCAGCGCGCCGATCATTTGAAGACGTTCGCCGTCGACCGGAGCCTGCGTTGCTGTGTTAAAGAAGTGCTGGTTCAGCACGGGCTCCATGACGAACTTGGACGTGTCTGTCTGCTAACCCAGTTGCGTTACTGTGGATTTCGCATGAACCCTGTTAGCTTTTACTATTGCTACCGGGCATCAGACCAACGATTGATCGCGGTGATTGCGGAAGTCAACAACACGCCATGGGACGAGCAACATGTGTATGTCATTCCTGACCACCGTCCTGAAACGCTGCCGTTGGAAAACCACACGCCAACGTCCGAACGTTGCACGTCTTCTCAATCCCAACTGGCACCCCAGCGTTACATTAAAGCGGAAAAGTTGAAAAAATCGTTCCATGTTTCCCCTTTCATGCACAACGCAATGCATTATCGGATGATTTACTCGTTGCCGGGAGAATCGATTGGGGTGAAAATGGAGAACTTCGAAAGCGACGAAAAAATATTCGACGTGTCGATGCTGATGCACAGGCGGTCGATCACGATGCTCCGGTTGCTGTGGATGAGTCTCAAATATCCTGTTTACAGCCTGAAGGTTTTTGCGGGCATCTATTTTCAAGCACTTAAATTGTTCCTGAAAAAGGTTCCCGTGCACGCTCATCCCGATCGATGACCACCCGTACGATGGCCACAACAGGGATTGAACAATCTTTGCTACCGACGCCGATCACTTACTGCCCTTAGAACTGTTACCTGCACGGGTTATGAATCGTTTCTCCGATCAAAAAATTAAGACACTTGAAATCGACACAGAATTGCCGCTCACGTTCCATAGAACCGGAGCGGTGGTCGAAGGGGAAGCGGTGGTCGAAGGGGACACTCGCAGCAACGGTTCCAAAAACTGGTTTCTCAATCGGTCAGAAACCTGGGCGAAAAAAGTGGTTCTCAAGAAACTTGACACCCTTCAGGGCGGAACGATCGTGATCCAGCATCATCGCGAAAAGATCCAATTGGGTGATCTCGATTCAGATGGGCTTACGGCTAATTTGAAAATTGCTGACAGTGCGTTTTATCGCCGCACATTATTAGGCGGAATGATCGGCGCGGCAGAAAGTTACATCGATGGCCAATGGGGGACCGACAACCTCACCGATCTGATCCGAATCATGATCCGTAACATCGACGGCGTCAGCAAAATGGAACGGACGTGGTCCCAAGCTCGGACGTTGTTGCACCGCGTCAAACATGCCCGACGCAAAAACACAATCAGTGGCAGTCGAAAGAACATTCAAGATCATTATGATCTGGGCAACGAATTCTATTCGCTGTTTCTCGATCCGACGATGAATTATTCAGCGGGTATTTTTGATGCGTCGGCGGCAACGGATAAATTCCCGAATCATGAATCCGACTTGCATGGTGCCTCTTTGGTGAAAATGGATCGCATCTGTCACAAACTGGATCTCAAGTCAACCGATCACGTCATCGAAATTGGAACCGGCTGGGGAGGCCTCGCGATTTTCATGGCAACTCAATACGGTTGTCGGGTAACGACGACCACCATTTCAAAACAGCAGCACCAGTTCGCCTGTGCGGCGGTCGCCGCGGCGGGGGTCGAAGACCGAGTGACCGTTTTATTAGAGGATTACCGCAATCTTTCCGGCCAATTCGACAAACTGGTTTCTGTTGAAATGATTGAAGCGGTGGGGCACCAATTTCTGGATACCTATTTTGCAAAATGCAGCCAGCTTTTAAAACCCGACGGCGCGATGATGATTCAAGCTATTTTGATCGGTCAGCAAAACTATCGGTCGTATCGAAAGGGCGTTGACTTCATTAGGGCCTACGTTTTTCCCGGTGGCTGCCTTCCGTCGGCGGTTACCATCCATCAATCGGTCGGACGATCCTCGTCGATGCGGATGCTGGCTTACGAGGATATGACTCAGCATTACGCCGATACCCTTTCACATTGGCGTAATGGGTTTATGGAGCATTTGCCCGAGGTAATGGCTTTAGGGTTTGACGATTATTTTATTCGGCTGTGGCATTTTTACCTGTGCTATTGCGAGGCCGCGTTCGCCGAAAGTCGATGCCAGAGCGCACAGCTGTTGTTTGCTAAAAGCGGCTGCGCGATTGATCCCGTTGTCGGGAGTTAGTTTTTTCGCCAGATCCACCTGATTTGTCTTTTTATGAAATGTGTACGCCGTGTCCTATCTGACCATTCTTACTATCGGCCTTGCGGCGCAGTTGATTATGTTTTCTGCCATTTGGTGTTTACAGTGGAAGATCGGCAATGCAGGCGTCGTTGATGCTTTTTGGGGCGGCACGGTCGCAGTCGGAGGCGTGTTTTATTGTTGGGCAGTTGACGCAATGGTGGGACGCCGATGGTTGATCGGGGCGCTGGTCACTGTGTGGGCGTTACGATTGTGTTGGCACCTAAGCCTGAGATTTTTACGAAGTCCCGAAGACGAACGGTACGCAGAACTTAAGGAGCAATGGGGCGACCGTGCTCAGCTTCGCATGTTTCGTTTTTATCAGATGCAAGGGTTAGGAGCGTTTCTGTTCTCATTGGCGGTGCTTGTGGCGGCAACCAATCCGGCCCCTTGGTCGATTTTTGACGCGATTGGTGTTGTCGTCTGGGCCGCGGCGGTGGTGGGGGAATTGTTTTCCGATTACCAACTGCAACGCTTTAAACGCGATCCCAAGAACAAAGGAGAAGTTTGCAATCAGGGTCTATGGAGATACTCGCGGCACCCAAATTACTTTTTCGAATGGCTTCACTGGTGCTGCTACGTTTTCTTTGCGGTTACGACACCCTACTGGTGCCTTTCCTTGATCATGCCAGCGGCCATGTACTTTTTCTTGACCAAGGTAACTGGAATTCCATTGACCGAAAAACAGGCGATGATCTCGCGCGGTGAGAAGTATAGCCGGTATCAACAGACGACGAATGCCTTCTTCCCTTGGTTTCCTCGGGAAATTCGGTAGGTTCTGGGCCGCCAGAGCAACTGAAAATTAACAATCACCTGTCGTTAAGGTAGACTCATTTCCGGCGCCCCTTGGCCTCAAACGGAAGATTGCCGTGCTGGCGAATTAGAAATTCGCCTTTGCGGTTGACGATTCCAGACAGAAAATTGACGGTGCAGAAGTTTCGGTCGCCAATCCAAAGATCCTTGGCCTCAACCGTTGGCAGAAGTTGGTCCAACATCGAACGCTCTTGGGCGTGACCGTCTGCGCAGGGCAGCACGTCGATGACCAATCGCAATTGTGAGTCCAGCACCACAAGGCTCTTGCCCGGCAGAGGGGCGCCGTTGAGTTTACGCAACTCACCGATTCGCCTGTCAGCGCGACGTAAATGGTTGCCGTCGACGATTTTTGTGCGATAGCCAGCGACAAGAGGCGCGGCGGGATTGCCGAGTTGCTCCATGGTCGCACGCATGCGACCGGATGTTTCTTGTACCAAAGCGCGAGAGACATCGATTTGAATTCCTTTGAGTTTGTCGTAGACCGATTTGACAGTGACACGGATTTCATCTTTCCTATCAAGCCAAGCTGTGTTGACCGAAGGTTGGATTCGCAATACCGCTTCACCCATCAGATCGGCGACTGCAGAAAACAGAAGATCGCCGGTATATTGGTGGCCGGCATGCTGATCGAAAATCTTGTCCAGCCGCGCGCACGAAAGCGTGTTGGCGATCATCGCCCGCGCCATCACGCTTGTTGGTTTCTGTTCCTAAAAATTCTAAAAGGCGGTTTCAATGAATTTCATCGCTCTGCCTGATAAACCAAGGGGCACAAAGCGATTGCTTCGTCAACCGCGCGCAAATCGTTTTCGGATAATGCCAACAGGAGTTCTTCGCATGAATCGATCGGAAGTTGTTTCTCCGGCGTTTGGCTAAAACTGGATTGAGAAACGTCGACGCGCTAAAGCAACCCGACTAATAACAATACCGCGTCATACTTTCGATTCATCATTTCCCGTCGATCAGGTTTCCTGCCGATCACGTTATGTGTTACGAGGTTCCAGCATCATCAATTGCTTTCATCGCCGCTTCGACATCGGCTAGGTGTTCGACCGTATTGACGCTGAGCGCTTCGATTGGTTTGAGGACCGGAAGGGCGCGAACATCTTCATGGTCGGACATCAGAATCGTTGGAACATCGGTGATGTAATACTCGCCCTGCGAGTTCTGATCGGTCAATCGATCGAGCGCTCCAAGAAGCTTCTTCCCATTGAAGACGTAGGTGCTCATGTTGACTTCGCTGATTCTTCGTTGATGGTCGGTGGCATCTTTTTCTTCGACGATGCCTGTAAATTTCCCGGTGTCATCGCGGAGGATTCGGCCTAACCCGGTCGGATTTTCGTGAATCAACGTACCTAGAATACATCCCGGTTGGTTGGCAGCATAATCGTCCAGTAACGCTTTGATCGAAGACGATTGAAGCATCGGAGAATCTCCCGCGACCACCACCACGGCGCCGTCATGATCTTTGATGTTGTCGGTACACATCATCACAGCGTGACCGGTGCCACGTTGCTCGGATTGGGTAGCGTATTCGATGTTTTCGTAATCTGCCAATTGTTGTTTGACTTCGTCTGCTTTATACCCGACCACGACGACAATTTTTTCGACGCCCGCGTTGCGCAAAGCGTCTAACACGTATTCCACCAACGGTCGTCCGTTAGCCCGACAGAGGACTTTGGGGAGATCGGATTTCATGCGAGTGCCTTTTCCGGCGGCAAGGACGATGGCGATAGGAGCGTTCATGGGATAGCTTTCTGAGTTTCAGGAGGAGCAAATTTTTCGGGAATGTCGCAAAGTCTGTCGGCTCGGTTTTACCATAAGTAAACCCTTTTCGACGATACCACTGCCGGTGCCGAGTTTATCCTGATTTCGATCCGCTGTGTACCGGAATGCGGGCGACAGCGACGGCATCAATTTAATAAACTGGACAAGGGTCTGGGAGTTTCCTCCAGATCCAGTAGGTTATGAAATATGACTCCCGACCCCACGCTACATCAATCCGATGACGCTCGGAATAAAGCGCGTTCGCTCAGCATCGCCACGACGCGTCCGCCCGCCGATGTTTCGGGGTATTCACTGGAAAACTTCTTAGGCAAAGGAGCGTACGGAGAAGTTTGGTCGGCGACGGACTTGAAGACCGGCAAACGCGTCGCTATTAAGTTTTATACTCAGCAAACTTCCGACGACGTGCAGATGTTGGCCCAAGAGGTCGAAAAACTGCTGGCCCTTTCGACCGATCGCTACGTTGTTCAGTTGCTAGACGTGGGTTGGAGTTCGACGCCGCCGTATTATGTGATGGACTATCTGGAACACGGTTCATTAGAAGACCGATTACAGCGCGAGGTTCGATTGCCACCAGACCAAGCCGTCGAAATGTTCGAAGAGCTTGCCCAAGGATTGATGCATTTGCACGGTAAGGGCATTTTTCACTGCGATCTTAAACCGGCAAATGTTTTGCTGGACCAAGACAGTAAACCGCGAGTCGCGGACTTCGGTCAGTCTCGATTGAACACCGACGCCACCGGCGCGTTGGGGACTTTGTATTACATGGCCCCCGAACAAGCCGATCTTGACGCGGTGCCTGATGCGCGGTGGGACGTTTATGGCTTGGGGGCAATGCTATATTGCATGTTGACCGGTTCACCACCCTTTCGCGAAAGCCGGCTGACCGAAAAAATTGAATCCTCTGAAAAAATCAATCAGCGACTTGAGGCATACCGCAGCGCACTGTCGTCTGCTCCAACCCCGAAAGCCCATCGCGGCTTACCTAGAGTCGATCGCGCACTGGCAGAAATCATCGATCGGTGCATCGCGGTCGATCCTGATAGACGGTTTTCCAGCATCCAGAGCGTAATCGAAGCGCTGCGTGATCGGGCAGCCCGACGGACAAAACGCCCGTTGATGTTGCTGGGAATTCTCGGCCCGCTGCTACTGTTAGGGGTGATGAGCCTGTTTGGTGGTTGGGCATTCCAACAGGCAACCCGAGACACAACCCAAGCAGTGATCGCCAAAGCGTACGAAAGCAATCTTTTTAAGGCTCGACTGGCGGCCCGATCTGCTGCCGAACGGATCGAAGAGTACTTCCGTGCGGCAGAACAGCTTGCCCACGATGATCGTTTTCTGGCAGTGTTTTCCTCATTCATCGAGGACCGCAACCTTGACGCGCTGCGGCATAGAATCGCCGATCCAAATAACAATACGGTGTTCTTTGACGGTGATCGAATCGAATCAAATCGCGACGCTGGCGATGCGCGAACATTGTTGATGAATTCGCAATTGCGTAAATCGTTAGAACCGTTCCTGCGAAAACGACTGGATAACGTGGACCAAGAATTCCCCGAAGCCAGCAGTTGGTTTGTCAGCGACCGGTTGGGAAACCAAGTCGCTTCAGTATTTCAAGGCGACAATCATACGCAACTTAACAATTACTCGTACCGTACTTATTTCACCGGTTTGGACTTTGACCTGCGCGACGAACGGGGACGATACCTCGTGGAAGAAAACGCTGAGGATCGACGAATCACGGATGTCGCACACGTATCGGCAATTTTCCTATCACAGGCGAACAACAAGTGGAAGGTTGCGTTTTCGGCGCCGATCATTGTGAAAAACAAAGTTCAGGGCATCGTTGCGGTGACGGTGGTGCTGGGCGATTTCATCGAATTCAACAACGACCCCAAACAGTACGTCATGATGGTTGACCGGCGGACCGGCGAGTATTCCGGAACTATTCTGGAACACCCTTTATTAGATCAACTGGCGTCCGAAACCGGCGTGATCCCAAAAGCACTGTCGCAGAAACGGATTGCAATTGATCAAGGACTTCGATCTAACGCGGCTTCTGATTTTAACGACCCGATGGGTGATGAACCCGAAGGAATTCACTATCGCCGTAAAACGATTTTCGCGTCGGCCGAAGTTCAACTTAAACGAAAACCTGTAACAACCCAAGAGATGACTGCGATGAAACCGGTGGGCGGAGATCAAGGGCTTTTTCTGATTGAAACGGGATTGCGTGTATTGGCCGTTGAAGATTACGCAAGCGTGATCGATCCGGTGAATTCTTTGAGCCGGCGATTGGTGAATTTGCTTGTGATTGCGTTGCTGTCGATGTTGGGGTTGGCACTTGCGATGTGGTGGCTGGTGACGCGAAGTTTGGTTTTGCAAACATCATCCCGTGATCGATTTGCCGCGTCAGTTGGAGAAAACACGTGGTCGCCGGAGGAGGAAACGGTGTCCTATGACAAACTCAATAAGCTATAATCGACGGAAAACACGTGGGTAGCGGTTTTATCCTGCTGCATCGTCGTTAGATCCCCTCCCCTACCCTGATTTCAACCGACTCAATCACAGTATCCCCATGCCACACCCCCAGTCCTTTACCTGTAGTTCGCCGCCGGTCGACCAAGTCGGTGTCATCGAACGGGCTAAACGTTTTCAAACACGTAGCGTGAAAACTCAGTCGAAGATGCAGGGATTGCGGATGATTTTAAGCATGATCGATTTGACGACGTTGGAAGGGATGGACACGCCCGGCAAAGTCAAACAATTATGCTTTAAGGCCCAGCACCTTCATGACTCAACGGCGGGACTGCCAACGGTGGCGGCGATTTGCGTTTACCCAAATTTCGTAGCGTTAGCCAAACGCGCACTGGGAGATTCGAAAATCAAAGTCGCGTCCGTTGCCACCGCTTTTCCCAGCGGCAACACGTCGCTGGAAATTAAGTTGGACGATGTGCGGATGGCCGTCGACCAAGGGGCGGACGAGATCGACATGGTGATTTCGCGTGGGAAGTTTCACGCTGGCGAATTTGGCTACGTTTATGACGAAATCGCAGAAGTCAAAAACGCGTGTGGCCCATCGCGGCTGAAAGTGATTCTTGAAACGGGGGAACTGGGTACCTTTGACAACGTCCGCAAGGCCAGCGACATCGCGATCGCTGCCGGCGGTGATTTTATAAAAACGTCCACAGGAAAAATCAAACCTGCGGCCACCATGCCGGTGACGCTGGTGATGTTAGAAGCGATACGGGACCACTATTTTAAAACCGGCGAAATGGTCGGCATGAAACCGGCCGGCGGCATCAGCAATGCCAAACTGGCGCTGCAGTATCTGATCATGGTGCAAGAGACCTTGGGGGATTCATGGTTGGACAATCATTGGTTCCGTTTTGGAGCCAGCAGTTTGGCCAACGACGTATTGATGCAAATCGTTAAACAAAACACAGGAGCCTATCAGTCGGCCGATTACTTTTCGATAGACTGAACGTTTCGATGCTGTGATCGCCCGGGCTCCTTAATCGTTTTAGCGCTTTGCAAATTTTATTGGCAAGCTTGAAATCGTAGTGGGATTGGCCAGAGTTCCCGATGGGTTTACGGTAATTCGGGCGAATCTCCCTCCATTCATTTGAAAACGGCGCTTTGGGACGCTTTGGACGCACTTGGTGCCACCAAGCTCCGGCAAGAACCATCGTTTTAACATGACGATCTCCCCATCTTTTTAAAGCCGATTAAATTGATCTTACAGAACTACTGAACCGCATGAGTAAAATGAAAACCAGTCTTTGGAAGCTTGACCCAGCCCCTGAAAGCTCCGATCACATTTCTCTAGAATCGAGCTACGGTCTGTTTATTGACGGTGAGTTTGTCGAATCTGAGGGAGGCGATAAATTTGCCACGATCAACCCGGCGACCGAGGCCCCGATCGCAGCAATTACAGAAGCCACCGACACGGACGTCGACAAAGCCGTCAAAGCGGCTCGTTTGGCGTATCAAAAGGTCTGGTCCAAAACGTCGCCAACCGATCGAGGAAAATATATCTTCCGAATCGCTCGGCTGATCCAAGAAAAAGCACGGGAGCTGGCAGTGATCGAAACCCTTGACGGGGGCAAACCGATCCGCGAATCCCGCGACATCGACATCCCATTGGCCGCGGCCCATTTTTTTTACTACGCTGGTTGGGCGGACAAATTGCCTTACGCGTTTCCCAACCGGACTCCCAAACCTTTAGGGGTTGCCGGGCAGATCATCCCTTGGAATTTCCCCCTATTGATGGCCGCGTGGAAGATTGCTCCTGCGATCGCATGCGGAAACACCGTTGTGCTCAAACCTGCCGAAACGACATCGCTGACAGCGCTGAAGTTGTGTGAAATCATTCAGCAGGCGGGTTTGCCCCCGGGGGTGGTGAATGTCGTGACCGGGCACCAAAAGGTGGGAGCGGCGATCGTGGACCACCCCGATGTTAATAAGATCGCGTTCACCGGATCAACGGCCGTTGGAAAAGGCATTCAAACGGCGATCGCGGCGACCGATAAAAGCTGCACTTTAGAGCTCGGCGGTAAAGCTGCCAACATTGTTTTCGATGATGCTCCGATCGATCAAGCGGTCGAAGGCATCATCAACGGGATCTACTTCAACCAAGGCCACGTATGTTGCGCAGGGAGTCGGTTGTTCGTTCAAGAGTCCGTGTTTGAAGAAGTTATGCGTAAACTTAAACACCGCATCGATACGCTCAACGTCGGCGATCCTATGGATAAAAATACAGATGTTGGTGCAATTAATAGTAAAAAGCAGCTACAACAGATCAACCAATACATTGAAATCGGCAAATCCGAAGGGGCGGATTTTTATCAGTTGCAATGTGATCTACCGGAACGCGGTTTTTGGTGCCCACCGTGTTTGTTCACCGGCGTCGCGCAGTCAAATCGCATCGCACAAGAAGAAATTTTCGGCCCTGTGTTAGCCGTCCAGACATTCCGCACCGTTGCCGAAGTGATAAAAAAAGCTAACAACACGCCCTATGGGTTGTCGGCGGGTGTTTGGACTGACAAGGGTTCGAAGTTATTCAATATGACCGCTCAAATGCGTGCCGGTGTGGTTTGGGCCAACACTTACAATAAATTTGACCCTACATCCCCCTTCGGCGGATACAAGGAAAGCGGCTTTGGCCGCGAAGGGGGCGTGCATGGGCTGGCAGCCTATGTAAAGATCTAACTGAAATTTTTGCGCAAACGTTTCAATCTAAAGTTTGCGTTGAACGAAATTATCACCAACACACAGCGACGATGGCAAAAGCAAAAAACAACTCCGCCTTAGATTCCGTCCAGATCCTTAAAACCTACAAAATGTACATCGGGGGTAATTTTCCACGCACCGAATCAGGCCGATATTATTCGCCTCAAGTCAATGGGAAATCGATTGCCAATATCTGCCGCGCATCACCGAAAGACATGCGCAACGCGGTCGTCGCGGCAAGATCGGCGCAGCCGCCTTGGGCATCACGCACTGCTTATAACCGCAGCCAAATTCTTTATCGGATTGCGGAAATGCTCCAAGGGCGCTCTGAGCAATTTGTCGCCGAACTGCAAATCCAAGGGCTCAAAACGCAAGACGCACGAATTCAAGTGCAAGCGACGATTGATCGAATGATTTACTATTCCGGTTGGTGTGACAAGTTTCAACAGTTGTTCAGTAGCGTCAATCCAGTCGCGTCATCGCACTTCAACTTCTCCGTCCTTGAACCGACCGGGGTCGTCGTGCTGTTAGCGTCCCAGACCAGTCCGTTGTTAGGACTGGCGAACGCAATCGCCCCTATCATTGCCAGCGGCAACACCTGTGTCGCAATCGCCAACGAGGATCAACCGCTTTCAGCGATTACGTTTTGCGAGGTGCTCCAAACCTCGGATTTACCTCCCGGGGTTGTGAATGTCCTGACCGGGAAACTCGATGAACTGATGACGCACGCCGCAAAACACTTGGATGTAAACGCGATCGCGGCTGACCAAATCGGTACACCTAACCTCGAAGCGGTTCGCGCCGATGCGGCCGGTAATTTGAAACGAATCGCCGACCTTCAAATCGACTGGTCAGATGACAATCAGGCCCAAAATCCGTATTTAATTGAGAAATTTTGTGAAGTCAAAACGACTTGGCATCCCATCGAGCAAATTAGTTCCAGCGGGTCGGGATACTAATAGCCTATCCCAGAACTGTAACCTTTTGCTCGTCTGCCCGTATCACTTCTGCAACAACGCATTTGATACACAGAGGCACAACGATGGCGGAGCCGATAACAGAGGCAGGTTCGCTAATTTTACCGAATAAGCTGAGGGTGCGTGTGGCATCGCCTCTGGGTAGGGGAAAATACAGGCAAAAATAATCCGCCCATCGTGGCAAACTGGGACCAAGCGGTCGCTACTCACTGGCGCTCGCGGCGTACCGCCAGGAGTGACGGTCAGTGGCGTTAACACTCACGACGTCAAACTTCTTAAAGCCAACTTTGGACAGGGGCCAGGTCCATCGTCCTCAGCCAACGACTCGCCACCAGCACGTCTGCCTTGACAAAGGCCACGACTCCAAAGCTGTCCGAAAGTTTCTTAAGCGTCGGCATTATCAGCCGCATGTAAAATCCGGTGGTGCAAAAGAAGTCGAACGCAAGACAATACCGCGCTTCAAAGCCCGCCGCTGGGTCGTCGAACGCACGCATTGATGGCTCAGCAGGTTTCGGAGACTCTTTGTTCGTTGGGAGAAAAAATCCCAAAACTATCTCGCCATGTTGCAATTCTCTTTCGCCTACACGACTCTCAGAACTGCAGGGGTTCTGGGATAGTTTGTAAGGCTGAACTTGGGGTGTCGTTCTAACATTGGCTCGTGCGGAGGTGGCGAAACTGCGTTGTGAAGTCGCTAGGTCGATGGTTCAGGCGTTAACGATTGAAGAACCGTTTATAATCATTGTCATCTTCCCCTGCCAAACCAAAACGCGCCCGCGGCGCCCAACGCCATCAGTGCCAGAGTCACAGTTTTCAGGTTTGCGAGGTTGGTTAAAAAGTAAGCGATGCTTTCATCTTTTACAAAAGGTGCCGTGGCCCATTCGCTGAAAATCATCAGCCCAACCCCTGCAATAGCGCTCAGTACGCCGGCGGCCGGACCTTTGCTTGGTGTTATCCATACCGACGGTTTCAAGAGGTAGCAAAGCCTAACATTTTTGGGCCTGACGGGCCTACAGCGGAAGTCTTTGAGCGCGTAGAATATCGGGATGCTACACCACAATTCAAAATGCAGATAAGATCTGTCTCATTTACCATGAGAATCTCATTCACCATGAGACTTAGGATGTGCCACCTTTGATTGAGTATCGCGCTTTTCTCAACACCGACCCGCCGCTGATCGTTGATCTTTGGTCTAGGCTGCGTCCGGTCGAAGGGTTGGTTTCGTCCATCGACGAGGAGACTTTGGAGAAACACATTCTCTCGAAGATCTATTTTGATCGCCACGGTTTCTTCGTCGCGACCGAACACGACCGGATCATCGGGTTTGCCCACGCGGGGTTTGCTCCCAACGATGGACTTTCCGATTTGGACAAAAGTTGCGGAGTGGTCAGCCAGCTTCGGATTGAACCACGAGAAAACCATCACGCGATCGAACAGCATTTACTATCCCTCGTGGTTGAATATCTGCGGGCTGAGGGAGCCCAAACGATCACTGCCGGCTGCAAATTCCCTTATTCGCCCTTTTATCTGGGGCTGTATGGCGGCAGTCGGCACCCCGGAACGCTGGACACCGACACCGACACGATCCAAGCGTTTATCAAGTTTGGATTCACTGTTTGTGATCAAGTCACCATCATGGAACGGTTGTTGGATGGTTTTAAGACTATTTCTGATCGGCAACAGATGTCGGTTCGTCGTAGCTACTTGATCAACGCCAGCACGTATCCGATTGAGCAATCTTGGTGGGAGAGCTGTACTTTGGGGATCGCTGATCGCGAGCGTTTTACGGTGATCGGCAAACGCTCGAAGTTGGTGTGCGGGGCGGTTTCTTATTGGGATCTTAAACCGCAATCGCTCGCACACAGCCATCCATCGCGCGGATTGTATGGGCTCAACACCGATCCGCAATTTCGACGCAGTGGGTTAGCAACCTATTTGGTTGGGGAATCGCTGAAACATTTGGCGGCTTCGGGAATCCATCGTGTTGAGGCTCAAACACGGATTTCCGACGAAGCATCGTTGAAGCTGTTCAAGAAATTAGGTTTCCAGCAGGTCGCATCTTCGAAGCTGATGAAACTGAAATGAACCTCTGCGGGCGTCTCCGCCGCCGACCTGTGCTTGCTGGAACCGTGGGAAGTTCAGAATCGTTTAATTCTCTCATTGCCAAGGTATTCGATGGCTGAGGATTGGGGTAAGATTTCGACAGATTTTAATACAGTTGGCAGCAAAACCTGTTGACAGCCCAAGTTGCGATTTAGCATATTATTCATTTTTGAATCCACATTATTACGGAATAGATCATGTCGGAAATCATGATTCAGACGGACGGCCTGAGTAAGTTTTACGGCCCTTTTGCCGCCGTTCGAGACGTTACGTTTTCGGTTCCGCGACGGCAGGTCTGCGGGTTTTTGGGGCCAAATGGTGCCGGCAAATCGACCACGATGAAACTGTTGACCGGTTTCATTGCGCCGACTCACGGATCGGTGCAAATCGCCGGCCATGACATGGAAACAGAAAGAATCAAAGGTAGTAGCCACATAGGTTACCTGCCCGAAAATGGCCCGCTGTACGAGGAAATGACCCCCAAAGGGGCGCTGAAGTATTTGGGCCGCGCACGTGGACTGAGCGGTTCTAAAAGATCCCAACGGATGGAATTTGTTGCCGAAAAATGCGACCTCAACGAGGTCTGGAATAAACCGATCAACAAACTTTCGCGTGGATTTCGACAGCGCGTTGGGATGGCTCAAGCCCTTCTTCACGATCCAGACGTGCTGATTTTAGACGAACCGACCAGCGGTTTGGACCCTAATCAATTGGTCGGAATTCGCCAGTTGATCAAAGAACTGGGCGAAACCAAAACAGTCCTTCTATCGACACACATTTTACAAGAGGTCGAAATCCTCTGCGAACGTGTCGTGTTGATTGACAAAGGGAAAATCGTATTCGATGGACCACGTCAAAAGATGGGGTCACGCGAAGCGATGGAAAACGAATTCCATCAATTGACCAAATTCGCAACCACGTAATCGTTGCAAGCGATACCCTGACTTCCGGTGCTGTGTTTCCAGTTTTGCATTTTGAAGCCAGGGCGCGAAACCGTTCAAATAACGATCACCACAATAATTTTGCCTCAACCGATCCAGGATACTTTTCATGAGATTGCATGTTATCTCAGCCGTCTTTTGGCGAAACGTTCAACAGTACTTCAGTAGCGTTTTGGGCTATTTGTTTATCGTCGTTTTCGTAACGTGCTGTGCGGCGTTAACTTTCAGCCCGCAATTTTTTGCCGACAATTTAGCCAACCTCGATCAACTCAGCCGTTGGTTTTCGTTGTTGCTGTTGATCTTTATTCCCGCGATTACGATGGGGGTGTGGGCCGATGAGAAAAAACAAGGTACGGACTCAATTTTGTTCACACTGCCCGCGTCGGATTTTGACATCATGTTGGGCAAGTACCTGTCGGTGGTGGCGGTATACACCATCGCACTGCTCTTCAGCGTGACCCAGTTGATCGCGTTGGAAGTCTTGGGAGATCCAGACTGGGGCGTCGTTGGGACAACCTATCTGGGATACTGGCTGGCGGGCGTTTCCCTGATTGCAGTGGGGATGTTTGCCTCTTCACTGAGTGAAAGCCCGACGGTATCTTTTATTTTGGGTGCACTTATCTGTTCTGTCCCGATTCTGATTGGGCGTTACTTCAGCAGCAGCCTGACGCTTGAGCAACTGGGGATTGACTATAACCTCAACGATTTCACTCTGGGGTTGGTGCCTTTGTCCAACGTGCTGTACTTCGTGGGTCTGACGGCGTTCATGCTGTACTTAAATATGGTTGCGATCAGTCAACGGCGTTGGAAACCCAGCAGCAAAACTGAAATTCTACTGCAGTACGTCGTACGGGCGGTCAGTTTAGCCGTGGTATTGTCGTCGGCGGTGTACCTATTGAACGTTAGTGGAACGGCCGCCACCGCTCAGGCCGATCTGACGTCTGAAAGCCTATACACGTTGGATCAAGCGACCATTGAGACTTTAGACAAGATTAAAAACGACGATCAGATCGTAGAGGTTGAGGTCTTTGTCAGCGATGAAATCCCTCGTAAGTACGTCAACACGAAAAAGCAATTGCTAGGTTTGGTGAAACAGTACCGCGAATACGGTGGGAGCAACGTTTCGGTCTCAATTTTCGAGGTCGCGCCCAACAGCAGACAAGGTACCGACGCGCAAGGAAAAGGGATCGAACCGCTGGCCGATCGATCGGAAGAGTACGGTCGAATCATCGAACGCGATGTCTTTCTGGGCGCTTATATTTCCAGTCCCGAACGAACGGTGTCGATTCCATTTTTTGAAGACACTGACACCATCGAGTACGAACTCAGCCGCTCAATCGCGACTGCGTATAAACGGGGGGCCAAACCGACGTTGGGGGTTTTGGAAACGGACGCATTCTTTGGCGGGCCGGAAATTCAAGGACAGCGGCTGCAATGGGCTTATTCGACGACCCTTGACATGCTCGAAAAAGACTACGACGTGAAACGCATCAGTTCGGACCGTCTCCAAGATTATACCGTGCCGCCGGAGAGCGCCGAAGAAACTGGTGCTCCATCGCTGAAGGCCCCTGATGTGATGCTGGTCGCCGATCCTGCCAGTCTCGACGATGGCGGAATGGCGTCTTTAATTGCTTACATTAACGCGGGACATCCGACGCTGATTTTAGGTGATCCGCTGCCGTTTTATTGGACCTCGCAATCGCCGCTGCGACTGGGGATCCTCAACGCGCCGCAGCAGGAGCGTGTTAATCGGAACTCTCGTTACGCCCAAGTCCTCTCCAGCTCCCAGTCACCAAAATCCGACGGCGGTAATGCGGGGCCGCTAAACGACGCCCTTGGGATTCGTTGGAACACGGGGCAAACCAGTTGGAATTTGCTCGATCCCCATCCTGACTTTCGTGGCGCTTGGCCCCAAGAACGTATGGGGCCGGTTTGGCCTCCGGAGTATGGGCCATATGAAAAAGCGTTCAACTACGTGAAAAACAATGACATCGCGCCCCTGATCAATCGGGATTCGCCGATCACCGCGGGACTGAAGGAGCTATTGTTTATTTACCCCGGTGCGATCAGCAAAACTGAAGACAGCAAGCTAAACTTCGAACCGTTGATTACCCTTGGTCATACCTCTGGCGTAAACCGTTGGAATGAGGTGACCGAAGATGATCGCCAAATGAACCAGTACACGATGTCCTTGACCCGCGTCATCAAAACGGCTCAGCCTATCAAGGTTGACGAAGTAGATCACGTGATTGCGGCCAAAATTTCTGGCGATGGAGACACGCCGGTGAATGTCGTCTTTATTGCCGACACTGATTTTATTTCTGATTGGTATTACGAACAGGAAGAAGCGCTGGATCAAAAAATTGACAACCTTTCCCTGTTCTTTAATGCCTTGGACATCCTTTCAGGATCAGACCAATTCGTGGGGCTCCGAAACCGACGGCTCGTCCCTCGAACTTTGACTCGACTGGAGAAGATTTTTGATGGCTTTCGCGCCGAAAAAGCGAAAGCTGATCAAATGCGAGAAGAAGAGGTCCTAGCCCTGCTGGAAATTGAACAAGCCAAACTGGACAAAGAAACGGCTAAAATTCAAGATAATAGCGCGATGGGACTGGGCGAAAAATTGCAACAGACGTTCCAAAGCGCCTCCGATTCACAACGTCGTTTCGAACTCAAACAGGCGAAACTGATGCGCGAAAAAAAGATCGAAGATGAAAAATCGAAAAGCGCCCTTCGCGCAAGCATCGAACAGCAAGAGGGCATCACACGGTGGTTGTCTGTGCTGTTGGCTCCGCTACCGGCGTTTTTATTGGGCGGGATTGTGTTGTGGTATCGCCAAGCAGGCGAACAGCGAGACATCGCGTCCGACCGCCGCGTGTAGCGCATCGGGCGGATGCTCAACACTACCTAGAACAACTTCTAGGTTGCGAAATCAGCAGTAGAACCTTCAACGAATAAAATAAGATACCAACTACCATGAAAGAATCAACAAAAACAGCAGGCTTTGTTGTCTCCGCCGTCGCGATGTTGTCGGCTGCGATCTTCACCGGTTACGCCAATCAACCTCGAGCCAACGACGACTACGAAACCGTTGGCCAACCGTTCTACGAAAATTTCAAAGCGACCAATCAAGCGAAATCTTTGGTGGTCACTTCCATCGACCCTGACGCGGTCGTCGAACAACGGTTTGAGATCAAACAGATTGACGGTCTATGGCAGATTCCTTCGCACGAAGGCTATCCCGCCGAAGCGGCTGAACGTCTGGCCAAAACGGCTGCGTCGCTGATCGGCCTGACGCGCGACTCATTAGTCGGACGCCGCACTTCGGACTACGAGAAGTTTGGGGTTGTCGACCCGCGTAACGACGATTTAGTGGACATCGAATCGGTCGGACAAAGTATCACTTTGCATGATGCTAACGAAGATGTACTGGTCGATTTGATCATCGGTGACCGCGCTGACGAAGACCCTGACAATCAGTTCAGCGACCAAGACGATCAACGGCAATCTTACTACTACGTCCGTCGAGCCGACGAAACGAACGTTTATCGAATTCCGCTCAAGATTGAACTGTCGACGAAGTTCTCTGACTGGATCGAACCGGACCTGTTGCAGTTAGACGCAACCGACGTCAGCGCGTTGGATTTGAACAATTATCAAATCGAAGAACGGTCCAGCGGTATGTTTGGGCAAGTCAAAGAACTTCTGAAGGTTCAAGGTGACCAGATTGCGTTGACGCGCAGTTCCTCAACCGAAGATTGGGAATTGAAGGGACTCAATGCCGAACTGGAATCCCTTCAACAATCAGCGGTCCAAGACATCGTTGCTGTTTTGGACGAAATGGTGATCGTCGATGTCAAGAAGAAACCGACTCTCAATGGAAAGATTCTGCTGGATGCGGATCTAAATTATAGCTTGACGCCTTCTCAAGCGCAGTTAATGTCAATTTCGTCGCAGGCTGAACTGGACGCCCTCTCAGTGGACCAGCAAACCGAATTCCAAGCCTTACAAATGGGCGTGATGGAACTGCAACGCGATCTCGAAGACAAGGGTTTCAGTTTCGGTTCGACCGGACAGGCGTTGGAATTGGTCTCCGCAGGTGGTGAAATGCAAGCTGGAACCTCGGAAGGGTTGAGATACACCCTGCACATTGGCAAAGCCCCAACCGACACTAATGAAGAAATCAAAGTTGCCGGCGCCAGCGATGAAGATGTCGCCCCGCAAGCGTCTGACTCTGATCATGACAAAACCGATGAAGACGTAGACGGCTCCAAAGACGGCGATGCTGTCGATGGGGACGACGGCGCCAAAGATGAAGCGGATGCTGGGCCTGATGAGGGCAAACGTTACGTCCTGATTCGCGTTTCATTTGATGATTCGCTACTGGATGATCCTGGAGAAGAACCGACCCCACCAGCCGCGCCGGTGAAACCCGACGGTTACACCGAAGCGGTCGACGCCGGTGGTGCTGATTCGGAGGAACCCAATGAGGGCGAATCTGAAAACAGTGACGATGCGCCTAAGCCAAAGGACATGGAGCGCAACCCCGATTTTGTAAAATACGATCAGGATTTAGCAGACTACGAAACGGCCAAGGTGGACCACGAAGTCGCTTTAAGCGACTACCAAACGGCGGTAGAGGAAAAGAACTCCTTAGCGCAATTGGGTAAGCAAAAAGCAAAACTCTTGAACGGTCGTTTTGAAAAATGGTACTACATCGTTAGTTCTGAGAACCTTAAAACGTTGAGGGCCAGCCGCACTGATTTAATTGAACCGGCCACCCCGGCGACAACCGGCCAAGATGAAGGAATCGAAGCGCTAGAAAACCGCCCTGACCTTTCCTTTCCTGAGATTGATCCTCCATCAAACAGGCAAAACGCTGAATCCGAATCTAGTGACGATCAACAGGTCGAAAAACCAGCCGTCACAATTCCTGATGAAGGTCCAGATGACCCAACTCCGTCTGAAGAAG
>CALDYR010000059.1 GCA_937944405.1 uncultured Pirellulaceae bacterium
GGTCCGTCCAAACGGGTGTCCCAGCGGCTTCCTTGACGATCTTGCCGACCTTAAACGATTTTGCCTTTCTGACTTTGTCCGCGTTTGCAGTTTTGCTCTTGGATCGGGCATCCTTCGCACCGGCCTCTTGAGCCACCGCACAGCTGCCGAACCACAAAACCGACACCGCGTAAACCGCCAGAACGACCCGCAAATTAAAGCTCATAGTATTGCTCCCACCCTTTGCGCGGCTGGTCCTTGAGCAGCGCGTTGGCGGTTTCGTTGTTGGTGATCTGTCTGGTTTCACGATCGAATTCGAGCTCTCCGCCAAGCCGCTGGGCGATACAGCCAAGCGCCAACATTTGCGAAAGCGGCCCCGAGACCGAAAACGGCGAACGAGTTTCCTCATCACCGCGGCAGGCCAGCAAGAAGTTCTTGTAGTGATCAGAGTTATCGCCAAACATGGTCGGCACGCCTAAATCGGCGATCACTTTTTCTTTTTCCTTGTTCAGCGATTTCAGAGTGGTGGAGTGACTTCCGCCATGGAACACATGGTCGCCAGCGTAGATGAACTTGCCCGGCAAATTCCTTTCCAGCTTTTGTCCTTTGAATTCATCGGGGGTTGGAGGAAGGTTTCTAACGCCGTCATACCAGTCAATATCCATCGTCGGCAAATTGCCACGTTGAGGGAACTGAAAATTGATCGTCGATTCTAACGGGTAGATCAATTCGTTAGGCTGAATCAGCTTCGTGGCCGAAATCTTTTCGGGTAACCCTAAATCTAGGAACCGATGAATGGTGTCCAGAATGTGGGCCCCCCAATCTCCAAAACACCCGGTGCCGTGTTGGTACCACCCGCGCCAGTTGCCGGGATGAAATTTCTTGCTGAACTCGTGCATCGGCGTCGTGCTGTGCCACAGATCCCAATCCATCGTTTTTGGGGCCGTTTCGCCGGTGGGCATGGATTTCAAATCTCCCCAAGGATGCCAACGGCGCCCCTTGTTCATGTACGCGTCAACATGGGTGACGTGGTCCATGATGCCCGCCTCTTTGAGGGCTTTGAACTGAAAGTGATTGTCGCCTGAGTGGCCTTGGTTGCCCATCTGCGTGGCCACGCCATGGCGTTTGGCGGCGGCCATCAACAAGTCAATTTCTTGAAACGTTCTGGCCAGCGGTTTCTCCGTATAGACGTGTTTGCCGGCGGCCATCGCGGCCATGGTGATCGGAAAGTGCGAGTGATCGGGAACCAGCACGACGACCGCATCGATGTCTTTGTCCATGTCGTCGAGCATCTTTCGCCAATCCTGAAAGGTACGCGCGTTGGGAAATTTTTCTTTGGTTCCATTAATGTGTTTGTTTTCGGGATCGACGTCACAGAAGGCGACGAAGTTAGCGATTCCGGCCTTTTCGAAGTTTTCAATAATGCGCGGTCCCCGGTTGCCGACGCCGCACCAAGCGACATTGACTTTCTCGTTGGCCTCGATGGGGCTGCTCCGAGCGGATTTAGGAAGTGCTCCAGCGGCCCAAGCCGCACCTCCCCATAGCAAAGCGGTTCTGCGCGTGATTTTCATATTAAGTGTGCTCGACAGGGGCAAGTTTGAAAGTCTGAGTATTGTTTACAAAAACACCAGAAACAATACGTGCGTGCTTGTTAAAGCCAAATGGAGGCTCGACGGGTCGGTGATTTTCAGATTTTTGCGTTAATTTAAAGAATCTACCGTTAAAAGTATCTGCTTCTTCGAAACGGTTAACTTACGGTCTCAAGGGAGCGAGCGTCGGTAAGCAAACGTCCAAGCCTTTCCCTGAAACAGCAAATGTTTGACTTCCCCAAACCGGCGGACACCTCCGTCAAAATCAACTTCATTGACAAAAAAATCCCTGAGGCAAACCTTGCCCCAAGGATTTACTGAAACTGAATCAGTTTACTTTTTTACTTACGTCGTAGAACAAACAGTCAACAAGCCACCGAACAAACCAAGTAGAGCCAACCAAGTAGAGCCAAAGAAGATGGTTCGGTAACGAAGGCGGGAACAGGTGACGCTGAACATTGCAAATCAAAGATCTGAATGACCAATCACCCATTAGGTCTGATCGGATTGGTAATAGTGACTGTTGCTGCTGGAGCTGCAAGGATCGCTTAAAAATGCAAATTCACCAGCTACGGCGTCTTGCGCGGCTGTGATGTTGGCACTAACGCCGTTAATGTCAGCACGATGATTAAGCGCATTATTCATAAGGCTCGCGCCGGCTCCAAGTTCGGCATCATTGAATCCATCAAATGCCAGCGTGATCGGAGTATCCGATGAAACTGCGTTGAGGTTCGTCACCGAAAAGACGCTTGAAATCATCAGCATCAGGTTCTGCAAGCTTCTCCCTTCAGGTTTGTGACCAAGGGCACGCTCAAAAGACATTCCGAGGTTTTTCGGTTCTTTCAAAAAATACTGCAGGCCAGTAATGAGCTCTATTCGATTGTCAATCGGCAACACAGTGATGTGCATCACGTTAAATTTTTGGAAACGGCCTGAGGCCCAACAACATTTCCGCTCGAGCCGACAATGGCTTGTTCGCGCTGTGATGATCGGTGTGTTCCGATAAATTTTTCCGTACCATCTCATAAACGGACTGACGATCCAAACTGGTGTCGATTTCAACGCACTTTCCCCGTTCTCGGAAGCGTTCCACGGTGGGCAAGGTTTCGGATCGAAACGTGTCGAACCGTAATTTCAAACTATCGATATTGTCATCGTTGCGGCCGGTGTACTTCGCGCGGGCGAGAATCCTTTTCTCTAAAACGTCATAAGGGCATTCGAAGTACAGCATTTTAGGTAGATCATGGTGTTCGCCAAAAATTTCGTGCCATGCCTTGATGTTGTCCAACGATCTCGGAAATCCGTCCAACAGAAAATTTCGGTTACCGGTGGTGCGCGTGATCGACTCCATCTCCTGTTTGAGAAGAGTGACAACGTATTGACTGGACGCCAACTGGCCGGCCGCCAGCGACGCCTGCGCTTCGGCTGCAGCAGTCCCTTGAGTGGCTAAATCGGCGCGGATCAATTCACCAGTGGAAAGATGAGCCCAACCGAGTTGGTGTTGTGCTAGTTCGCACATCGTGCCCTTGCCCGCGCCGGGACCGCCGAGCACAAAGACGATGTTGGGGGCAGGACAGGGGAGCCGCGGATCGAAATGATGCAGCACAATTTTTGGGGCAGGCGCGACGCCCTTCTTGTAGACGTGCCACGGGCGGTCGGTCGGCGGCAATCCGTCGTCACAGGTGATGTCGTAGGCAAGATGCCCGTCGGCGCGACAAATACGCCACGACGAGTAGCTGTTGGAATACGACAGCGCGGGGCTGCGTTGGGAATTTCCATCGGCACGATCCCAAGCAAATTTGCCATTCCAATACCCTACTGTCGATTGGGTTCCGGATTCCGAAATCGCCGGTGGGGCCGTAGAAGGCACAAACAGCCCGTCGACTTCCGGCAAACCGGCTCCAGAAACTTCAATGTAGAAAGTGTTTTTTAAAAGGGCAGGTTCATTGTCCATGAGGGTCTCGGAGTTTCTAAATCGTCGGTCGGTGGCGGGCGGTGCCAAAGGATAACAGTCTACATCGTAAACGATTGGCTTCCCAAGGGTGCATCAACGCGAGGTCGAGAAAAGGCGATCGATGGACTAAAAGTAAGGTGGGACATTTGTGAAAATGTCATTGGTCAAAGATTCACAGAGTACTCAGTCGCTCCCAACCGGCCTCTAATCTTTCAGTGCCAGTAAAGGCGGCGGGATTGGGCGCGGTTCGGTTAGCCGTAAGTTGAAGATCTATTGAATTATTTGATCGATCTGAAGCGGAGTTGACGGGATCGGCGGTCAGGGCAAGTGCGCGTTGCAGTTTTCGTGCGCGTGATTAGTAAGCTCTTCTCTTACCGCCACGGGTACTGCCGCCGAAGTAGCTGGGACAGCGACTAGACTGTTGATGGAGCCAAGAAATTCTCTAAAAAGAACCAGCAGGTGAGTTTAGCGCTTTGCTGTGGAGTTGTGCGAAGTCCACAGCAGCTTTATTCCTGCTACCCCGAACACGATCGCGCAGAAGCCGGTGATCTGACTTCGCGTCGGCACACCGGCCTTCAAGTCGGTGAACATCTCTTGTGTGCGGACGTTGGCCAACATTTGCTCAACTGCCACGACGTTGAACCGGTAGCTCTCGTAAGCGACGACGCCGCAAGCGGCAGCGCATAACAACATGAGGATCGCCATTCGTCTCAAATCCATCTGATTCAGTCCTTTGGGAACGTTTTTTAATTTCGTTTGGAAAGGCTGGCGTTTTTCAAGTCACCCAAGATTTGCCATGGTCGCTATTTTAACCAAGCTTCGATCAATTGGCAGTTGTTAGGCAGTTTTAAGCGGCTGACTTTTACCTTGTGCTAGCACCACTGAGCTCAAAAGGCGGATTCTTCGGAATAATCCGCAAGTCCCGCAAACTTTATCACGATAGTTGTGATAGGAACGCATAACCAAAAAGGACTCGAGATGCTTACCAATAAATTCACTGCCATGACAGCGTTGCTGATTGCGATGGCGGCAGTTTCGACAACGGGATGTTTTACATCGATTGGCCCAACCTTGGGGGTCTTCAGCATTCCGGTTCCGGTAACGCCATATTGGCAGAAACTACAGGAAGACCGTCACCATATTCACGAACGATACGCTCGTGTTCCGATTTTGGGTCCGATCATAGAAGGCGGTCCGGTAAAAGCACTTGACCCCCCCAGCGATGACGAAGTTTGGCGGGCACTCGAGCGCGCGAATCAGACTCAGGGTGGTTTCCCGTTTGTCAACGAGACCCAACGTAACAACGTGACGTTCATCAAGGAAAAGATCGCCGACTACATTGATCCACCGCGTGTCGTTCCGTTGATCGGACCGGCACAGCTGCATCACGCCCATTATAAATGCACGATTTATTACACTGAAAAACGTATCGTTGGCTGGCCAATTCCTCACACGTTGCTGGACGAAGACGCTGTCGAGGTGGTCTACATTGACCATAACCACTTCCACATGGTAGGCGATGTAGATCTGGGCAAGAACAGCACACACTATTAAAACCCAAACCATCAAAACCAAAACCATCAAGGTTTTAAGCGCTCCTCGCTAAAAGCGTCCAAGTTTTAGATTCAATTGAAATCTATCCAGCGGCTTGGAGGACATTGGTAAATCGTCTACCGGCCAAGGCAATTTAAGTCTTGGTCGGTTTCTTCGTGTCCGGCGGTAAGCTTTGATTTTCGGCAGTCTTTGATTTGCAGCAGTGCTGAGGCTGTTTTGTTTCGGTTCTACGCCGGTGAAAAGTAGATATCGGCGCTAATTGAAGGCTCGTTGTTGGGCGCAATTGTAGTTATGCTCTACAAAATGATGACTCAACTTCCATCGGATTTACTGCCATGTCTCATCGAGACCTCCCCGCACGCGGTCGTGATTATTGACCAAGACCGATTTGTGAAGTGTTGGAACCCCGTAGCAGAGGCCGCTTTTGAGATTCCGGCCACCGAAGCGATCGGGTCTGTTATAGACGATTTATTAGGGCTCGATTCGGCGGTGAGCGCGAATTCGAGGGTTCTGCGTTTGGCCGAAACACAGACTGCGCGGAAATCGGGCCGCGCCATCCAAATTGAACAGTTCGTGCACCGCATCCCGGTTGAGGATCAGCAATGGACGATTGCCTACATCAACGACGTCACCGTTAGCCGCGCCCACGAACGACGTTTGGCTAACGAAGCGCTGACCGATCCGCTTAGTGGGTTGGCCAATCGGCGTGGTTTTCAGAACCAACTGGAAACCGCGTTGAAGGGGAAGCTGACACTGGCGATTATCGACGCCGACAACTTTAAACAGATAAACGACCGATTCGGGCATGAAGCCGGTGACACGGCGATTCAGCACCTCGCCACGCAGTTAGTTGAGTGTTTTCCTGACGCGGTGTGTTGTTCGCGGTTGGGCGGAGATGAATTTGGCGTCGTTCTCAAGACGGGGGCGATGCCTGAAACCCAAGCGGAATTCGAAATCCTCCGGCAACGCATCACCTCCCGTCAGCCCCAACAGCACTCGTTTTCGTTGACGGTGAGCATCGGTGTGGCTTTGAGCAACGTTCCTGGGACTGCGGCTCGTGAGCTGCTTACGACGGCCGACCGTTGCATGTACAGGGCGAAAGCGGCTGGGAGAAATCAGATCGTGATTCAACCCATCAATGTCTGAGAAGTCCGCAAACCCTTCCATCGACTATGCCGTTTATCCTTTGTGCGACCGGGCGGACGGGAAAAACGAGTGAGACAAAGGCGGATAATGGTTGCCTTTGGGGTTTGACACCGGTTGGGGCGAATCTAAAATAGTTTTCCGCAGTTAAAGATATGACGGTCGGTTTTGTATCGCACGTTTTTTAAACCGCCTGAAGGTTGCTTATTGGTCATTCCGGTCCAGATTTGCATTGGAAAGTCCGCCGGACGCGGTAATCTCGCCTGCGTTCATATTTTCTGACGAAAGTTAATGACATGGGTTTTGGCACCACTGAAATGATAATCATTGCGGCAGTTTTCATCCTACTGTTTGGAGGGGCGAAACTGCCGAGCTTGATGCGCAATATGGGCCGCAGCATTAACGAATTCAAGGCCGGCATGGAAGAGAAACCCGCCGACCGAAAGATCGAAGATAAAGAGGAAAAAGCGGTCGATTCCATCGGACAACAGCGCGAAACGGTCTAGCAGTAGTTTCTGCCTTTTTCAACGCTTCTCGGTTTTCATTACTATCTTTCGCCACGGTCGAACAAACTACTATGCTGCCTTTTGGAATCGGTGTCACCGAGATGGTCCTGTTGGCGATCGTCGCCGTAATGCTTTTTGGCGGCAGATTGCCCGAAGTCGCAAAACAGCTTGGTGAGTCCTACGTCCAATTCCGCAAAGGGTTGGACGAGATCAAAAGCTCGATCAACGCAGATATTGACGTGAAATCACAAATCGCCAGCCAATTGCCTCATTACTCGGCCGACCTCGCGGATGACGATGACGACGACTACGAAGCCCCCAGCGCTCCGGTGTTCGCACCGCCGGAAGACGATTCTGAAACTGCAGACGATTCTGAAGTCGCAGATGACGCGGTTGGTGCAGATGATTCTCGGTAGAGGCCAAGCTCCGGCGAATCCAGACCTGCGGAACTGACCGTTGGGGCCGGGGGCTGACTTGGGGGGATTTCTTAGTGCTAATAACTCTTTTAGGTCAATTGCTAAAGAGATCGCTTAAGCTTTCCTGACCATCAACGGCCCAACGGCGCGCGTCTGGTTGGGCGCGCGAAAACAGCCATCTCGATAGATGGCTGTTGAACCGTTGGCTTGATGCTTCAACACTCCCGACCGCTGGATCGCGCCGGCGAGTTGCGATTTGAATTAGAGTATACCGCCGTGGGTGCGCAGCGGCTGCATGTGGCTGGGCTGGTCCAAGAACCAGAAACGATGCCATTCGTCCCGCAAGCTACGTAGATCTTCCGACGAGTGGATCAATTGACGGGCTCGGACTGCTGGGTCAGCATCGTAAATCGGCAGCAAACATCCGACGTTGCTGCTGATCGCAAATGCCATCAGGGAGCAGACAAACAGCTTAGTGATCCGGTTTTTCGATTTGCTTTTATTTTTATTTGACACGTCGAGCGTCCTTGCGTCGGTGTTTATTTCAATCGCTACAGCCACAAATACTGGCTTACTGATATCTTCGTCACTTGCCCATCACTGCCTTTAACCCGCACACTCAAATTATCCCACAAAGTTTGACATGCTAGCGGCTTTGTTCTTCAGCCAATTTCCTGGCTTGATTTTAGCGGTTCTTGTGGGGGAGCAAACTACGATTCGCAGCTACCCACCAAAGTTCAAAGAAGGATCAAACAAAAAGGCTGCTGCGAAGTGTTAATCGCAGCAGCCTTGGTATCTACCGTCAACGAGTTTCAATCGATGTCACGCATTCGAGAATGTTCACACGTTTAAAACTCTCAGCCTCTTTTTTTCAGAACCTTAGAAGTTCGTTGTGAACTGAAGATAGAAGAAATCCGCGTCTTGACCGTTGATAATGCGGTCTCCTGCCCAAAAGTGCGAGTAACCGACCAAGAAGCTCCGCCGGTCATCGATTTTGTAGTCAGCGACAAAGTCAAGTTCGTTACCGAAATCGTCCGAGCTTGGATCCTGTGCCGGTGTTCCCCCCAGAGACGTGATCGGGTCGTTCGCTTCTACCGACTGGAAGTTGTAGTACCAGAACAGCAAACTCAATTTATCGGTAGGCTTCAAGCTTAAGCGTACATTTGGCGACGAAACATTGTTACGTGTGACGGCATCGACGAAACCAAGATACTTGTGGCCAAGCGGGAACAAGTCGTTGTTACGTTCGAAAGTGTCCAATGTTTCAGCTTGATCACCGGTCGCGACATCGTAGTAGAACCACAGGGTAGGCTTCCAACGCCGGTTTGAGAACTTACGGCCGACACCAAAGGTTCCAAAGAATGCTTCGTGGTTTTGTCCCAGCGCGGTCTGTGAACCGGTCTGAGCAGCCCCCTCAAATTCGTAAGACCAATCGCCGCGACTTCCAGCCAGTCGTGTTCCAAAGGTATCCAGGCTGAAGGTTCCGTTAGGGCCAGCGTCGTTGTTCAAACCTAAGTAGTACATTTCTAAGGTGTGATTTTTCCAGCCACTGTAAGTCGCGTAAGTTCCGTAGAAATCAGCGTCTTCATTTGGACGGTCAAGCTCATTGAAGATAACAGGAACCGTTTGCGTGTAGAACGCGTCGATTTTCCAATCTCCGTAGTTGTTCAGCAACCTTACACCGTCGAATGTACGGCGAGTGTTCGACCAGTCCAGCGGCGACACTGTTCGTTGAGCACCATACAGCAACTCTTGGCGACCGATGCGAACAGTCGAGGTTTCGCTTAGTTTCACGTCAGCGAACAAGTTCAAGAAGTCGCCAAAGTTTCGATCAATTCCCCGTGGAATGTACTCATCGTTGGCACTGATGTTGTCGGCGTAAATACCTTCGACGAAGAAACGCAAACGATCGGTGGCTTTGTAGTCCGCGTAAGCGCGCACCCGCAGCAAACCGAATTCATTTTCAGTGTCTTGAAAACGAGTCGCGCCGGCTTGTTGGCCGAGCCCCTGTTCGAAGTGGTATCGGGTTCGTACTTGTCCACCGATGTCCAGTTTTCCACGACCCAGTGTCAGGTTCTTCAGACCATCCCCTAGATAAGTTCGCCCAGTGTAGTTGTCGTCTAAATAACTGAAATTATTAGCGTAGAACAAACCTTTGTGGGCTGTCGCTGCCGGATTGGGCTTTTTCTTAGCCGGTGCCGGTGCTGCGGGGGCAGGCGATTGAGCGAAATAAGTCGTCTCTGGAGTTGGGCTGTAAAATTCGTATACAGGCGAATCAGAGATTGTCGCCGACGGGAAACCACCAACGTCTCCTTCGACAACCGATGGTCCAAGATCAGTGATCGTTGATCCTGATTGAGCGTGTGCCCCTGATGCCAACAAGACGCCAAATAATGCTGCCAGCGAGGTCGGAATTAGTTTGGTCCGCATGTGATCCCTCCATGAGATGCGTTAAGCGTGTGCTTTTCTTTTAATCGATTGAGAAATTTCGCTCACTAAGCTCAGCCTGCAGAACCGTTCCGTTGATCCGTGAAGCAGGATGATTTTTACGAGTGAGTGAGTTGCCAAAATGAAGTCTGGCGCTTGTGGTCAATGATTAAATGATCGTCGTGCTGGGTTGCTGAGTAATCAGTCACCGAAAGGCGCCCGAAAAAACGGTACAACATAGCCTAAGCGGAACTCGATGTTGCTCAGTGTGAATTAGGACTCCCTTATGGTGGGTTAAGCACTTCAAAAGAAAAGAAGATGTTAACGTTCGATGCACACTGCACGACAAGCGGCGGTGATAAGTTTGAATTTTTACGCATCTTAACTTTCCGCTCAACTTAGAACCGCGCCAATCGCCAAAGTCCAATTTTTGCAGCGGTCTGAGAACTGAATTTGATAGTATCGAGCTGCCGATTGTTCGATTTTTACTTAACAAAAGCGCCAAAACAGTTATCATGGCGTGATTGAAAATCCCCCACTTGTCTTGCGTACGTCATGAAATGTCCTTTTTGCCATACCGATAACGATAAAGTTATCGACTCACGAAGCGGCGAAGACGGCTTCGCGATTCGCCGTCGCCGAGCGTGTTTAAATTGCGACAAACGCTTCACGACCTTCGAACGCGTGGCCGAAATCGATTTGCGCGTGGTCAAGAAAGACGGAACACGCGAATCGTTCGACAGCGAGAAAGTTCGCAGCGGAATCGAACGGGCGTGTTGGAAACGTCCCATTGCTGCCACTCAGGTTGAACAAGCGATATCGCATGTGATTCAGAACGTGTACGCAAACGGGGAACCAGAGGTCGACAGTCGCGCTATTGGCGAATGCGTGATGGAAGTGCTCAGCCGTATCGACGACGTGGCTTATATTCGTTTCGCCAGCGTCTATCGACAGTTCAAAGATCTGAATGAGTTCTTCGAAGAGGTACAGCCGATCTTAGATCGAAAACTTTTGCCCGAACGACAACCGAAGTAACGCTGGAAATATCAGCCAACGATCTTTGGGGGCAAGGATTCTTCAGCCACCCCGCATTCAGCCAACTGTGCTTGGACCAACCCGCGCCCGGCCACCTAAATGGCACCACCGCTAATTGACGGAGGACGCATTTGTTTCTCTCCATCCCGACCGTTTTCAACCTTCTGGAAAATCTGCCCCCAGATTTTAGTGGCAAGTTCGAAAGTCGCGGTCGAATTGGCGAAGGTTTTCCGTCTCCTGTGTTTCCGGGCATTCGGGCCAATCCCCCTGTCATTCACTGAGATCGGTAAACTAACCGCGCACACGGTGTCACAGAACTTCAGGAAGAACCCGTAAAAAATTATTCCTTCACACAGATCAGCGCTGCTGCGATTCTCAAACGCTTACTTGGATCGATTAAGGACGAAACTAGCGATCGTTCGCAGAGAGCTGGCGGCGGGTGTATCGCCCAAGGAATCGGCGAATTTCATCGCGCTGTCGATGTGCGACCGAGCAACATTACGCGCCTGTTGAATTGAACCGGTGCGATTGAGAGTGTCGATGATTTGCGGCAACTGTCTTGGATCGCAAATCATTTTCAGCAGTGCGTTTTTTTCATCAGCTGACAAACGGCCTAAACAGTGAATGATTGGAAGCGTGGGTTTGCCGTTGGCTAAATCAGTCCCCAGCGTTTTTCCAACGGTGTCGTCGTCGCCAACCAAATCTAAAATGTCGTCGATGATCTGGAACGCCATCCCCAAGTCCCGACCGTATTGTTGGAAACCGTTGACGCCCGTCTGATCGGCCTGAGACAGAAGGGCTCCTGTAGCACATGCGACCGCGCACAGTTCAGCCGTTTTTTCAGAAATGATTTCGTAGTACAACTCAAGAGAAGTATCGAACCGCCCCGAGTAAAAATTCTGCTTCATTTCGCCGGCGCAGACTTTGTTGCTGGCCGCCGCTAACAACGCCAGCGCTTCAACAGAACCGGATTGACTGCCGATGTGGAAGGCGTGAGTGAATAAGTAGTCGCCCAGCAAAACGCTAATTCGATTGTCCCACTTTGAGTTTGCTGTCGGTTCATGGCGACGCATATCGGCTTTGTCGATCACATCATCATGAACCAAGGTCGCGGTATGAATCATTTCCACCGCTGCAGCCATCGGAATCAGTTCCTCAGGTAGGTCTTCGACGGTAAACTTCGCATTGGCCTGTTGTTTGACGGCCAATCCCGACAATAGCAGCAACACCGGTCGCATTCTTTTGCCG
>CALDYR010000060.1 GCA_937944405.1 uncultured Pirellulaceae bacterium
CTCCCAACTGGAGGACCGAGCAATACGTTGCCGGCAAACCCGTCAGCGTATCGGTAATCGGCAATCTTAACGACCGTTGCTGTCTGCCTCCAACGGGGCAAATTTTTTCCAGCGGCGAATCCGGCCATTACTCAACAGCCGAATTCCCACTGCGGGCTGACTGGGCCGATCGTGCTCGAGAACTGGCCGAACAAACGGTCAAGATTCTTCCTGAGTTTCGTGGCTATATCGGGATCGACATGGTTTTGGCAGAAACAGGCCCCGACGTGGTCATCGAAATTAACCCACGCATGACCATGAGCTACTGTCATTTGCCGTTAAAACAACGCAGGCAATGGCTGAAGGGATTTCAAATTGACGCCAATAATGAATAAAAGGCATTGCCGTTGATCGTTAGAACGGACGCTCATTTCGCACCGATGCACAACAGCCGACCATGCAACGAGCTTCATTCGATCGCGGGTTGTTTTTTCGCCGTTTGGGCGACAAACCGTTAGTGACGGAAGTGGCGGTTGCCGGCGAACACCATCGGAATTCCGTGTTCGTTACAGGCGGCGATGACTTCTTGATCTCGCACGCTGCCGCCGGGTTGGATGATGGCACGTACACCGGCACTGGCGGCTAATGGGATGCTGTCGGCGAATGGGAAAAACGCATCGGAGGACAGTACCGATCCGGTTGCCCGGTGAGGCCCAGCCTTGCGGATGGCAATCTGAACCGAATCCACACGGCTCATTTGGCCGGCACCGACACCGACAAGTCCGCGTCCCTTGGAAAGACAGATAGCGTTGGATTTTATGAATCGCACCATATGCCAACCGAATTTAAGCTCTTCCATGATGGAATCATCGGGCTGGTTTTCAGTGACGACTTTCCAATTGGCGTAATCGTCGGGTTGGTTATCGGATTGCTGAACCAACATGCCACCCAGCAAATTGCGATACTCCATCGTGGGCAAGTTCGGTTTCAGTTGGCCGACAGAAAGTAGGCGAACGTTCTTTTTCCACTTGGGTTTAGTTTTCAGAATCTCCAATGCCGGTCCTTCGAAGCCTGGTGCGACGATCGCTTCTACAAAAAAATCGCCAGCCGATAGGAATTCCGCTGTTGCGACGTCGACCGGGCGGTTGATGCCGATGACGCTGCCGAAGGCGCTCACAGGATCGCCTGAAAATCCTTTTTCACACGCCTCAACCAAATTGCTTCCGGTGCCCGCACCGCAGGGGTTGTTGTGCTTGATCACTGAACAGGCCGGGGCAGGTAAACCACGAACCATGTTCAGGGCCGCGTCAAGATCCAGCAAGTTGTTATATGACAGTTGTTTCCCATTGTGCTGTTGAGCGTCGATAAGGTTCGCTTCACTGATTTTTGGTCCGCGATAAAGGGCCGCTTTTTGATGGCTGTTTTCACCGTATCGCAAAACCGATTGGCGGCGGAGGTTGATGTTGATCGTTTCGGCGAAGTCTTCTTCTTCTTCTTCGCCGACAGTAAAATACTGGGCGATGGTTTGGTCGTAGGCTGCGGTGTGGGCAAAGGCTTCGGCCATCAGACGCCTCCGCAGGGCATCGGAAGTGCTACCCGAGGTCTCCAATGCGCTGACCACTTCGGCGTATTGCGAATTGGAGGTGACAACGGTGACGAACTTATTGTTCTTTGCGGCCGCCCGGACGAGACTGGGACCGCCGATGTCGATCTGTTCGATCGCATCTGTTTCGGTAATCCCCGCTTTGGCGATCGTAGCGGCGAACGGGTAAAGGTTCACCACCACCAATTCGAACGTCTCGATCGCGTGATCGGCTAAAGATTTTTTGTCCGATTCCAAATCGTGCCGGCACAAGATCCCCGCGAAGATTTTGGGATGCAGTGTTTTGACTCGCCCGTCCATCATTTCGGGGAACTGTGTGTATTGAGCGACGTCGGTGACCGCGATTCCCGCATCGTTGAGGTGCTTTCTCGTTCCGCCGGTGCTGTAAATTTCAACGCCTGCGGCGACTAAAGATTGTGCGAATTGGACAACTCCCGTTTTGTCGCTAACGCTGACGAGGGCTCGTTTAATTTTTGGTGCGGGCATTTTCGTTTAAGATGTCGAGGTTTCGGGACTGACAGGTTGGATGGCCAGATTGTCGAAAACCAAACGTGAACCGCAACCGGTAAAATCGAGGTCAATCAATAAAGTGCGATTATCTTCGAATCCAAACCGCTGAAACATCTTGATGTCAGCTAAACGCTGTGGCACCGTTAAAATGCGGGCAGAGAATCGAAATTCATCGAAACGGCTAATGACATTTTCCTTTGAGTTGGTTTGCTGAAAACCCAACGCTGCGGTGGCCGCGAACGAGAAGGATCCGCGTGGAAATCAAATGGATTCTGGTCACACGTCGACGCATCGACTGCGGCCGAGAATCAAGCATCATCGGCGGTATGGAACAGCTCATTTTGGGTCGGAATCATGCAATTTAATATCTGCTGCAGTACCTCGGCAGGCGATCCGATCGCACTCACTTCTGAGATTTTATTCTTGGGGTAACAATCCAACACCGGTGCCGAAATATCGCGGTACACTTGGAAACGGTGCCGAACGACTTCCTCGTTAGCGTCGTCAGGACGGTTTTCGCGGATCGCCCGTCGCCGCATCCGATGAATCATCTCTTCTTCGTCGTTGCCTTTCAAATGCACGATCTGACGAATGTCGAGATGGTCTTTCACCAGTTCGGTTTGAGCGACATTGCGTGGGATCCCGTCCAAAACCAATAGGTCTTCACGAGGTTTATACCGTGATAGCGCCACGTAAGCGTTGAGCGCTTTTTTCCAAATGCTGACAGTGAGTTCATCGGGGACTAATTTACCCTGAGAGCTGAATTCATAGATCAAACGCCCGTCTTCACTGCCGATGTCGATCGAACGGAAAACATCTCCAACGGACAGGTGAAAGAAACCGGGAATGTTCCCCAAAATCTTTCCCTGGGTACCTTTGCCAACTCCCGGTTGGCCGAAGAGTAACACCGAACGATATTTTTCAGTCATAGAGTAATCCTTCGTCAATTCCAAGTTAGCCGCCCGCCGCTGCAGTCCCTTTTTTGCCAATCGTTTGGTCATATTTTTTGAGCAAGTCATTCACGCTGGGGCGGACTTTGTAGTCTTCCTCGAAGAGTTTGCCTTTCACGGTGCCGTCGGAGTCGATGAAGATCGTTCCGGGATAAGGCAAACCACGTTTGTACTCGACTTTTAATGCCTTGATCGCTTTACTGCCTTTGTCAGATAACATCGGGTAAGAAATTTTCTTCGCTTCTGCGAACGTCGCCAAGGTCTTGACGCTGTCGTAGCTCATTGCGACCAATTGGACGTTACGTTTTTTAAATTCCGACTCTTTCTTTTGCAATTGAACCAATTGCCGTTTGCAAAAAGGTCACCAATTGGCCGATCGGAAAATCACCAAAGCGACGGGCCCTTTTTTCAGCGTCTGGCCTAGGTCAAACGGTTTTCCGTTTTGGTCGGTCAGTTTGAAGGCAGGGATTTTTTCGCCAATTTTGATGCTACTGCCAGCGGTACCGGCGTCTTTGGCCGACGCGTCAGGCGTGGAGTTGGTCGCCTTCTTTTGAGCGTGAACAGGTGAACAGCTGATCAAAAACAGCAACGCGCAGCAGGCGGCACCAAAAGGTGGCAGTCCCCCGCGAGCGCGAAATGAAATGAATTTGGACATCGTTGCTCCGGTCGAAAAAAATGATGATCTCACTCAAACCGATTGTAGCCCAATTGCGCCCCTGTGTCGATTAATTCACCCACCGCCGTTGATCGTGGAATTTGAAGCATTCATCACCACTGGCAGCCTGTTGAGACCTTATCGAGAAAATTTTAAAGCGATTAGATTGTGGAAATGATTATTTGTGTTCGGCTTGGCGAAGCAACACCACAGCGCGATCGACCGCGTTGAACTGCCCGATAACTTCGGCCGCGTTGAAGCCCAGTTTCGAATAGATGAACAGCCCGTAGGAATCTTTGTGCGGCAAAATTCCAAACGGTGGGCGATTCCGGTAGCTGACCAGAACTTTAGTGTTGGTGCGGATTTTCAAAAGTTCGACATCGTTACTTTCTTCGATTCAGCAGATGAATTTGTTGGCCAATGTGCTGTCCGGTAATTGGCAATCGCAGACCAAGTCTCCGACGACGCTTCCAAATTCGTCAATCTTTAATGCGTTCTCTAAAACCATTATCGTTGCTTCGCGGTAACCTGCCTGCGATATGTAACCGATCGATAGCCCCAGCACGGCAGTGGCAGCAAATAAAAAATTTAGCACGGAACTAATCGCTCATTCCTCTGACAGCGGTTTTAAGGTTTTCATAATTAAGTCGCAAACCTGCCACGAAATCGCCACCGTCGAAGCTATCATCACGGTCTTCGATTAAGCCGACCCTTACCATCACCACACCAGTAGCCGCAGCGATAGGATCGGCGATAGATCCGGCGTCTTGTGACCAAAGCAACACGGTCTGCGGTTTGTCGGTGGTTCGTTTTCGCAGTTGCGTGATCGCATCGGAAGCCTCCGGAAGATCGAACCAGAGTAAATAGTCGTCGTCCAAGTTCAGCGACCGTGTGAAAAACAATAAACGTGGATCGCTTGCCACAACATGAACGTGCTTGGAATCCAGCAATTCCGCGACTTCTTTGGCCAAATCCCCTACCGCGTTAAGCTCACCCGATAACGCGTCGTAACGCTGCCGGAAGTCTTGTCCGTGTTGGGGGAACTCTTCAGTCAATCGATTCAACAAACTCAAGGATTGGGCCTGAGCCAATTTGGGGGCCAACCAGCAATGAGGAACCAGCCACGGATGGGAGTGTTCTCCTTGGTCGCCGTGGGAATGAACGGTGCGATAGTCTTGGACTTGGATAAAATCAGAAATTTCGAATTCGTCGCTGGTTGTGGCATGAATGCGGTTTGTGTTTAAGCTAATCAGTTGCATCCAATCGGCATCGTCGGCACCGGGACCGTTGGTGACAATCAGATCAGCAGCTTGCAATCGCAGCATCTCTTGGGTATCGAGCCCCGAATTTGATTTCCCCCGGACGCGCGGGCGGATGACTTCTGCAGCCTCTCCAACAATCGCTTTGGTCAAGCATTGCAGTGCGGTGTTGGTAGCGGCGATCACGGTTTTCTTTGATGCTGTAGTGTCACTGGCACCGCGTCTGGCCGGGGTAGGATTCGAATTCGGTGAATCGCAGCCGGCGAAGGTGAAAAAGAATGTTGCAAAAAAACAGGCCGTTGACAGATGCTTCATGATTGTCCCGCAATCCAACTTTCCAGTAATCGCGTCGCCGCGTTTTCAAAAATCACGGCAAACCCGACCGCCAGCCCGATTCCTATCGCCAGCAGAACCCCCAGTTCCGTTAACTGGATCGTGGCGATCATTTTACGGTCGCACCCCAATTTGAACATCGTGTCCATTTCGTCCTGCCTCAGCTTCAACGACAGTAGCATCACCAACCCCGTCAACAGCGCGGTAGAAAACGCCACTAAAGTTGTGTTCATGTTTACGAATCGTCTAATCTTGAAAAGCGTTGACATCAACGTTTCCAAAGCTTCTCGGGGGCGGATAAACTGCAAACCGAGCGATTGGTTTTGGTATTTCGCCTCTAAAATGGTTTCGCTTTTCAAATCATTTGCTTTGACGATGATCGCGGTGATTGGAAACTGATCTAAGGAACCGTGAAAGTGAAAGGAAGCCAAATTGTTAGGTGTGATTTCTGTGTAGGGCACGACTTTCGAGGGAAGCGCGACGATTCGGTTGTTTTGCCGTTTTACATTGTCGGACTGGTCATCAGATTCTAGGTCCTGGTGTCCGTGCCCCAGGCCTTGGATTACCCACTGCGTTTTGAGATCCACAAAGACCGCGCTGTCGTCGGCAGTATCGCCAGCGGCGAGTATTCCCACGACGCGCAACTTCAGTGGGTAGTCGCCCGCCAACCCCAGTAAATCGGTGCGGTCTGAGAGCAAGCCGTCTTCAAGTTTTAACTGCAACTGTTTGGCAACCGTTGCGCCCACGACGCATTCACCGAGGATGCCAAACGGTCGTCCTTGGGCGAAACGAAGTGTGCGAAATGAAAAGTAGTCGTTGGTCGTTGCGACGATCGGGTAAGACCGCGCGGTGTGTTGGATGTGGATGGGAATCGCTCGCACATTCTCATTTTCGGCAATTTCCAGCGCCGCTGAATAAGGCACGGTGTTCTCAAGCTTACGGCTAAAATACAAGGATTGTAGTGCCAGATCCAAAGGACTACCGACCGCACCGATGACCGCAGGGGTTGCATCGGCCCGACTGTAGATCCCACTTTCGAACGAACCGAGCAAGCGGTTGACGGTGATCGGAAGCACGGCGGTTAAAAATAGACACAGGATCATCGCCACCGATTTCCACCGATGAAAACGCATGTATCTAAACGCCAAATAGAAAGCGCGTTTCAAACTGATCCCCTCACTTTGTTGAATCGAAGGTGGAGAAATCGATAACGCGATCACACCGTTGAGCCACCGACATGTCGTGTGTCACCACGACCAAACCACGGTCGCCGTGTGACAATTGCTCGAAGAACAGTTCGAGGATGATTTGCTTGTTCGCCGGGTCGAGATTCCCGGTTGGTTCGTCGGCCAAAATTAGAGGGGGCGATGTGATCAGCGATCGGCAAATCGCAACGCGCTGTTTTTCTCCCTGAGACAGTTTGTCGGGATGGCGTTTCAGGAGTTCCGTGATTGCCATGGTTTCTGCCAATACGCCAATCCGGTCTTTGACTTCAGGCGTGAGTTTGAGGCTGCGATTGATCAGAAAGGGCATCGCGATGTTGTCGCGCACGTTCAAATAGTCAACCAATTCGAATTTTTGAAATACGAATCCTATCTGCGAAATGCGAAATCTTCGCCGTTGTTGATCGTTCATCGCGCCGACGTCTTGTCCGCAGATATTCAGCCTTCCGCGCGCCGGGCGTTCGATGCCGGCGATGAGTTTAAGCAATGTCGTTTTGCCACTGCCACTGGGGCCGACAATCGCCAGACGTTCGCCGGCCGATAACGACAGCGCTGAAATTTGAATCGCAAATTCCGATCGGGGGTATTGGAATTGGAGTGCTTCGATAGAAATCATGATTCAGTTTTCAGAAAGTCATAGCCAACCCCCAGTGTAACTTAAATTGTGATTTTTAACTATCTTCGGCCGCACCGGTGGGCAAGGAGAGAGCAGTCGTAGGCGTATTTTGCGGACCGCATATTTCAGAGAAGGACTCACGAGCTACGCAAGCAAGTGGATTTTTGTGGCCATCGATTCCCGCGCTGAGACTTGAGGGCCTGACGCCGGACTGACAACGTTACAGTTTATTCTGGCACGATGTACTTTAGCACCTGCGCCGAATCAAGCGCCGAGACTTCGACAAAGACAAGACCGTACTTTTCCACAACGAACACGTTTAGGTCTGGGTGCTGGTCAGATTTTTGGGTGACGGCATCCAGTATGGATTGATGTTTGAGTGTGTCGACAAATACGATCACTTTTTGATTGTCGGCTTTGGCCAGCATGGCGGTTGTGTCGCGGCTAATCCCCCCTAAGTACGATAGGCCGAGCATCTCCGTGCCCGCCGGCATCGGGTCCAGCACCAGTCTTTGGCCCTGCCGCCCCTCGAACGTGTCGGCAAACCGTTTCATGTCTTCGCAATCGTAGTATGGCTGAAACCCCTGGCTTACGCTGTCGTGGAAAATGATCGCCAACGGCTGATGGGCAAAATAAGGTTCGACAGAGTTTGAGCCAACGGTGCGCGAGATGCCGATACCAATCGCCAATAACAACGACGCCACGAGCGCCACTTGAAATAAACGGCTCTCTGTGACGGTCGCTAGGAAACTAGGTTCGGTGGGCCGGGCCGCGGACCGAGAGTTCGGCATGGCGTCCGCCTCGAGCATCCCTTGGATCGATCGAGTGAGCGATTGACTTTCGTTCTCCGTCAACCCAAATGTATGGCGAAGAGACACATCGATTTGCTGTTGTCGTTTCATGACCGCATCGTTTGTTTTACTTTCTGCCGTTGCTTCGTTTGAGGATTCAGCTTTCGAAGAGGAAGGTAAGGCGTCTTGGTTATCACCAGCAGGATCGGTCTGGTCTTTACTCATGGTTGGGCTCCTGTGCTGGTGGCGATGTGCCGTCGGCAGTGAGAATCTCAGAGAGGCGTTTCTTGCTTCGGTGAACCAGATTCATCGCGGTTCCCTCAGGCATATTCATCAGTTCTGAAATTTCCTTGTAACTAAGTTCCTGCACGGTGCGAAGCAATAAACAACATCGGGATTTTTCCGTGAGCAACTGAAGCGCTGCACAAACCTCGTCGTCAAATGAATTTTGATTGGGAGTCAGATCCCCGGTCTCTTGGTCAATCGAAGTAACGGTTGCAGGTGAGGCCGCCGGCGTCAGTTCCAGCGGGTCGGTGGCATACGTTTTCCGACGGATTGACTTGCGACGGTGGTTTAACGCACAATTCCGTACCGTCGTGGCCAACCAAGCGACCAATTGACTTTCGGTTTCAAATCGAGCATCTTTTTCAATAGCGATGGCGAAAGCTTGCTGAACTATGTCTTCTGCGTCTGCGCGACCCCCCAACACACCCATCGCCAGCGTTGCTAATCTTGGAGCAACGTCGGTACAGGTCTTACCAAAATCTTTGAGAGGCCTTAAAACTTCCACCGCTCACTTTCCACCAATCTGGACGCTCATGCGAACCGACGTCATTGGGACGGCGGACACATTTACAATGTTCTCAAGGTGACGATTTATTGCCGCGAAGCTGGTGAAACCTGTATTTTTCGAACAAATTCCTTGTATGACCGCCTCCGTCGAATTCCGCCGTATTACGATGGAACGTCCAGAAACAGGAGGAAAAGTGAGGATTCCGATCAATAAATTCACGATCTGGCATGCGGACGCAGCAAGTCGGCTTTAATCAAAGGGTGTTAAGAATGAATCGGCTTAAATTTGGTTTTGCGCTCGTCGAACTAATCGTTGTGATTGCGATTATTGGTATTTTAGTCGGCATGCTGCTTCCGGCGGTACAATCGGTTAGAGAAGCGGCGCGTCGTGCGGGGTGTCAAAATAACCTTCGGCAAATCGGGTTGGGAATCGCCAACTATGATTCGACCTTCATGCACTATCCCGCCGGGCGAGTCGGTTGCGACGACAGTGGGCGTTGGGTTTCGTCGTCCATGTGTACCGGCGCGTTGACGCCTCAAGAAAAAACGGGTGCGAGTGGTTTTGTCAGTATTCTGCCACAGCTTGAACAGAGCAATTTGCACAATAGGCTTGCTATTTCCAGTGGTGGGCTGTGGAATCGAGATGTCAACGACCTGCGGTGGTGGATGGCCAGTCCCACCAAACGTGCCGCAATTCAGATCGAATTGCCCATTTTTAACTGCCCCAGTCGGTCGCATACGCGGTCCAGTGAAGTCTACTTGCCCGTGAAGGCAGCAACGTCCAATTATGCTTTCTGCAATGGAAGGTTAGGCCCGGACAACTCGGATTTGGTGACAAAGTATGAGAATGACGGTGCCTTTGGTTATCGGGTGACCCGGAGTGTATCGGACGTTAAAGACGGTCTGTCGAATACCTTTTTTGTTGGCGAGGTCTTACGGCCCGATATCTGGGAATCCTCCAATGTTTGGAGTTACGCGATCGCCAACGCAGATTGCTTGCGTACGACGACCAATCCGCTGAACACGATTCCGGGCGGTGGGATCGTACGCCAGCGACGTAACGGAGCCTTCGGTAGCACCCATCCGGGGGGCGGTATTTTTCTCTTTGGAGACAGCCACGTCGAATTCATTAACGACGCAATCGATCTGCAGGCCTATCGCGCTCGATCTTCAATCAATGGCAGTGAGACGATACAGTGACGTGCGTGGGGTAATTTTTGGAATCCGCGACCAGGCACCGATTACTGCCCAGCAAACGTGGGAAGGCAGATTTAACGGCGCTCGTTTTGTTAGCTGCTGCGCCAAAGAAAAGGGTGGGGCTTAACTTTCTCTGCACCTGTGCAAGAATCTTCGTCTCTTGTGACAATCTGTAAGTATCGAATTTTGCAGTCGTGGCGATGGCCACTGTCGATTCATTACCAAACAGGCAACAACCAAAATGAAAATGACCCATTTTCGCAGACTACGCCAGGCTTTTATCGCCTGCTGCTTTGTCACTAGCGCGGCGATTAATTCTGCTGATGCTCAGATCACAACGACCGTCACACCGGCGGCCGGTGGTACGGTCACTGTGACCAGTGATAGCAGTACCTTTATTCAACCCGCTGGTGCCAACGCGGTAGACATTCAGGCCGGGGCAACGGGGGTAACGATCGATAATAACGCCGGCGGCGTCATCGCTGGCGATCCCAACGGTATTCGCGTTGACGCTGCCGATGCAACGATCAATAACAGTGGCGCGGTCTCGGGAACGACCAACGGCGTTTACTTCGACAACGCACAGGGCTCGGGAACGCTTGACAATACCGCGACAGGAACAATCAGCAGCGACAGCCGCGCCGTCAACGTCGGGCAGGCCTCAACGATCAACAATGCCGGACAGATTACCGGAACAGGCAATCAACGCAACGGCACCGTCTACGCTGACTCGGCGTCCAACAACTTCTCGATCACCAACACGGGCACCGTCGACGCGGGTGCTGGGCTTGAAGGTGCTGCCTTTTCTGTAGAACTTTCGAGTGGGGGCACAGACTTTACGATCGACAACAGCGGGAGTCTGCTGGGTCGTGGTTCGGCCAGCGCGGGAGTTGCGAC
>CALDYR010000061.1 GCA_937944405.1 uncultured Pirellulaceae bacterium
TTTCTTGATCGCGCTGGCTGTACCAACCCTGTCGTTAGCGCAATCGGTCGATTTGAGTTCTGTTGGGCCCGGGGATGTCATTGATTCGATGACCCCGATTCCAGTCGGCGCCGTGATCAACCTTAACGGCGGATCTATTGCGGACAACACGGATTTTGCTTCCAGCATTACCCTCAACGTCAACAGCGGCACCGTAGGCCTGGACGTTGACCTTGCCAATTCGACAATTAACATCAATGGCGGTCAGGTCGCGCTGATGGCGACCAATTTAGCCCAAGGCGTCAACAACGTAGGCAATACGATCCGGATTACGGGTGGGGAAGTAGGAAGCTTTTTTCAACTCCGGGGCACCTCCACGCTGGAATTATCAGGCGGTGCGTTGGAAGGTTTTGGGGTGATTGGTAACATGGCATCAGCGGTCGTCACCGGCGGTTCTTTTAATTTGGTAGATGCGAGCGGGCCGTTACAAATTTCCGGCGGTCAGATCACCACCGTCCGCGCGTTCACCGGTGCGGTTGTGGATTTCATCGGGACCGAATTCACACTCGATGGCATCCCGATTGACGGTCTCGAAGTCGGCAGCGCATCTACCATCACCGCGCGCGGCGGCCTTTTAGGGGGAACCTTAACTGACGGATCAACCTTTGCCACGTTGCTCGATCCAAACACCACGGGTTTAAACTTCAATCCAAGCTTCGGAGCGATTTTACCAGGCGTGGCGGCCAGCGGCGCAACAATCAGGGTGACACTCGTTCAAGCTGTTCCCGAACCAACGACGCTCACCATCGCGGCATTTTTTGGCACCATTGGCCTGGTCAGGCGTCGCCGGTCGATCGCCTAGCGCGCGCTCGAAACTGAGACCTTTAACCAGCCCGGTTTACAATGATCGTCCAGCCACGGGGGACTCTTACAGGTAGCCGAGACCGGTTTTAGCAATTTCGGCTGACTTTCGTCGCCGCATGTCCCAACCCAATGTCCCCACTATAGCTGTCGTGGTTACGATTCAGCAGTAGACGCGGTTGTCACCCGCCTGCTGTAAGGCCCGAACCAAATGTGTTTTGGCTGTCCCCCATTAGCGCGTCAGTACCGGTCCGACGCGGCCAAGAGTGAATTGTATCCGCACCGGGCTCATTTGCCAAAACTGCGAGCTTGCATCGCAAACGATTGGCTCAACACTGACAATGTGCAACAGCAGTTCATGACCATCGCTTTGATCTGGCGACTGACTACCCAGGAACGATGCCGCGCTCTTGCCGACAATTTCTTGGGTACAAAACGCCGGCTGATAATCGGTTCGCGCGTCGTGTTCCACTTCGTTTTGTAGTTTTCGTCGCCGCGTAAGAAATCGTATTCCGCTAACCCCTGTTCGATTGCGTAGTCCAAAGCGACAACGATCGCTTGGTAACCGGGTTCCTCGGAAATGAATTCCGGTGCCGCCCCTGATTGGTACATCATGCAGGTTTGCTCACTGATCAGCAGCAACTGGGAAGCGACGGGCTTTTGTGATTTATAGATCACGAACAAAGTTGCCAGCTCACGTGTTTGTAACGATCGAACCCCCTTCTTTAAGAATTGCTCAAACGCTTGGTCTGCGAAACACCCTGGTTCCCCGAGCGTGTTCCTTCGCGCCTGATGCAATACGACGAAATCCTGCCAGACCTTGTCGAAGTTTTCTTCATTGGAAAATTCAATGGACACGTCTTCCTGGGCCAAACGTTTGCGCGCTTTTCGGACTTTGCGACGGCAGCTTGAATTTAAGATCGTGTCGAGCCCCTTGGGGTCGTCGGGGAGCGATAATTTCCAAGCCCCTTCAGTTTCAGTTTCGTGCGACAAAAATCCATGGTGCGCTAATTGGTCGCAGAAATAGGTCAAGCTATCGTCGTTGCGTCCACCACCTTCGATTTCGATTCGATCGATTTGCTGCAACGGTCCTGGCCGCCCCACCCCTAAGGACAAACGTTTGGCGACCTCATCGGCGAACTGTCGTGTACTCTGATGGGTGCTGAATAAGTTCGCATAATCCGTGCAGGCGCTTCCCGAACCAAACATCCGTAATTTGCGTCCATCGATGAAAAACGGCGCCACGGATTTCCAGTTACCATCGTCGTCTTGTTCGACGATCACAAGCGGGCTTGCATTCTTATTGTTCATCTCGTTGAACCAGTTCACATTCCAGTCCCAAGAAAAAAATGCTCGGTCGCCAGCAACAGAATTCCATTGATCTCGGCAAGCGATTAGTTCGGCGCGACTACTGATAGTAAGTATATTCATAGGGTTAGGGCGGGGAGTTTATGACCTGTGGTCAGTGGGTAGAAATAACAAACGTGGTTCCGCGGCGAGGCTAATGGGCGACCGCAAAATCGACAACAAACGACAAATACTTCGACGCAACAGACTGTTTCAGTGAAATTTTTCAACATCTGAAACTTATCGCCATCGTGAAAAAGTCGACAATTAGGGCAATGCCATCTCACTCTGACAACGAAAAACGAATCAACGTAGCAGTCGAAAAGAGTGCCTCCCTCCGAACATCGCAAAAACAATTCTGAGGAATTGTTTTGCTTTTCGGATCCGGAAATAACGTGCTCTAGCGTAACTTTAGGTGACGATCGGCCATCGTGATGGAACTCAAACAAATATCAGGATTGCATTATCAACTTCCGCCAAATTTATCTACCTGATCTGAATAATCGTTATCCGGGGAAGGACTAACAATGCCCACACACATTGGTACCAGCGTTCGCGGGAAATCCAACCGGCAAAACTAAAGCAACCCAACCTAGAAATGTAGCCGGTCGGTGCCAAAAAAAGGTACCGATTCACAATGCCTTAACTATTGGTTCTTCTTGGAATTTAGCCGCTCCCAATCGGCCAATCGGCCGATCGTTTGTCCGTTCCAGTGGGCGACAGGGGGATTCGCCGGCATTCCTTTGTAATAACCAATTTAGAATTCTGGTGAATCTTACTACGCCCCAATTAAATTCCCAGAAGCACCTTTAAATTAGCCCCTCAATCAATTTACCGCTGTTGGCGATCTTCATCGGACGGCCGCTGGCGCTGGTGAAAGTTGTTTCTAAATCAATGTCCAGCGACTTGCAAACGGTCGCCATTAAATCTTCGGACGAATAGCTTTGGCCTTCGACACGTGATCCATCTTCGTTGGTTTTGCCAATCGCGTTCCCCGGTTTCATCCCCGCACCGCCAGCCAGAACCGACCAACTACGAGCCCAATGATCACGTCCCGTGTTGCCGTTGATGTTTGGCGTGCGGCCGAACTCGCCCATCCACATCACCGCCGTGCTGTCCAACATGCCGCGCTGCGCCAGGTCTTCCAGCAACGCACTCATGCCTCGATCGAGTTCAGGTAGTTTGTTGTTTTCAAGCGTGTTGAAGATGTTTTGGTGATTGTCCCACCCCCCAAGATTGACTTCGACAAAGGGCACACCGGCTTCGACCAAACGCCGTGCCAGGAGACATCCGCGTCCAAAATTCGTGTTGCCGTAACGCTCTTTGACCCCAGTCGGCTCCTTTTCAACGCGGAAAGCTTCCATCTGACGACTGCTCATGAGATCCAATGTTTTTCCCAGCACTTTGGCGTGTTCAGCCGCCGCGATGCCCCGGCGTTGGTTAATGAAGTCGCTCTCCATCATTTTCAGCGCCTGCATGCGATTGGTGATCCGATCCGGAGCGATGCCCAGATTAAGGTTTCGCACACGCCCATTTGAATTGACTGAAAACGGGGAATAGGCCATCCCTAAGAACCCCGGCCCCTCGCTTTCACCCCCGACCGAAATGAAGGACGGTATTTTAAGCTCCGGGCGTTGCGCCCCTAATTGGTGAGCGATCACTGAACCGTAACTGGGATGCACTACGTTGGGGTTAGGGACATACCCGGTGTGCATGTAATAACGACCACGCATATGATCAGCCTCGCGCGTGCTCATGGAACGCACGATGGAGACTTTGTCCATGTTCTGCGCCATCATAGGCAAGTGTTCGCAGATTTGTACATCTCCGTTGGTCGCGATCGGGCGGAACGGCCCCCCAGTATTCGCCCCAGGTTTCATATCCCAAAGGTCGATCGACGAAGGGCCACCTCCCATCCACAAAAGAATCGCCGCCTTTTGATTCTTCCCCATCGTTGCCGCATTAGCCCGCAACGTCTGCCCAAGGGCCAATGCCGTACCGACCATCGCCGAAGCACCGGCCAAATGACTCATGAAGTGACGTCGGTTCATGCCGCGGGGGGGACTGTGGTTCATGGGAATGGTTTCAGTTAAGAAAGAATTTTAAAAGTCAGCAAAAACAGGAACTCGTCGCGGAAAAAACGCTATCGTTAATGAATGAAAATGAATTCGTTCGTGTTAAGAATCACCCACCACATATCCCGCAAACCTTCAGCAAAATCGCCACCGTTGGCATTGATTAGCGACTGGGCGAGGGCAAGTTCGGCCCGTTTGGGTTTTCTTCCCAGCCCCTTCCAAAACAGCGATCCAATTTTGCGAGTACGGGACATGTTTGAATTTACGATCTGATCGATGAAACTACCTTCTGCGGTCGAAGTGGCCGCTTTCATCATATCGCCGTTAAACATCATCAGGACTTGGGGGATGGTCCCGTTGAAGCTGGTCGATTCGCCGCCTTCATCAGTGCCAAAGGCGGTCGTAAATTGCTGCAACCAATTATTTTTGATGCGTTCTTGTTCTTCGTAAGATTGATTCTGTTGAGCACCTCGAGTTGCCACAATCAGCGATTCGTATAACTGTTCGGCCCGCATCTGCCGTAGGTAAAAATGAGAAAACTTTGGCGACTCCCCGAGTAGCGGATCATCTTCAACATTCGACTTGTTCTGTCGACTGGAAAGCCCATAAGGTTTGGACAGCACAATCCAAGACATTAACTGCCGCAAGTCGTGATCGTGGCTCCGGAATTCTTGGCCCAAATAATTCAGCAACGCGGGATGGGTTGGGATATTGTGAGGGCCAAGGTCGTCAGCGGGGCTGGTGAATCCGTAGCCGAGAAAATGAGCCCACATTCGGTTGACGATCGACTTCGAAAAGTACGGTGACTTGATCGTTAGGTCGGCAAGTTGCTGGCGTCTGTTGGTTTGTTTGACGTATCCGCTGCGATCGATTTCGGTTCCGTCAACAAACACAGGGTACGCCACTGCGACCAAACCGTTTCGCATTTCATAATACACTTCCGCCTCGGCGAAGTTGTTTCCGTTTTCCCCCGCAAAATCTTGGTCGGTCAGGGTGGCTACGTTTCCCATCCCCGCCTGCATTCCACGTCCGACCGCGCGCGACTGACGAAAGAAGGCATTCATCTCCCAGTACTTTTGCTGCTTCCAATCGTTGAAAGGATGGTTGTGGCACTGAGTGCATTGCACTTGCAACCCCAAGAAAAGTTTGGACGTTGCCGCTGTAGCGCGAGAGGCTTTTTCATTATTAACTTTGTCGATCAAAAAGTTGGTGGCTCCGTTGAAGTTTTCATCCCCCGGGGCGGTAGTGCCGGTAGCGCTGATCAACTGATGGACGAACTGATCGTAAGGTTTATTTCTGGCGAAAGAATCCCGCAAAAATTTCTGCATCCCCGCCCGGTTGACCATTGACCCGTTGGTCGTGCCACCACTACGACCGATCAGTAAGTTGGTCCAGACGGTCGTCCAATTCCGCGCGAATTCTTCAGTATAAAGATCGTCGTGTAGTAACGTTGCAACCAGTTTTTGCTTTTTGTCGTTGCTGTTGTCGACGACGAACGCCGTGGCTTCGTCCGAAGTGGGAATCCGCCCGATGATGTCCAGAAAGACTCGTCGGCACCATTCAGAATCGGTGGCCAGTTTGGATGGAACGATTTGATACGCTTCCCACACCTCAACAATCATCTTATCGATCTGAGCGACTTGTTGAGCGCCGGCGTTATCGGTGCGATTCTCTGAATCGGGACGACCGGCGATCGCAGGGGACAACGCCCCCCCACCCAACAGCAACAACACCAACGGTCCTAGAAACTTCAAGCTCACGTTTGAGGGATAAAACATGCAGAACACACTGGGCTTGGGGGTTAGATTGGTTCCTAAAATTATAGCCCACCTTGGCCCGGTCCGCACTTCAACTTTCACAGCGATCATCAATCGACGCCAAACTCAATCGACTCAATTGAGCCAATAGAGCCAATTGGTCATTGGCAGACTGTGGCTTGAATCGCGAATCTCAAACGACCAGAGACGCGAAATAGAGGAGATCGTCTGATTCCACAAAAGTGTATCAACAGGATCTAGAATCGGCATGTGGGTCCGACTGAGGGAACCAGCGGAGCAAGGGCTTTTTGAGAAGGGCCTGAATTGAGGCTACTTCAACCGCTCTGGAGCAAAGCAGTCAAAGTGAATCGACTGGGCAAAACAAAGCGATTGAACAAAATGAAGCGGTGACACTCCGTTGGCTCCTCGGCCCCACCGTCGCGCCGTTGCGTTGTTGCGCCGTTGCCACCTAACGCAAAACGACTTTCGCAAGATTTGGTTTTCGGCGGTTTGAGCGAAACGAAAAAAATCCCAAGAGCAACGAACCAGTGACTTCTGGTGCTTTTTAAGCGGCCCAGAAGTGTTGCACAATCAACCAAGTGTACTGTTTCGATGCGCATCAAAATAATACACAAAAAAGAACAGTCCGTGTTTTTGGCCATGCTTTTCGGTATAGACAAAAAAAAGACCTTGATCACTGGTAAAAACCAGCAATCAAGGCACTGCCTCGTCTCTATTTCACATGCTGTTGCGTTAACAACAAAATGTGAACCACTTCCGAAAGATCTACAAAGCATTTAGCGTGCCAGTCTGAGAAAACATTTCCTTCCTTTAAGCCGGGCACAGATTTGAACCGTCCGGCGCAACACTCCTTTGCCGGGTAAAATGAGAAGTAGTCAACCAGAAACTTCGTGTTCTGTGCCGGCCACAAATCCTGTGGCTCGAATTGAGTCAGCCATAAGCTGCCGAAATACAACCACACCGGCAGTAAGCGTAGATTTTGGATGCCGTGGGTGGGACGGTGTCTCCGTCCTCAACCGAAGATCCAAAATTCGCCACTTCCATCATTTCACCGGCCGGGCCGGCTCCCCCTTATCACCTGCTGCAACTGGCCAAGCCCTATTTAAATGCTGACGACCGAATTCCCATAACTTCTTCATCAGAAAACAAACCGCGGCCGCGCGTTTCAATTCCACCGCGAAAAATAAACGTTGCAAAAGCCGCAAGACATAGCCATCAAAAGACTGAGTGTCTTTCCTAGACCAATGGCCTCTCCCAGTCCGAGCATCCCTCCCATACCGAGCGTCTCTCCCATACCGAGCGTCTCTCCTAAACTAATGGCCTTCCCGGATTTTGGTGGCAACCTTCAGGATCGTAGGGGAGTGGCTGGAATTCTCGATGGCTTTGTTTGCGGGACTTCAGGCGCTCGCTACCTGCATTCACTGGAAAGGGGAAATGCAAGCTTGGGGCACAGACCACCAGTAGCACCAAACGGAACCGCCAATGCCCCAGCCTAAAACATCTCAGGCTGTCAACTGCCTTGAAGAACGTGCGGAAGGTTTCGCGAATTTAACGCTGGAAAATTGGATATCGACCTTGGGAAAGTCTGATTGAAAAGGCTGTCCTCAGGGCTCGTATTGGCCTCGTCGTAGGATCGTATTGTCCTTCTGGCTGCATTTCTACGTGAGTATTATCAACGCAGCGCCCTAAAAACACGCACTTCTGGGACAATCGGAAAAGTAGAAGCTCTCCTTGAGAAAGATTCATCAAGCTGAAGAATGCCTGAAATCACGGTAATAATGATGGGCTAGAGTATGACTCTATTTCTCAACAAAAACAACACCAAGCAGTCGTCTTCGAAAGCCACCTATGAACGAAAATAGGCCGCCCCAAAAATTGAACCGCAAACCACTCAATTCATTGATCGCACCGTTAACGCGGACCGCGCTGGCAATTCTACTGGGTTTAAATTGGCTACCGCCCGTTTCTGCCCAAGAATCCCTCAGCGGTGGCGCGCCCCAAGAAATCAATGAAGCGGTAGAAATATCTTTTTCGTTCGAAAAAGCGGACTGGCAAGATGTCATCCCGTGGTTCGCCGAACAAACAGGATATTCTTGGCAACCGATATCACAATTCCCTGAAGGTAGTTTTACACTGTCTGATAATAAACGGTACACGCCACTTGAGGCGCTCGATCAGCTAAACTACGCGCTGCGTTTGCAGGATCCTCCTTACACGATCATCCGCAATCGCAACCAATTGATTTTGACCGAAGCGTCATCCGAACTACCGGTTGAACTTATCCCGCACGTCACCGTGGCCCAGTTATCGGAGCGCGGGGACTATGAGTTGTTGAGCTGTGAATTTGGATTGGGCACCCTCAATGCGTACGACGTCGAACTAGACCTAACGTTGCTGGTGGATGAAAAGTACAGCCAATTCAGCAAGCTCCTGCCGCAGTCAAATGGTTTTTACGTGCGTGGAACGGGAGCCAATCTCAAACGGATTCGCGATGCGATCAGCAAAATGGCGGCGATAAAGAGACGTACCTACAAAACTTACAATCTCAAGTTTTACTCGCCTGAACAGTTCTTAAACGTGGCACGTAACCCGCTGCAGATTCCCGAAGAAACCTTTTCGCGTGATGACGGCACGCTCGCCATCAGCATCGATGCGGCGACCAACCGCCTGATTATAAACGGGACAGATGCTGCTCATGAAGATTTCTTAGAAGTCGCTGCCATTATCGACGTGGCTCCTGAAAAAGCCGAATCGGGACAGGAGCACAGTTTTCTACGAAACTACGCCGTCATCGCTGACCCCGAAATGACGAAAAAGGTCGTCGAAACAATGCTCGACGGAACCACCGCCACCATCGGCCAAAACGAAGTCACCGGCTCGATCGTGTTACGCGGCACCGAGGCTCAGCATAAAATTGCTGAAGATGTCATCAGCACAATTCAGGGAGCGACTGGTTCAACGAAGATCGTGGAACTTGAAAACGCATCGGCTTCGGATATCCTGACAGCCGTCAACAGCCTGCTGAACATTACTCCCACCTCTGCCGCAGCCAATCCTAACGCTCCGCGTTTGCTGGCCAACACGACGCAAAACTATATCGTCATTCATGGCACTCCTCAGGAAATTTTCAAAATCAGCGACATCATCGCGCAGTTAGACCAGGCCCAAGGCCGCGACCCCGACCAGGCCCGGACCAACGCCAGAGTGATCGAACTATCTCCCAAGAAACGCGACGAAATGTTGGACTCAGTGGAAGACTATTGGCCGACCACCGGTCGCAAAAATCGGCTTCGCATTATCATGCCCGACGAAAAAGTCCAAGACAAACTGAAAAGCGAAGCGCCCCGATTTGCACCACGCAACTCTTCCACTGACGCCAAACCAACTGACACCACACGGTTCAGCAACGTCGCGTTCCAGCAACCCGAAAAAACCCAAAACGCGGCCGTTGAATCGACCGTGTCATCGGTGGCAGCCAATGTGACTCAAGGGCCCCGTTATGGCGCTTTAGAGAATGGCGCTCCAAAAAATCGGCTTCGCATTGTCATGCCCGACGAAAAAGTTCAAGTCAAACTGGAAAACGAAGCGCGGCGATTTGCACTGCGGAGCGCTTACACCGGTGCCGTATCACCGGACGGCGCACGGTTCACTAACGTTGCGTTCCAGCAACCCGAAAAAACTCAAAACGCAGCCATCGAATCGACCGTGTCATCGGTGCGGGCCAGCGCCCCACAAGGGACCCGTTACGCCCCCCCTCAAGGGAAACAGTCCAAACCCGGGGCTGATGTTTCGATCAAAGCTACGCCCTTCGGAGTGCTGCTGCAATCGGATGACTTGGATGCATTGGACGATCTAGAAGATATCTTTCGAAAGCAATCCCAAGATGACGGAATCGATCAAGGGCTAACCATATTTTACTTGAAATACAGAAAAGCCGCCTCGGTCAAGTCAGAGCTAGACCAAATGTTCGGCTTGGAATCAGCCAGCCCATCCTCCGACGCCGGCGGTTTGGTATCTGGAATCGTCGACAACGTTGCCGGCGGGGGCACCGGTGACCTCTTAGGCGGACTGCTGGGCGGGACCACATCATCCGCTCCCGCAGGCGCAATCGAGTTAACCGGCGAAGTCCAAATTGGGCTCAGCGTCCCGCTGAACCTGCTATACGTCAGCGGTGCAACAGCATCGGATCTCGACTACATTCAAGACGCTGTGGATTTGTTCGACCAGCCGTCGGCACCGCAAAATCCGGAGCTTGTCGGCCAATCCTACGCCATTCCCATTCGTCACCGAGCACCGGATAGTGTATTCAGTCACGTGTCGAGTCTCATGGCGGACTATATTTCCGGTGGTGATATCCCCGAACAACAAAACGACGATCAGGACGACGACCTCAACCAAGTAGCCCGACTGGTGCGGGGTGCCGGCGGCGGTGGTGGTGACGGAGGCGGCGGTGGGGGGGGCGAAGAAACACCAAGCGTTCGAATCAGCCTCGATAAAGAAAGCAGTCAAATTTTGGTCATCGGCCCCAAGTTCATCTACGAACAAATTCTCGAACTTGTCGAAGCGATCGACACCCCCGACCTATCGCAGCCCAAAACCTACGAAGTTTTACCTGCGGAATACTTTTCCATGGGGGCCATGGAAATCATCAAAAACGCTTACGGCAGCAAGATTGCAATCATCAGAACAAATTCCAGTCCTGCCTCCAACGGAGAGAGCGGACAAGACAGCCAAACTGGCGACAATGCCGCAACTGGTTCTTCAGCCCCAAGCTCGCAGCGGACCTCAGAAAGTCGCCAACGCCAACAACGCGCCGCTCAATTGTTTCGAAGCCTTCGCAACCGTGGCGGCGCCACCGGTGGCGGTGCTCAACGTGGAGGCGGTGGACGCCCCGGCGGTGGGCGTTAAGTCAGCCAACGGGTTGGTTCAAGTTTTGATTTCAGAGCAGCTGAATTCACCAGAATTCAGCTGCGTTAACATCACGTGACGCTCAAAGCAGCGACAGCGTGCCAATCCCCGTAAAAACAAGAGCATCGATACACGCACATGATCGTCAAAGCGCTGCCCCGGTTACCTCGCAGGCAGTGCCAAAGCCGGCCAGAGTAAAGCTTTCCTTATCCGTTACGCAAAATCTGCAACGCGCGTTCGGCCCAATCGCCCCGGCCGCCAATCCAGTAAGCATCAATTGAAATCGTTCCGAACATCACACCGGTCTCGAACTTACGACGGCTGAATTCTGGCGAATCTGGATGCCGAAAAATAGGTTCGTTCCAGCACTTTGTGACACCGAGTGAGCCCAAAGATTGCCTTTTCGCAATTGAATGGGATTGAATTGAATTGAATGGGATTAGCCCAAATTTTCGCAAACACGGCCATCAGGAGTTCAGACCAATCCCACTACGATTTTCAAGCTCCCCACTAAAATTCTGGAAACGCCGAAAATGAAGCGCTGATAACACACGGCCCCAATAAATCCCCGACAAAACCTTTTACTTTTCGCCGCAACGAATACCGACCGCACAACGCTCCGCCAAATCGTTATTCATGGGGTTGCGATAAACATTTGGTTGATTTTCGTTAGGCGTTTCCTGGTGGCTTTGGGTGGGTTAAAACATGATTCATCTACGGTGGTGGGGGCTTGAAAGCTACCACGTTGCGTCCCTCGTCCCTCAGTTTCGCTTGATTCAAATTATGTCTAAAAACTCAATTCACAACCAAACCAACGTCGACCTCGAGATCAAAGATGCCTTGGTCATCTTCCGAACCGTCTGGACCCATTTAGTCGAAGAATTCGGGCACGAAAACCTACGATTTCCCAAAGAACTGATTTTGCTTGGCGGTGCTCCCGGTGCGGGCAAGGGAACGCAAACCAAATTTATTTTGAACGCGCGCGGGTTAACCTGCGCCCCGATCGTGGTCAGTTCCCTGCTCAACACCTCGGCGGCGGAGAAAGCAAAAGACAACGGCCAAATGGTTGGCGACAAAGACGTTGTGGGAATTGTACTGCGTGAGCTATTGAAACCCGAATACAGTGACGGCGCGTTGCTTGATGGATTTCCACGCACGCGCGTTCAAGTGGAATGCCTCAAAATGCTGGTCGACAAAATCAATAGCCTTCACGATCACTACGAAGAAACATCTTTGGCCATTCACTTCCGCCGCCCGACCATCCATGCGATGGTTCTGTTTGTCGGACAACAAACAAGCATCGACCGGCAGTTAAAACGTGGCTTCGAAGTCGCACGACACAACCAAGAGGTAGAAGAAACAGGCATCGGCGTCAAAGAATCGGTCCGCCCCACGGACCTTAGCCCTGAGAAATCAGCCCGGCGATATCAGGTCTTCAAAGAACAAACGTGGGACGCCCTGCAATCGTTGAAGGAGATCTATCACTACCACTTCATCAACGCCGAAGGCCCCGTTGATGAAGTCGAAGCCAATATCCTCGACGAACTTCAATATCAAAGTTCACTGGAACTGGGGCAAGCGACCTTTGACCTCCTCAGCCCCATCCCTTTAGCCGAAGAAATCATCGTTCACGCCCGGCAAGAATTAGTTCGGCGGTTAGACAGTTACGAAATCGAGCACAACGAATTATTCGTTCAAATCGTCAAAACGATTCAATCAAAATTCATGCCCATCATCAAACGTCATGCCCTCTCAGGCAGAACGACGGTCAATTCGGAGGATCTGATTTTTGACAATCCGTTAGCGCTGTCGATGTTGATCGATATTTTTTCCGAACGAGGGTTTCACGCCGTGATCGACAAAACGATCAAAGAAATCCCTGAACGTTTTGATCTCAAAACTGGCGAAATTGCATACTCCTCCAGGTCGATTTATCGCATCCACATTCGCTTCAAAGGATCTGAAATTCGCCGAGGGTAATCTCTCGCCAATCCAAAGACCGTAGCGGAATTAGACCTTGCTTCAACCGCCTGAATTTCTTCAGGCGGTCTGAACTGCTTAAACGTACCAACTTTTCCTCAGGTGAGTGGAAACAAATCATCAGTAACAGCACCGCTAACACGGAAACCACCAAAGGGTAAAGAAACAGCGTCGAAAAAATCGACGACCGTTCCAACTTCCGTCTCCACACTGTGGCTGCGAAACGGGCGCGGTGCGATCAGTCGCAAGACAATCGCCCCTCAAGAGAACGCAGGGGCATCGATCATAGATTAAACACCAGCATGGGTTATGGGTTTGCCGCTCTCCATTGGATTATCCTGAAGTCGGCATCAGGACACATGAGACGATGCGATGCAGGTCAGCCCCCTCAAGAAATTCCAGAAACGCCTTTCCAGAAACGCCTTTCCCGAAACGCCTGTCATCGGGACGCCCGCAACTAAACTTGGGGCAACCAAACTGGCATCATCAAGCACCGATCGCACTGCGCTATCTAATAACGCCGGCCGTAGACGTCCTTGCCGCACGCCGATCGCTGTTGGCCGTGATAGGGATAATAGCCCCGATGACTTCGGTAGACATCCAAATCATCGTTGCGTTGAACCACAATTGCCGGACGCGCACGAGTCACAATCGCGGGAACCGGTTCGACGGTGACCGCAGGGCCTCCCACCGACGCCCGTTGCATGGCGTTGATCACGGCTTCATTGACCCCGTTTTGATGCAGGGTGATGATCTCCGAAACGCCGATCTCTTGCTGGACACCGTTGGATTGAATTTGATTGATAATCAGTTGAGCGCTCACTCCGGTGTTGGACAGAGAAATTGCATCGTCGACGGAAACCGACTTTTGCAATTCAACCGCTTGTTGTTGCCGCCGCCGTTGGGCTGCGACGACGGCCTGTTGCCGGTAATAGTACTGGTCTTGAATGCTACGGTCTTTCGCTTTTCCCAACACGTGACCGGCGATCGCCCCGGCGATGCCACCGATCGCAATCCCTTCTGGCGTTTCATCGTTTTGCTTGCCCGCGATGCCGCCAATAATCGCTCCAGCAACACCGCCAATGACCGCGTCGCGCTGGGAGTTCGTTTGCCCCGACGCGGAACTAACACTCGATACCAAAACGGTAACGCCCACAACCGCAGCGACCAACGTTGAACGAACAAGCATATTCCACCTTTGATGTTTTGACCACAAATCAACCCAACCAGCAACCTACTTCAACCACCAGCGCTGATTGCTGCACTGAGGGTATCGGAAGGCTTCTGTGCCCGCATGAGCAATTTTTCGATCTGCTGTCAGCGCGGTCGAAGCATTTTAAAACTGGCAGGAAAAGCGTCGTCCACCTCACCGGCAGCTAGCGATCGCCTCCCTCGTTTTCTGCCTGCACCGTTAACTGACTGCACCGTTTTCTGCCTGCGCCGTTTTCTGCCTGCACCGTTTTCTGCCTGCACCGTTTTCCATCCCCAAGATCCACTCCATGAAACATGGGTTTGCAGGGGCCCCAGTATTCAGGCAGAAAATCTTTGCCACTTTTGCCAAACCCACAAACCGCCAACGACCTGCTCGACCATTGCTAGCGAACGGCTGACAAACGGTTAGAATCTTGTCGAACCAACAACCTAACCCATTTGATCTTCGAGCAATCCATGAACCCCTTCGAACTTACCCTCGGCACCCACAATGCGAAGAAACAGAAGGAACTGGAAATGCTGCTGGCTTCCTATCCCGTCACACTTCGTAGCCTGGCCGATATCGACAACGCCATCGAAGTCCAAGAGACCGGTTCGACCTTCGAGGAGAACGCCGTTTTAAAGGCGCGTCAACAGGCGCTGCATTTGGGTTGTTGGGTGTTAGGGGAAGATAGCGGACTGAGCGTCACGGCGCTCGACGGAGCGCCCGGTATCTATTCCGCACGGTTTTCCGGCCAAGACGCCACCGATGAAAAAAACAACGCGCTGTTACTGGAAAAACTGAGCGCTGTGCCTGCCGCCAAACGAACCGCGTGGTACACCTGCCACATGGCGTTGTCGGATCCTCAAGGGAACATCCACGTCAACTGCGAATCGCGTTGCTGTGGCGTCATCCTCAAAAAACCGCTCGGCAATGCCGGTTTTGGGTATGACCCTTTGTTCTTCATTCCGGAATACTCGATGACATTCGGGCAACTCGGCGACACCTTCAAATCCCTCATCAGCCACCGCGCCCGGGCCAACCGGCAGTTCGTCCCACGGCTGCTGGAAATCGTGAAGAACCACGCCTAACCGTAGTAAACTCGACCGGTATAGTCGAAGGGAAGCGGCTTTTTCCTTAGATCCTTGATCACAGTTGGTTGCGAAACCGGCATCGGAGAAAGTCAGCGTCGGGCCTGAAACTGGAATAGTTTAGTAGGAAAGAAGAGTGCAAATTAGCCTGTCCTCAAGGAGTCTCCGCCCTTTTTCTTTTCTCATAAGAAAGGTCATTTTTAGCCATTTGAACGCGAAAAACATGTATGACCATGCTGCGCGGTTTAAAAAAACAAAAAAGAGCCCCCTTAGTGACCAAAGGTGTCACTGAAACTGCTTTAATAGGCTTCCCCACACCGACCGGCCTCCTGTTATTGAGTTTTGGCAATGCCTACTGAAGAAAATTACCGTGAACTGTTCTCTAAAGCCACTCGTCCGAACCAAGATTCACCGGGCTTTACTCCGCGCGACTGGCAGAAAGATCTGGCCGAACGCGACTTCTCTGATTTGCTGATTCGAATTCCCACCGGCGAAGGGAAAACGTTGGGCGTGCTAACGGCGTGGATTTTCCATTCGGTCATTAACCGTAGCCCCGATTGGCCAAAGCGGTTGGTTTGGTGTCTGCCAATGCGGACGCTGGTGGAGCAAACCTGCAACGAAGCCGAAAAACTACTTTCCAACCTTGGACTTAACCAACAAGTACACGTTCATAAACTGATGGGCGGTATCGACGAACAACGTTGGTACCAACATCCGGATGCTCCCGCGATTCTGGTAGGCACCCAAGATATGCTGCTTTCACGAGCCCTTAATCGTGGGTATGCGATGGGGCGCGCCGCTTGGCCACGCGCGTTTGGACTGATCAACAGCGACTGCTTGTGGGTGATGGA
>CALDYR010000062.1 GCA_937944405.1 uncultured Pirellulaceae bacterium
CCGTCCATCTTCGCCAACCACTGTTCCGACGGCAACGCTTTGATGCGATTGTGGGCGATGATCTCTTTGAGCACGGTCGACGCGTCACCAATCAACTGCACGTCGGGACGAATCATTTTGTCCATTTCTGCGGCGTCGATATCGATGTGAATGATTTTGGCGTCTTGGCAGAACTTTTCTGGATTACCAATGATGCGGTCATCAAAACGCGAACCAATGTTCAACAGCAAATCGCATTCGACCATGGCTTTGTTGGCGTACGCAGTACCATGCATTCCCAGCATGCCCAAGGACAGTTCGTGCGATTCGGGGAAGACGCCCTTACCCAACAGGGTGGAGGTAACAGGGATCTGTAATTTCGTAGCCAACGTCATCAGTTCTTGGTCGGCACGGGAGATCATGCAACCGTGGCCGGCTAAAATCACTGGACGCTGGGCCTGCATGATGAGGTTGACGGCATCCTCGACCTGGTCCGACGTGAAGACGTTCGCCTCTTCGGGTTTATACCCCGGCAACCGCATCGGTTCATCCATATCACCGGTGAACGCCCCCTGAGAAACGTTTTTAGGGACATCGATCAAAACCGGGCCCGGCCGACCGGTGGTCGAAATATGGTACGCCTCACGCGCGATCCGTGGCAGGTCGTTGGAATCTTTCACCAAGTAATTATGTTTAACGACAGGAATCGTGATGCCGAAGATGTCGGCTTCTTGGAATGCGTCCTTACCGAGCATCCAAGTCACCTGTTGGCCACAAATCACGATCATCGGGACCGAGTCCATCATCGCCGTCATCAACCCAGTGACCGTATTACCGGCTCCAGGTCCTGAAGTTACCAATACCGCAGCCGGTTTCCCGGTAGCGCGGGCGTAACCGTCAGCCATGTGGACGGCTCCTTGTTCGTGCCGAACAAGAATGAACTTCATCTTGGTTTCCACGGTCTCTAAAGCGTCAAAGATCGGGATCGCCGCTCCACCGGAATAGCCGAAGATAAACTCGATACCGAGATCATCCAGCGTTTTAATCAGTGCTTGAGCACCATCAAGTTCTTGCTTGGCCATGTCGAAAATCCACCAAATTGGTCAAAGTAAGCGTTTCTATACAAAACGGCCGATAAAAAACAGCCTTGTCGGGTTGAAATGTACACAAGATCGGCACGCAGGCAAGAGAAAATTAGCCATTTCCAGCAAACATGCCCCCAGAACGGTCGAATACGGATCGAAAAAAGGCTTTTTTCTAATTAGCTGGCTGAAATTCGCACTTTGACCGCTTCGAGAGCGGATATCGTGGTAGGTCGGGGATATCGCGGCAAATCCCGAATAACTGGGGGAATCGGCACCGCTTTGAGATTCTCGAAACTTGAAAAACTTTCAATCTTCAATGCTCAGCAGTTAAATTTAGCCGTACATCATTTTTATACCGCGACCCAAACACCAACACTAATAACTGCTGGACAATTTGAGTCTCATCGTGGTTGAGGAACGATTCACCGCCGCCCAATTCGGCGATCGCTTGGAACGCTTCCATCTTCCTCCGGTGCTGGCAGGTGACGGTGCTGACGGTGCCGCGTTGTCGGAAGCGAAAATCCGAAACTAGGTTCTGACAAACGATCATCTGATCAGGTTTAGGAGGCGCGTCACCAAAAATCAAAATCACTTTTTTGGCGTTTCGGCGAAAACGGTTGTTCTCCAAAACCCACCTCAGGCCGGCAGTAACAGATTCCGATTTGTCTCCACCTCCTTGGGCTGATACCTCGGTTAAAAACGTGCTCAGTTGAGCCAAACTTTGGCTGAGCCCCACCCCCTTGGTCACGTAGGCGTCGCCCTGATCGCGGTAAGTGCAGATGCTGATACGCGTTTTGGGTACCAATCGAAAAAGCGTTTTGCCAATCCGCTCAATCCCATCTTTGACCGCCGCGATCTCGCGATCCATACTGGCGGTGCTGTCAAAAACAATGGCCACATCAAGCCCCACTTTGTTCACCCCTTGGAGCAACTGGTCAAACGTTTCGCTGGGCCGAAACGATTGAGCGGTCCGTTGAAATTGTTCCCACTTTGTCATTCCCCCGCCAGCGCGAGCGACAAATGGGGGCAGGTCTTCAAACGCCCCATCGATGACTCTTGGGCGGCCCCAGTCGTTATCGAATTCGATCCTTCGCGCGGCCGATGGCAGAACGGTCAGATGGGTGCTGGCACTAAGCGCGCCAAGCGACTGGATTGGCGTCGGCTGCAACCGCAGCACCGACCGTTGGGCCAATCGTGGTGCCCGAGGACGGGAGAGTATGAATTGATGTTCGACTTCTGAGGGTTGTGGGTCGCGCGTGTACCAAGGCAATTTCGCCATAACTATCAACGCGCCGACATGCAATAAAACAACCACTGCCGCCAACGCCGCGCGCTGAACATAACGCGGGTCGGCAACGGTGCGGGTTTGCTGGTCCTGGATTTGATCGACCGATGCGGGCATCGTGACGACGGACTTACAGTGCGGACAGCGCCCACAGGTTCCCAGTTGAGCAGCGCCGATTGAAAACGATTTTCCGCAGTCAATACAAAAAACATTCATGCCTCTATCATACCGTTACGAAGTATCGACCGAGAACTAAATTGTCGTTGTGTAATTTATACAGGCTGACAAACCAAAGGCAGGTTTGAAGCGTTGAAATGCTTTGCAGAACCATTTCACTGCGATGCAGCCACACCGCGCCAGCATCGTTCATCGAACGACGAAGTGAACGGTAATGAACAGTTGCCCGATTGCGATCACCGTTCAGCGAGACGATATTGTTTCAATCGTTACGTTTAATTCGCCGCTGTTTTCAGACAACTCTGTCCATGCGTCGTCGCAGCGCAGGAACAAGTGCCCCGATCGTGGGGCGATGAGTTTTGCCTTTGTCCCCAAATCAAAGGAGTCTGACAACTCAAAGTCACTGAAAATGGCTCCGATCAATTTCCCTTTTCCCGCTTCATTTCCGTCACCTGTTAGCGCTTCGCCGGCGGCCGCAATTCGCCACGTGCCTTCGGTTTTGATGCTGTAGGGTTGGTCCTTTTCGACTGCCACACCGGTAGCCTGCCATCCGCGTTGGGCAAACGCGGTGACCGAAGCCGGTTTACGTGTTAGCCGTTTAGGTTTGACGTCCCACTGCCACGCGGACAGGTCGGCGCGATATCCATTGCCGAAATTTTTCACGAACTGGTCGTACTCAAACGAAATTTCCGCCGCCACATCGCCGTAGGTCGCTTCGAAGCTGGCGGGTTGACCAGACATCATCGCCACCCCCAACCCTTTGAGGCGACCGGAATAGTTTTGATTGTTGGCTAATAAATGGCACAACGCCCATCGCCATGCGTAAGCCTGCCATGAATCGCCGGTGACTTGTCCGGCGGCCACAATATCCAACATCTTTTTCGGCCGCGCATTAGTTAAGTAACCGATGACCCCAGGCCTAATGTCGACTTCAAGTTGCCCTTGTTTCCAATATGCCCCCATTTCAGCCATGCCTTCGGCGTACCACACCGGACCGGTGCTGCCGAAGGTCTGTTGGCAATAAGCGTGAACCGCTTCGTGTTGAACCGTTTGATGATCATCGCACGAAAAAACGATCGTTCGGCGTTGTTTGCCCAAAGTCCGCGTCATGGTAACGCCGGCCGGTTCCAGAATTTTTCCCGCCGCGCCATCGGGAAACGTTTCCGCGGGCCAGTTCCTGATGTCCCGCACCACGTAGCACTCGATTAAACCTCGGGACCGGCGGCGAAAGTATTTCGAAACCAGATCGATCATCGTTTCTAGTTTATCCAGCAGTATTTGTCCCTGCCGATCCGAAACATCAGTGTGCAAGAGAAAATGCTGCGACCGGACATCGCGCGCGGCGGTCGGTTCATCAGACAAACGACTGTACTTCGCATCCAATTGAATGAAGTCCATCACCGCATCATTGCGCTGGTTCTGCAAATCGATTTCGATTGAATCGACCACCAAGTGACCGGAGGTGAGTTTAATCGCGTTCAGCGCTGAGATTTTATCACCGGGTTGCGCAAGGTTTAGATCGTCGCGCGCAATCACTACCACAGCATCTTCAGCCAGTTCGACCCGAACGCGATTCTTGGACGCGTACGGCGATTTCCCAGTCGCCACCACCAATCGATTTTTTCTCAATTGCTGGACAACACCAACGACCTCGCACGTTGCGTACTTCGATGCATTGGCGGGCGATTTTTCAGTGACAGTGCCCCCAAAGCCAGTGGTCCCAGCCCGGGCAAGATCACTGGCGGATATCAGGGTTAACTGGCCAACCTTGCCATCGCTACGGCCTCCTTTTCGGAGCGCTGCATCGAACTTCACCACCATGTCGGGCCTGAGAAATTCAGCCGCTTTCATACGCCCAACGACCTTTAACGTGGCTGGAAAATTGAGCAATTCTCCGTTGATCGAAACAGCGCGTCGGCCTTTCCGTTGGATCTTGTAGACTGCGACTTTTTCTTGCAAGTCGGCCACGGTGAGTTCGTCGTCATTAACCGCCCGAACCGCGCCTGCGGTCCTGATGCGTGACTCCGCAACAAACCGCTGCCCCCGCGCTGACCCCGCGACCATCAGCAAACCAGAAACCACGCAGGCTATTTGCCATCGTGCGGTGCAGCAACAGGTTCTCAATCGAATCATCAAATCGGCTCGTAAAAGGTGCAATCAATCATTTTCTCTCAATATCCGCAATCGACCTTCTGACGGGTTGAGAATTACTGGTGTTACCGTTGGTCGTTGGACAGCGCGTTGCAGATCACCCAAACGACACCCATGTACGCAAAGAGCAGAAAGTTCAACAGCACACCTTGCGCGACAGTGGTGACGAAAAACTGAAAGCAACGCATGATTTCGGATACCTCAACATCATAAGATGGCCCAACCCTATCTGAAAATCCAGTCAGCACCGCCGAAATCCCAACGGCAAAGATCCCACAAAACATATCGACAACGACGCCCACAGGAAAAACAATCGAAATCCCTGCGCGCGTTAAATAAGCAATCCACGACGCGCGGCGAGAGACAGGTTTGTTCATTTGGTTTTGTACCGCAGCGGTGAGTTCCAAAGCGGTGTACCCAACAACAAACACGAGCACTCCAAACACCATCCCCAGCACCGCCGACAGACGCCACTGGCCCATACCACCACCGAGGAAAAAACTGGGGGCGGCGGCGATTGTGCAAACAAGCAACCACTTCACAAAAACCTTGTTCGGCTCAGGCGGCGGCAGTGTGATGGGATTTCCGCCAACCGGATCGATTCTCCGCGAGTTCGTTGGCGCCGCGAACGGGTTGATCGCGTTGTCGTCGCCACCGCTGTTGCTGCTATCCCGTTCGTTCATGGAACACTCTTGTTCTGAAGTTCGTCCATTTAGTGGGTCTGAAAACGGAAGTCTTCGCAATCCTCAAAAAGGCCATTTCAAAGGCGTTATCAAAATCGTTATCAACATGAAAATCAGCGACAGCGGTATCCCCAACCGCAAGTAATCCGTGAATTTATATCCCCCCGGCCCGTAGACCATCAGATTAGTTTGATAGGCAAAGGGCGTCGCAAAACCTGCCGACGCCGCGACACACACGCAGATCGCAAACGGCATCACGCTTACCTCCAACGCGGTTGCCGATGAAACGGCGATGGGAAACACGAGCACCGCGGCGGCGTTGTTGGTGATAGCTTCGGTAAAGATGGTTGTTACAAAATAAATTGCCAGCAACACAAGCCATGGATTGCCCCCGGCGGCGGCGACCAAATTCTCGGCCACCGTCTCAGCGAGCCCACTCATTTGAACCGCTTTGCCGATCCCCAATGCCGCCGCGATCACCACCAACAACGACCAATCCACGCTGTCTCGTGCTTGGCCTAAAGAACAGCATCCTAGCGCCACCATCAAACACGCCGCGATCAGCCCTGCGGACAAAAGGTTCATCGCCCCGGTGGCGACCAACAAAACCATTGTGATTAAAATAGTGATTGCGATCGGTGATCGTTCATGGCGAATGGGTTCGGAGTTATCCACACCAGAGACCAAGTGAAAATGGCTGGAGTTGCGTTGTCGTTTCAGAAAGTCATCGTCGGTATCCAACAACAACGTATCGCCGGCCAACAATTTAACATCGCCGATCTTCCCCGGTATCCGTCGGTCGCCGCGCCCAAGCGCCACGATCGCCGCGTTATAGGTCGTTCGAAAAAGCCCCTCGCGAATGCTGGACCCAATCAACGGACAGCGATCGGACACCACCGCTTCGATCAAACGTCGATCCGAAACATTCAGCCCCAGTGATTGGGCATCGTCAACGGCGGAAATTAAACCTCGAATCTGAGTCAATTCGGTAACGCCTTCGACCACCCCAACGAACACCAATCGATCACCGCCACGCAACCGTTGGCGGGATGACACTGCCGCCAATTGCTGGCCCTCGCGTTGAATTTCGACTAAGAACAGATTCTGCAGCTGCCGAAGACCGGCCGCTTCAATGCTTTTTCCGACCAACGGCCCATCATGCGACACCAGCATTTCGACGGTGTACTGCCTGGGATCTTGGTCAGGGCTGACCGCGGCATGGCGATCGGGCAGAATTTTATGGCCCAAGAAAATCAAAAACAGCGTCGCCGTGATCGCACACGGCACCCCCGTCCAAGCCAAATCGAACATTTGCAATTCGATTCCCGAGCTTTCTTCTAACATGCCCGCTACGATCAGGTTGGTACTGGTTCCGACCAAAGTGCAAACCCCTCCAAAAGTCGCCGCATAAGCCATCGGCAAATAAAGTTTGGACGGGCTGAGCGCGGTGCGTTTGCAGAGATCGTTGATCACCGGCATAAACATCGCAACCACTGGCGTGTTATTGAGAAACGCACTGAAAACGATCACCGGCGTGAAGATCCGGGTAAGTGCTTGGGGTACGGTTTTGGGGGTCCCGATCAATCGCCGAGCTAAATTGATCGCGCCGGTTTGCACCAAACCCGCAACCACCACAAACAATACCGCGATCGAAATCAATCCTGGATTGCCCAAACCGGCCACGGCTTCTCCGGCGTCGGGAAGATTCACCGAACCGCTGATCGATCCTACCGCGATGATGATCGTCAACGCAACGATCATGACGGCATCGGTGGGAATGCGATTCCTAGCCAAGGCGAACAGCAGCACGACTAATGTGCCTAAGCAAAACCAAGCTTCCCAGTTCATAATGTGGCGTTGAAGAGATGCAGCGGACGAAAATTTTCAAAGCTCCATGATAGTTGGGCTCAGTTTTTTTCGCTGCGCTACTTCCAAGGCCCGGCGGTTGGATAAGTTTCGATTTAAAAATAGCTCGATTCGCCAAAATTTATGACCGTTGCAAGAAACCCAAGGGCGGGGGACGCCCTCGGTGCGACACCACTAACCAACCTAAACAAATCTAACAACGCCCGAGACACACAGGCTGAGCGCATGTAACGGAGAGAAGGGAAGTCGCGCTAACCCGCCCAGTCACACTGACCCGCAAGCCTTGCCGGCAGCAAAGCGCTGTCCAACCGAGTAATAAAAAACGCTACCATGCCGAACCTGCGACAATCTGGCCAAGAGGGCTTTTCTGTATTGTCAATGGCAGTAAAGTATGTGACGATTCTGGGCGGAAAAAGGCGGAAAATCCAACGACAGTCACGCCTTTTCGAGCTTTTGCGATCAAAAGCCGTAAATTAGCGATTGCCCGGTGCCGAAGGATATCCTTTCAGCGGTTGCAATGGCCAGAGTTTATTCACAATTTGACTCAGGTGCTGGCACAAAATCGCCGCGCCAACCAGCACCATCGAGTGCGACATTAGGGGTAGGACAGTTTGTGATTGGATGAAAACGAGTAACTCATCGACGCGAACCGAAGTTACCCAGACATAAGAGATAATGAACTCGGCAATCTGATTAGGACTCCCGAGAAATTGAAACACCATTTAATCAGCGACAATTCGTCGCGACACAGAGTGCAATTCGATGCAAGAATTTCATTTCCCGACCTGGGTCAACAAGTTCACGCTGTTAGTTATCGGAACGGGATTGGCCGTCGCGGGATATCTCGCCACATGTCTCTTCGCGGCGACTCATCCGGAAATTATCAACGTTGGCCATCGCCCCAAACAACCGGTGCCCTTCAGTCACAAGCTGCATGCTGGCCAATTGAAGATGGACTGCCGTTATTGCCACAATACCGTAGAACGGGCCGGTCACGCGGCGGTTCCCCCTGCCGCGACCTGTGGAAATTGCCACGGCGGCAATCGCACCACCGGTGAGTTTGTCAACGGCGTCTGGCAGGCCGGTCGTGATTTGGGCGTGATTCACCCTGAAAAATCGACCCTCGAACCGATTCGGCTGAGTCTTGAAACCGACAAATCTGTGCTGTGGGAACGGGTTCACGACCTACCGGACTTCGTTTACTTCAATCACAGCGTTCACGTCGCGCGGGGCGTTAGTTGCGTCTCCTGCCACGGTCGCATCGACCAGATGGAAGTCGTCCAACAGGTCGAACCGCTATCCATGAAATGGTGCCTTGAGTGCCACCGCAACCCAACGCCAAACATCCGCGACCCGCAGATGGTGACTCAATTGGATATGACTTGGGAGTCGCCCGAACAGGAGGAAGCGTACCACCAACAGTGGGCCGAAAAACTCAACATCAACCCGAACGTGAACTGTTCGACGTGCCATCGTTAATTTGATCGCTTGCACCGTCAATCGCAATCGTTGCAATCCCATAGAAATCGATCAACCCGAATCGTTTCCCGAGCCAAACACGCAAATTCCACTTCGAATTCCATCGAATTATCCCAGCAATTCAGACTTATGAATAAACCGTTTCCCAAAAATCAGCAGCGTGCTCAACAGTCCAGTCGATTAGGTTTGCTGGATGTCGACGGTGTCCAAGATTCGTTGGAATTCAACGAAGCGATTGATCGCGATTTTGGAACGGCCACCGATAACTTTGACGGCGACTCGGTTTCACGTCGGCGCTGGTTGCAGATCATGGGTGCTTCACTGGCTTTGGGCAACATGGCCGGATGCCGCTACGAAGAGGAAAAGATAGCGCCCTTTGCGTTCCGGCCGGTGGACCGAATTCCTGGCGTCCCCCAGAAATATGCGTCGATGATCGAACTCAGCGGTGTCGCGCAACCGATCGTCGCGACTAGCTACGATGGCCGACCGATCAAGCTCGACGGGAACAAAAAACACCCGTTGTCCAACGGTGCGTCGTCCAGTTTCACCCAAGCCCGCATCTTAGAGTTCTATGATCCGGACCGTTTGCGGACCGGTTCAGTGCTCAAGCAGCGGAAAAACTCACGGCTAACGTATTGGGAAGACGCCTCGTTTGACGACATTTTCGAACCGCTGAAATCCAGTTTAACCAATCTGTCCAAAGTTGCGATTTTAGCCGAACCAAGCCAATCGCCCTCTTTGCTGAGGATGAAGAAGGCGGTGACAGACAAAGGCGGCAAGTGGTTCGATTTCGCCGGGGTTAACGACGACAATGTTCGCGCCGGTGGCAAAGCAGCGTTTGGCAAAGCGGTGCGCGTCAACCACCATTTTGACAATGCCAAAGTCATCATTTCCTTAGACGCCGATTTTCTCGGAGTCGACGCCAACGCCGTCGGTAATGCCGTTTCGTTCGCCAAAACACGCGATGCCGATGCTGCCGCCCAAGGTAAAGACGGTGCCTTCATGAGTCGGTTGTACGTCATTGAAAGCCAACACACCGTCACCGGTGCGGCTGCCGACCATCGCATCTCGGTACAGTCCAGCAAAGTGCCGGGAATGATTATGGAATTGGTCGCGACGCTTGAAACCAGAAAAAAGGGCGATGCGGTCGAACGGGATTTACCCTATCGCGAACGCCTGCTGACCGCGATGGCCCAAGACCTCATCGACAACGCGGCTGAGAGTTTGATCGTTGTCGGCCCTTGCCAACCCCCTGAAATTCACGCCGCCGCTCATGCACTGAATCAACGATTGGGCAACGTTGGCAACACCGTGACCTACAGCGAATTGCCGGACGGCGATCGGGAAAGTTGTCTTGATTCTATCAAAGCCTTTACCGACGCAGCGACCAACGGCGAAATCGGAACACTGATCGTATTGGGCGGAAATCCTGTTTATTCTGGCCCTCAGGATCTCAATATCGCTGACGCCATCGGCGCGGTGAAGCACCGGGTCCACGCTACTTGTTTCAAAAACGAAACCACACTGGCCTGTGGAACCGCCGTCGACATGGCCCATGCACTTGAGACTTGGAAAGACGGGCTGGCTGCAGATGGTTCGATCTGCATTGGGCAACCCCTGATCAATCCGCTTTTCGGCAGCAAGTCAAATCTTGAAATGTTGTCGATCCTGATCGGAGCACCTGCCGACAGCCAGACCATCGTTAAAGAAACCGCCGGCCTATCGAACAACGATTGGAAGCAATCCGTTCACGATGGTTTCATCAAGGACAGCGGCGGGAAATCAATCTCCGTTCGGGCCGGTGAAATGCCGTCCTTTGATGCCGACGACACTTGGAAGACGCCTTGGGATGGGGAAACCATCGAATTCGTCTTTACTCCCTCGCCCTCGATGTACGACGGCCAGTTCGCGAATAACGCTTGGATGCAAGAACTGCCGGACTTCACCACGAAGATCACGTGGGACAACGCGGCTTTGGTCAGCCCAAAAACGGCCAAAGCTCTTGGATTGAATCAACACACCAAAGCGACGTTCGAACTTGACGGTGAAGTCACATTGCCGGTCCACATTCAGCCCGGTCAAGCCGATGGTTCAATCGGTTTGGCAATTGGCTACGGACGCACCATGGCCGGCCGTGTCGGCGGTGACAAGGAGTTTGCTGTCAAACCCGTCGGGGCCGATGTCGGAGTGCTGCGGTCGAGCGTAAACTGGCTGATGGCTGCTGGTCTCTCACCATCGAACGTGACGCCAACAGGAACGGTTTATAAGTTGGCCATCGTCCAAGAACCTTGGGATATCGACGCCGTTGGACGCGACGAAATTCAGGCGCGCATGTTTCGCAACAAAGACAAATCCGAAACCGATCGCAGTTCTTTGATTCGCGAAGGCAGCTTTACCAGTTTCAACCAGTTCGCTGAAAAACACAAACACGCCTTCGACCTCGACACACACACGGAAGGACATGGTGATCACGCCAGCGATTCCACCAATCGCAAATCCAGCGCGCTTCCCATCATCACCAACGTCAGCTTCAATCCCAACGGGACGCGGCCCGATAACGCGGGCACTGAAGATAGCCATGATGACCACGGTCACGAAAATGGCGGACACGACCATCACGGCAAAACGGACCATCACGGCAACGACGGGCACTCGGGAGATGAAGGTTACGTCGAAGGTTCGCAACGTGATTCCGCCGACCGCGAACACCGTGCCGCATGGCCCGAAGCGTTTCACATGCACCACTCTTTGTTCGATCTGACCAAAGGCACGCGTGAAATCTATAAGGAAACCGATCCGACACACACCAACGTGTGGGGCAAAGCGATCGACCTCAACAAGTGCATCGGCTGTAACTCGTGCGTGGTCGCGTGCCAGTCGGAAAACAATGTGCCAGTCGTTGGCCGCGATGACGTGCGGCGCGGACGTGAGATGCATTGGATCCGCATCGACCGTTACTTTGGCAATAACCTTTACAATGAACAGGCTGCTGAAGAAGACGATAAACAAATCGTCCATCAACCGGTCGCCTGTCATCATTGCGAAAACGCGCCTTGCGAAACGGTCTGTCCAGTCGCGGCAACCGTTCACAGCAACGAAGGTCTCAACGACATGGTCTACAACCGCTGTATCGGGACACGCTATTGCGGCAACAACTGCCCCTACAAAGTCCGGCGATTCAACTTCTTTAACTACTCCGATGCGAAGACGTTTTTGAAGTATCCCGGAGCCGATAAACTGCCGGCCGGTGATCGTAATTTGCAGAACCTGATGATGAACCCAGAAGTCTCCATCCGCAGCCGCGGCGTCATGGAAAAATGTACTTACTGTGTGCAGCGCATTCAAACCGCAAAAATTAACGCCAAAGCTCAACATCGCGAAATCGGCGACAACGAGGTCACCACGGCCTGCCAAGACGCGTGCCCAACATCAGCGATCACCTTCGGCGACCTCAACCGTGTCCGAAGCGACGTGCACGCCGCCCACCACAATCCACGTCGATACTCGATGTTGGACGAATTGAACAACCGCCCTCGCACCGTCTACTTAGCCCGGGTTCGAAATGTACATCCGGCGTTAATTGATTTTGATGATCGCGATTCGGTTCACGCTCCTTACGGCAGCGAAACCGCAGCGCACTGAGGCGCGACACCCAGCCACTCTTGAGACACCACGCAGCAGACCAAAACACTTTTAGAGACAAACTTACGGAACTAACCATGACGACTGTTGATCCCCAATCATTGGACAACACGTACGACGACGCCGCGCACCGCACGCCCCTAGTACTGGGCGGGCTGGACTATGAAGGCGTGACTGACACCGCGTGCGGATTTTGGGAGGCCAATTCGGCTCCGAAAGTTTGGTGGATCTTGCTGGGGCTGGCGATCAGCCTGCTGATGCTGTTGGGGGGCTTGATCCAGCACCTGCTGTTCTCAGGGGTCGGTGTCTGGGGCAACAATAATCCCGCCTACTGGGGTTGGCCGATTGTGAACTTTGTCTTTTGGGTCGGTATCGGTCACGCCGGAACGCTGATTTCCGCGATTCTATTTCTGTTCCGCCAGAACTGGAGAACCAGCATCAACCGTGCCGCCGAAGCAATGACGATTTTCGCGGTGGTTTGTGCAGGAACTTTTCCCGGCATTCATATTGGACGCGTCTGGGTTTTTTACTGGCTGTTTCCGATTCCCACAGAACACCTTGCGATGTGGCCTAACTTCCGCAGTCCGCTGTTGTGGGACGTGTTCGCGGTTTCAACTTATGCGACGGTGTCTTTGCTGTTTTGGTACATGGGCATGGTGCCAGACATCGCGACCTTCCGCGATCGCAGCAAGTCGAAAATCGGCAAAATCATTTACGGTTTGCTCTCGCTAGGGTGGACCGGTTCGGCCCGGAATTGGCACCGTTACGAGATCGCCTATACCCTGTTGGCGGCTCTCGCGACACCGCTGGTTCTTTCAGTACACACGATCGTTAGTTTTGACTTCGCGGTTTCCCAAGTCCCCGGTTGGCACACGACGATCTTTCCGCCTTACTTTGTTGCTGGCGCGATTTTCAGCGGTTTCGCAATGGTCGTGACCCTGTTGGTTCCTGCCAGAGAACTTCTGGGATTGAAGGAGTTGATCACGCTGCGGCACCTTGAGAACATGAACAAAATCATCATGGCCACAGGGTTGATGGTAGGAACCGCGTACGGGATCGAATTTTTCATCGCGTGGTATTCAGGCGTCACGTGGGAAGCATTCGCGTTTTGGAACCGCGCGTTCGGGAACTACTGGTGGGCGTACTGGATTATGGTTAGTTGCAATGTCTTGATTCCGCAGTTGTTCTGGTTCAAGTGGTGCCGAACTACGCCTTGGTTCATGGTGATCGTCTGCATCTTTGTCAACATCGGCATGTGGTTCGAACGATTTGTGATCACTATTACCTCCCTTTGCCGTGACTTTCTGCCGTCAAGCTGGGCCTACTTCGCGCCGACGTGGGTGGACCTTGGAATGTTGGTGGGTAGTTTCGGATTGTTCTTCACGCTGTTTTTGCTGTTCTGCCGGTTCATGCCGGTGATCGCGATGGCCGAGGTGAAGGGCATCATGCCACGGGACCATCATTAAAGTTCCAACGGCAAAAACTGCAGAATCGGAAGATCGAGCTTAGAGAAACTTTTTAAAAAGACGTGAGACATGGCTGAAAAATCAAGCAACGAATCGAAAGAGCAAAAACTGGTCGGATTGCTGGCTCAGTTTGACGACCCCGAAACGTTGGTTCATGCCTGCAACGAGGCACGCGAATCGGGATACATCAAGATGGACGCGTACTCGCCATTTCCCGTCCATGGAATCGATCCAGCAATCGGAATCAAGCGTTCAATTTTACCGTTGATTGTCCTGTCAATTGCATTGGGAGCGGTCGTTTTGGGTATGGGCCTACAGCTGTACGCAAACGGTCAAGACACCGCGTGGCCGTTTCCAGGTTACAAATTTTTGATCAGCGGCAAACCGATTTTCAGCATCCCAGCAAATATCCCGGTTACCTTTGAAATCATCGTTCTATCGAGTGCCTTCGCGACGTTCTTTGGCATGTGGATTCTCAATAAACTGCCCCGGCTCTCGAATCCGCTGCACCGCGTATCGCGTTTCAAGCGCGTCACCAATGACAAGTTCTTTTTGTTGCTTGAATCGGCCGATGAGAAGTTCAATCGATCCGGTTCGGAAAGTCAATTAAAGGGCTGGGGAGCCGTTTCAATCGATGAAGTAAACCAAGACTTAACCGATAATGAACTACCAAAGTGGTTGACGACGGTTGGGATTCTGGGGGCAATTTTATTGATGCTGCCACCTGCTGCGATCTTCAGCCAATGGGGGCAGACCAATCGACACCCTCGTTTGCACGTCGTTCCTGACATGGACTGGCAACATAAATCGAAAACACAAACCGTCGCGGCGAATCTATCTAATGAACTCGACGGCGTGAGGATGATGTACAACGACCTCCGTTCTGCCCGACGACCCGTCGACGGAGCGATCGCCTTGGGATCTTTGGATATCGACAGCGAATTAAACTACGGCATCAAATCTGATTTCGCTTACACAATCACCTCCGGAGGTAATGCGCTTACCGGCGTCGCGGGCAGCCAAGGGGAAAAAAAAGAAGACACCGGCGCCATAACGGTGCCGGCAGAACAAGAGAACATCGAAAAGTATGTGACGACTTTCCCAGAAAATTTTGAACTGACCCAAGAAGTGCTTGACCGAGGGCAACAGCGGTTTGAAATTTACTGTGCGGCCTGTCACGGTTACGCCGGTGCGGGAAATGGATTGGTCAATCAACGTGCGATGGCCTTGGCGGCGACTGGTGGTGCGACTTGGACATCAGCACGATCCCTCCACGACGTTGATGTAAAAGACGATGCGAAGAATCCCGTCGGTCGAATTTACGACACGATCACTAATGGCCGAAACAACATGGGTCCTTACAAGGCCCAAATCCCTGTAAACGATCGCTGGGCGATTGTTGCCTACGTAAAAGCGTTGCAGGAAACGGGTATCCAATCGGACACGCCCGTTGTCGAAGACAAATAAGCAGATACTGAAACATAGAAGCGTAGAGAAAAAGGTAGGATGGGCGTTTCGCCCGTCTTAAAAAATGCTCGGGGCAAAAGTGTCCCAAGCGACGAACCCATCCAGCTACCTCGGTAGCGTGATCGATACAAAACTGACATGCACGAAACTCGACCTGCAAAAATTACTTCTCCGATCGTATCGCTGAGTGACGGATACGTTCGCACCATTCCCTCGGCGTTGATCGTGGCCGCGATAGGACTTGTTCTTTCGTTAATCCTCTCTGGCGGGACCGAAAGATTTTTGTACGTTTATTTGACGAACTTTGCGTTCCTGCTGTCGATATGTTTGGGCTGTTTGTTCTTCGTAATTATCATGTTTTTAACCCGCGCAGGCTGGAGCGTAACCCTGCGGCGGATCGCCGAATTGTACGCAATGTGTACATTGCCGCTGGCGATTTTGTTTTTGCCAATTCTAATTACCGTGCTGTCAGGATCTGACGTGCTGTACCCCTGGGTCAACGGTGGTTGGTCCATCCACAATAGCGATGGTGCTTTAGCGCATTTGCCGGCAGATCAGCTGCCACCGCTGGAACAATTGAAGGCAGCGTTTCTAAGCCCTGGTTTCTTCTCCGTAAGATGGATCGCGTACTTTGCGGTCTGGGGAACGCTGGCAGCGTTCTTTCTCTTCACGTCGCTCCGCCAAGACAAAGAGGGCGGTATTCAACTGACCCACCGCATGCAAGCGATCGCGGCACCGGCATTGATCGTGTTCGCCGCAACCGTCGTGTTTGCATCCTTCGACTTGGAAATGTCGCTGGAGCCGTTTTGGTTTAGCACCATGTTTCCGGTTTACTTTTTCGCCGGTGGCGTGCTGAGCGCGTTGGCGACGATCACTCTGACGGCATTGTGGTTACAACGAACGGGACGAGTTACCGATGAGATTACCACCGAGCATTACCACGACATGGGCAAACTCATGTTCGGCTTTGTCGTGTTCTGGGGATATATCGCGTTCAGTCAATTTCTATTGATTTGGTACGCAAACATCCCCGAAGAAACGTTCTGGTACGACCTACGGATTAACAAAAACGGATGGAAAACGTTGTCTTACGTGTTGCTGATCGGCCACCTGTTCATTCCATTTTTGGCAATGATGGGACGCACCGTCCGGCGGAACAAAAACATCATGTTCGGCGCCACAATTTACCTATTGGTCATGCACTGGCTGGATCACTTTTGGTTGGTCATGCCGCATTACAACCACGCACCCGGCGGACACGTTCGTGGTTTAGCGACAACCAGTTTTCTGACCATGATCGGAGATGTTGCCTGTACCGTAGCGATGGTGGCAGCGTTTATAGCAATTTTCTGCTTGGTGGCTCGCACACGACCCTTGGTTCCGCTCCAAGACCCTCGTTTAGGCGAAGCCCTCAATCATGAAGTCCACTGACGGACAGACTATTTTTTTGACTTAATGAGCACCCAGACCAGAGCCAAGATGGCCATTTTGTTACAGCGACCCAAATTTGAAGTCGCCCAAGTAAGCCGTAAAATAAAAAGACATTCGTAGATAGAAGTTCGAGCAAGCTATGACAACGCATTCTGACGCTATTACCAGCAGCGACGAAAAGCCACAGGAGGCGCCACGTTATGATGACATCAACGTTCCGGTCGTAATCATGTGGGGTTTCATCAGCGCGATCGTGACGCTGATCACCATCCTTTTCGTTAGCGGTGTTTACAACGTTTGGAGCCAATCGTGGATAGACGCCCGGCAAGGCCAATACGTGAACAAACCGGCGCGTGAACAAGTGGAACAGCAGAAATCAATTTTAGCCGGCGGCCAAGGCATAATGCCGATCGCGGAAGCGAAGCAAAAAGTTCTGGAGAAGTTTAAGAAATAAGATGCAAACCCAAACGCCCACAATCTGCCCCATCGACATCCGCCGCGCTGCATTTTTTGCAATGCAGGGAGGATGGTTCGTATTGTTTGCCGTTTTTGCAACCACTGGGGCATTGGGGCAAATCGAACAGCAAGTTGACGCCGCGAAGGATCCGTACGGGGTCAACAAGAAACCAGACGTGAAAGTCGGGACCGGCGTGATTTCCAGAGAAGGGGAATCGATCGACCTGACCACTCCCTTTCGTGACCACAAAAACAACTTGGCTCGCATTGGTGACTTTTTCAATAACGGCAAACCGGTCGTGCTTTCCTTCAATTACTCCAACTGTCCGAAGCTGTGCAGCGTGCAACTGGAGAATATGATCGACACGCTAAAACAAATCGACTTTAAAATAGGCTCAGATTTCGAAATGGTATCGGTCACGATCGATCCGACCGAAACTCCCGACAGAGCCCAACAAAACATTGACATTTACCTCCGGCGCTACAACCTGTCGGAGGCAAAAGAAGGGTTTCACTTTTTGGTCGGTGAAGAGAAAAACATCCGCTCATTAGCAAACGAAACCGGGTTTGAGTACAAATACGTCGATTCGCAGAAGCTCTATTCACACCCTCCGGTGTTTATTTTGCTGTCGCCCCAAGGAAAAATCGTGAGATACATCCACGGTTTGGATTACGACCCCAAAACGATGCGACTGGCACTGATTGAAGCCGCCGAAGGAAAAATTGGTTCTCCAATTAACATGGCCAGCTACGGTTTAGGCTGTTTTGTCTTTGATGAAACGACGGGGAAGTACACATTCCAAGCGATGGCGGTGATGCGAATCGGTGCTCTGTTGACCATTACTGGGTTAGGCGTGATGGTGATCCCGTATTGGTTTCTGAGAAAAGGCCAGAGCAACAACCGCCCTAATCAAAACGGGTCAAGCAAAACATCGGATGACAACTTGACGCCGAATCGGGCACCCGCCTGAGAATAACGGTCGACGACTTCGGCAAACCAGATTTTGGTTTACCAATTACTATTATAAAAATACGCGTGCGAAACATGAATTTGCATTTACCACTACTACTACAATCGACCAACGAAGAAATCATCAAGCGCGTCCAAGAATCGACGCTCTCTGGAACGAAGGTTCCGCAGTCTTCGATCGAGCACCAAGGCGCCAGTTCGTTCACGCAGTTCTGGGATTCGTCCTACTGGTTTCCCGAACAGGCATCAACCTTCGCGCCCAGTGTCGACTACTTATTCATGTGGATTTTCTGGGTATCGACGATATTTTTCATCGCGATCGTTTTTTCAATGGTCTACTTCTGTGTCAAGTATCGACGTGTCGGTGGTGAGATTAACCCATTGCCGAGTTCATCCCATAACAACTTGATTGAGATCGCTTGGTCGGTTGGCCCGTCAGTCCTGTTGGTCTACATGTTCTTTGCCGGCGCTCAGGGTTATTTCGATTCGAAAATCGCCAGTGAAACTTCAGAAGAAATTCAAGTCACCGCCAGTCGTTGGAACTGGGTATTCACTTATCCCAACGGTGACAGTTCATCTGAACTTCACTTGGTCAATGGGCGTCCAACAAAATTGATCATGCAGTCCAACGATGTTCTGCACAGCATGTACATTCCGGCGTTCCGTCAAAAAATGGACATCGTCCCGGGGCGCTATACGTATGCTTACATGGTCCCCAACAAAACTGGGCAGTACCGCCTCTCATGCACTGAATACTGCGGCCGCGAACACTCGAAAATGCGTACCCTCGCCGAAGTTCACGACACTGACGCACACCGGCAGGAAAATACACAGTGGATCGAAGAAGAGTATTACCCATGGAAAAACGGCGAACGCATCTACAAAATCAACTGTTCTGGATGCCACAAGATCAATGGAGAAGCTGCAACCGGACCGGCCTTGAACCTACTTTATTCGATGAAAGAGCGTCCGCTGATGGACGGCAAAGTGACCGTTGACGAAGACTACGTGTTGGAATCGATTTGGTATCCCGGTAAAAAGATTGTCGAAGGTTACGGTCCTGTCTCAAAAATGAACAGCTTCAAAGGGAAGCTGACCCAGGATGACGTGAGCCAAGTGATTGCTTACCTGAAGTACCTCAACAATCCCGCCGATGTTGCCGGCGGCGATGTTGAAAGCGGGTTGAGAGCCGAAGGCGGCGACAAATCCGGAACCGCCGGAACGATCGCTCCGAACGATAAAGACGACGACGGCTCAGACGAGACTTAATCGTTGCCCTACGGCAGGGTACTTTGCAATCGGGATTAGAAATCAGAGATCAATAGACATTACAACAAGCAAAATTGCTTACGGGGCTTACTAATATGGCAACCGCAGAAATTCGAAACAAAATTTTCAGCACGCCAGAAACTAATTATCTGAACTGCACCAAGGGTTGGAAGTCATGGGCTTTTACCTTAGATCATAAACGCATCGGTGTAATGTATCTGGTCGGCGTGTCGATAGCGCTATTTTTGGCCGGCATCTTCGCGCTTGTTCTCCGGTCACATTTGGTGAAATTCGACAGTGGCATGTTGTCCTATGACAACTACAACAAAATGTTCACCCTGCATGGTGCGGTGATGGTGTTCTCGTTCATCATCCCAAGCATTCCCGCAGCGCTGGGCAACTTCGTTTTACCGATGATGTTGGGGGCCAAGGACGTCGCGTTTCCACGAATGAACCTTGCCAGTTTCTACCTCTGGATTGCTGGGACCAGTTGTCTATTGATGGCAATTCTGTTCGGCGGAGGACTTGATACCGGTTGGACGTTTTACACCCCTTATAGTATCGAAACCGAAACAGGCGTGATCTACGCCACCTTTGGTGCATTCATTTTAGGGTTCAGTTCGATCTTTACTGGTTTGAACTTCCTGGTCACCGTAAACACCATGCGTTCGCCGGGCCAGACATGGTTCAAATTACCGCTGTTTCTGTGGTCCCTGTACGCGACTTCGATCATCCAAGTTTTAGCTACGCCTGTCCTTGGAATTACACTTTTGATGTTGATCGCTGAAAAAACAATGCACATTGGAATTTTTGACCCCCGTTACGGTGGCGACCCGGTTTTATTTCAGCACTTCTTCTGGTTCTATTCCCATCCTGCGGTTTACATCATGATCCTGCCGGCGATGGGTGTGATCAGCGAACTGATTTCTGTCTACAGCCAGAAACGAATCTTTGGTTATAGCTTCATCGCCTTCTCTTCGGTCGCGATCGCGTTGCTGGGTTTCTTGGTATGGGGACACCACATGTTCACCAGCGGCCAATCACCGATCGTAACATTGATCTTCAGCGCGATCACCTTCACCGTTGCCATTCCTTCGGCCGTGAAAGTTTTCAACTGGTTGGCGACCTTGTTCAAAGGTTCGATTTTACTTAACACCCCCATGCTGTTCGCACTGTCGTTCATCTTCCTGTTTGGGATCGGTGGTTTGACCGGACTGTTTCTAGGAGCCTTGTCCACCGACATCCACCTGCACGACACGTACTTTGTTGTGGCACACTTTCACTTCGTGATGGTCGGCGGTACGCTGACAGCACTATTAGGAGGACTGTTTCACTGGTGGCCGAAAATGTTTGGCCGCATGTACAACGATGCGTTGGGACGAATCTCATGTGCGTTGGTCTTCATAGGGTTCAACGTGACCTTCTTCCCTCAATTTGTAATGGGAGCACGAGGTATGCCTCGACGATATGCTTCCTACGATCCTGAATTCCAAATTTTCCACCAGATTTCTACCTTCGGTGCTTTTGTATTGGGGATTGGAATTCTGATGGCCTACGTCGTTCTGGTTTACGCCGCATTCAAGGGCCCGCGCTGCGGCTCCAATCCATTCCGTGCCGCGTCGATGGAATGGCAGTCCAGCTCTCCGCCTGATTTCCACAACTTTATCCATCAACCCACGATGAACGATCCTTACGATTTTGATTCGCAGGTTTATGATGAGGAATTGGACACCTTCATCCCGCGTGAGTTCGCCGATCCTGACAAATTACCGGCTCGGCCTGAACCAGTGCACCATTAGGCACCCACAAGAACGCGACCGAGTGAAAAACGAAAGCGAAATTGATAGAGCTCGTTTTCATAACTTAAGATCAAATGTGAATTCGAAATTCGCGACTGGTCAATTTATTAAAGCTGATACCGATACCCAAACGTTAACGTCTGAAATTTAATAGCCTGTCCTTGAGAAACGGTTCAGCACCGATTTAAGAGGGCCGGTCCGATTCCCGGAGCCATCCATGGCAGTCGCCGATACAACGGATCATCACGATCACGATCATGATCACCACGATCATGATCCCTTTATTGCCCATCACTTCGACGGACCCCAGCAGCAGTTCGATTCCGGGAAGCTCGGAATCTGGTTGTTTTTGGTCACCGAAGTCCTGTTTTTTAGTGGGCTGTTTGTTGCATATACACTTTACCGCAACCACCATCCTGAAATCTTTGAATTAGCACACCACCATCTGGACAAGGTACTGGGATGTCTGAACACAATCGTTCTATTGTTCAGTAGCCTGACGATGGCATTAGCAGTGCGGAGCGCTCAAACTGGCAAAAATAAAAATTGCGAATTGTACACCCTGATTACGATGGTCTGTGCGACGATCTTTTTGGGAGTCAAAGCGGTAGAGTACAGCCACAAGTGGGACCTTGGAATCTTTCCGAAGTACGGATTCAACTATACCCCGGGCCACCACGAAATGGGGTTCTTGGGGCTATCCCCGTATCTGATCAAACTTTCAGCAATTCCGGCGTTGTTGCTGGCCTCGTTTGCGGGCGCTTCGGTCATGGGGAAACTCACCGATAAACCAGCACAGTTCAAATTTTTCATGGGCATGGCGATTATGGTTGCCGGCTACTTCGCTGGAGTCGCCGGTGGCGTTGTTTATCAAAACGCTGTCGATTCGGGTCACGCACACCTCGCAATGTCCAGTTCACCCCTCCAACTTCATGCCGCCACGTTTGAAGAAAATGGTCAACACCATTCCCATCAACATTCCGATCAACATTCCGAGGGGCAAGGACATGAAGGCGGCGAAGAACATGGCGACGACCATCACGACCAGCGACACGAAGGTTCGGGTGAATCGATGCCCAAAAGCGTTGGTGCGTTCTTCAGCATTTATTACTGCATGACAGGTTTGCACGCGATCCACATTATTGGTGGCATCGTCGCGCTGGCCTGGATCTACTATCGTTCTCAACAGGGACACTGGCGAGAAGATTATTTCGGTCCCGTTGACTATGTTGGTCTGTACTGGCACCTAGTTGACCTGATCTGGATTTACCTATTCCCATTGCTCTATCTGATTGACTAAACCCATGTCTGACCATTCTCACGACTACCCTTCGTTTAATCACCCGGCGCCCGTACCGTTGCTGTTTGTCGTCTTCGGTGCTTTGATTTTCTTGACGGTCGCTACCGTAGTGACCTCGAATATCGAACTTGGGGAATTCGGATTCATCGTCGCGATGATTATCGCAACAATGAAGGCGTTCCTTGTTTGTGCATTTTTCATGCACATGTGGTGGGACAAAGGTTTCAATGTTCTGGTCTTCTTTTCGTCACTCCTGTTTGTCAGCCTTTTCATTGGCATGACGCTGCTGGATACCGGAAGCTACAAGGAAACCATTGACGCTTTCCCAACGACTGAAGAATCCTCGTTATCAACGACCGAGTACTAGCGGCCAAATTAGAAAACAAATCACGTTTTGCTACCGCAGCATCATGCTCAAGCCATCTTTAACCATGAACCCTGCACGCCGGGAACACTACCAGGCGAAGTTTGTATTTTTGTTGTTTTTGGCGTCGTTGGGAATGTTCTTTTTGGGCAGCATCATCACCTATCTTACGATTCGTGAGCAATCATTTAATCCAATTCCAGACGCCGTGCCCGGGTCAATTTTGGATAAAGGGCCCGAGATCTATGCACCTCTGACGATTCCAATCTCGTTTTGGATCAGCACCATCGCGTTGGTCTTCGTCAGCATTTTCTTGCAACGGGCGTGTTGGACCGTTCATCGCGAAAGACAAGACGAATTCAAGCGTTGGTTATTGCTGTCTTGGGTGGCAGCTTTCACCTTCACACTGATTCAAGGTTTTGGGTTGTCGTACCTATTAGCTCAACACTACAGCGCCGCCGACGGTTCCATGAAGGTATTCGGAATGTCGTTCGCGCTTTCGCTGATTCATGCTTTGCACGTCCTTGGAGGAATGTTCTTTTTAGGGTTCGTCATCTTTCAGGCTCGTAGAGACCGTTATGACCACGAGCGACACTTCGCGGTGGACAATTGTGCCAACTACTGGCATTTTCTCGATGTCGTCTGGGTTTGCATGTTGGCGGTGTTCCTAATCGCGTGATGCTAAAACATTAGGCTTGCTCCGCCCCCCCTACAACCGTTAGACTTATAACGATTTGAACATTATGGAATACCAATTATACTCTTTTTGGGTTGCAAGGACGGTTTGCACTAAATCAAACGCTGTGAAAATTAAGGCTTTACATTCAGAGACCGTTTTGCGTTTATTGACCTCCCGCGCCTGTGCGACTGAAGTCATTCAGTATTGAACCCCATTTCTGCCCCAACGTTGAGGGTAGAGTAAATTCTTACCTTCACATTTTCGAGTACTAATCATGATTAAGCACCTATTGCCGTTCGCTGCGGTTTGTTTATTGATTTCCGGCTCCGCATTTGGGCAATCTACGACCAATTTTGTGGGCTTAACAGCGAACAACACGACGACCCAAAACATCGACCTAGGTGGTATCAATGCCGCGTTTGAGAATCCCGGTGTGATCGCATTTTTCAATCGGGGAGCCTTCTACGATGGCAGCAATCGTGCCTTCGCCGTCGGTGCTGGGAGTTCAGCTGACATCATTTTTAGCACTGCTGTGAGTGTTACCGGCACCGGGAGAGATACCATTGGCGACCTCACGACAGGTGGTAGCAGTTCTACCGTTGCTCCAAATACGCTTCTTGGTATAGCCGACGGCACGATTTCGGCTTTTGACGCCAGCGATACTTTGCTGGGGTCTTTTAACTTAAATGACGGCGGTTTCACTGGGTTTAGCTTTACAGGACCTGTGACTCGATTGACCGTTGCCAACAACAGCAACGCAGCGGACTCGTTCGCATTGATTGGACAAATCTCGGTCACCGCGGTCCCCGAGCCGTCCACTGGGTTGGCTGTTTTAGGTAGCCTGACGCTGTTTGGAATCCGTCGCCGGCGTTACTCTTAAAACCCAGTTCGACCCGCGAAGCTAACAAAGCGGAGCCCACAATCAAAACGCTGGCACCGCTGGTTAGCTGTTGCGATTGAGAAAACGTATCGATTCAGCCACCATTACGGCGCTTTGGCTTTCTTGAGTTTGGCATAGCGGTGCTCAATCGCTCCGTTCCTTGGATACGCGTGTTCGTGGCAGCACTACTGCGTTTGGGCGCAGCACTTGTGAGGTGGAGAAGAGCAGCACAACGCCAGCGTCGCTGGTAAGGCGGGCACCGAGAAAATCAACGATGCCACGTCAATGTAACCGCCAACTGTAGACAATACGCCGCCTGAAACAATATCAACTCCAGACCGTGATTGAGCGGAAAGTTTATGCGCACAAATAGAGCTTGAGCCCATTGGCAGCGATGTTCACAGGCCCTGCCGGTCAACGGATCTTGTCCGAAGAGAAAAGCGCGCCGCACGCTGAGGTTAAGGACACGAACAATTTGGACTTCATCGGGGTCGATTGAGATTTGACGAGTAGTACGAGCCCTGGCATAGCCCAGGTTTTGTAAGCAGGTGGAGATGGGTCTCTACATCACCATTGCGTTTGGACGTTGGGGGCATCACTCCATCGATACCGCTGCTTTGGGTGTGTCCAATTGCGCATGCTTGTCGCGCGTAGTCCAATGGTATAGATCGGCGTTGCCATTAAGCGCCCCGTATGACCGCCAAAGGCATCGAAGGGTCCATAACGTGCAGGCTCCGACCTCAAAGCCGCTGCCTGCCTTGGTCTTTCGCTCTGCCTGTCCCCTAGTTTTTGGTCCCCTGGTCAGTTATCGCCATGTTGCAATTTTCCTTCGCCTACACGACTCTCAGAACTGCAGGTGTTCTGTGAGAAGCTTTTAATCGCAATTCAGCCGATTGGCTCGATTTTCCCCCTCTCTATTTTGATCGCTTTGCTGCGACTTTTAAAAAAAAGACATTTTTATCGAGATAATACTTTCCCCGACCATTCATCAAGCTTAAGTTAGCGGCTTACACTGACTTTTCTGCGAAGCTGTCTCACTCATCCCACTAACTTTTCATTCTTTTTTAACTGGAGAGGGCAAATGAATTATTCTTTCAGTTCCAGACTCTTGATTGCACTGGCAGGCACGGTTGCCACTGCGTCAACCGCATCACCTGTCTTTGCAGGCAGCAATGCGACCGGAGGTACGACAGTGAACACTGAAACGGTTGTCTTGGGAGGGCCGTTCAACCACAGCGGCGTGGTCGGCAGCGTAGGCAACTCTACAACAACCGCTACGTTTACTGGTGGCTTCGTGGCAAACGAGATTCGCATCTCTGGGACAACGACTTCAACCAATCCGATTACCTTTGGGTCTGAGGCAAGGATCTTTATTACCGATCCTGGAGCTACGACAACTTTCTTGTCCCCAATAGCCGGTCCCGGCGCAGCGTTTACAAGTTTTGATTTTGACATCTCTCAAGATCTCGCCGGCACGTTTGCCGGTGGTATTGATCCAAACGGCACTTGGAATTTCGAGTTCATCGAAACCTTCAGTGATGTAGCGGGGGCAGATGCGATATCTTCGAATGTTGCAATCTCCTTTGACGAAGTTACTCCTGTTTCCGATCAGAATGGTGTTTTCGATCTGTTGGGTTTGGGAACCGTTGGGTCGTCCGCCAGCACGGTTGGCGAGTTTGCGGTTGGAGGACTGGTAGACTCATTCGCCTTTACGCTGACGGAGACCGGCCGTCTTACGGCGGTCACTGATGCCAATGCAGGAGGGTTCGTCGGAACCGACGCCGATACCGAACTTTTCCTGTTGGACTCTACCGGTGCACTGGTCGTCACTGACGACGATGGTGGTACGGGTACGTTCAGCCAATTGAGCGATGTTTTACTTACTGCGGGAGACTATACGTTAGTTGTTGGTGCTTTCGATACGACCTTCGATACCGCCACTAACACACTTACAGCGGGTGCATCTACGGGGGATTACTCTCTCAACGTTTCTTTCGCCGCTGTAGCTGTGCCCGAACCTGCTGCTACAGCGGTTCTTGCATTCGCAGGACTTTGCCTTTTCTCCCGGCGGCGTCGATAGAGACAGAAGCATGCTTTATCTGTGGCTTCTTGACAACCAGCGGTGTTTCGTTCGACCAAGAAACACGACGACTTTCCTAATCACGCCAGCAGTGATCTAAATTTTTTTTACGGCAGCTTTGAGGATTGCAAATCCTTTGGCACCGTTTTAGGCCACGTGGTTGACGAACTAAGAAGCGTCAATCACTGGCGGCGTTTTCGGACATAGCGCAGACCACGTCGGCTTGGGTGGCTATCCCGCGCCCAACGGTTGGATCGAAAATCGGGACTGACTTAACGTGGACACGCCCAATAACTTTGTCTGTGCCGCCGACATCATCGGCGGGAACTCCGGCAGTCCGGCGGTAAGCAAGGAACTGGAGTTAATAAGACTTAATCTTTGATGGCAATTTGAATTCCTGTCGGCGGACTATCAATACGACGGTCGCGAGGCACGTGCGACCGAGGTTCAAAGCCCCGCGATTCTCGAACCGCTGCTGAAAGCCTACAACGCCACCCATGTGGCCGATCAGTTAGGCAACCAAAAACAAAGTCCAACTACGTCGCTAACATTTTGGTTTAAGGTGTCAGCGCGTTGTGAAAGATTTGCGGTCATTGTGACGCAAGTGCACTGGGTGGCACCGCGCTCGACGGCGCGGTTGCCTACGCAAACTCCATCTGCTTCATATCAACGATTTGTTGGTACTTTTTCGTTTTCTGAAAGGTTTTGAATTTCCGCAACACCCAGTCGCGATCGACCGTTTCGTGGGTCCGGGCCAAGTAGGCCATCGCAAACGCTTCGTCATCGCCGTATTGATCGGCGGAAAAGCTGACCCCACCTTTAAGCGGACATTCGGGCCATCGTGCGTACCAACGACAATAGTACTTAACACTGTCGCCTTTTCCATAAGTCGTCATCCGCGGCCAAACGCCGACGACTCCCGACGAATTACGTTTGCTCATACGCCCTTTAGCCGGGGTGATTGGCGGTAACTCCTTTTTCATTTTGGCGACCCACTTGTCAGCCGCGGCTTGGGCCTTGGTCCACGTTTTATGTTCTCGCAGGGTGAAGTTTTTTTGGATTGTTTTACCCTGTCGCATAATTCGTGCCATGACACATTTTGACACTTTATTTTTAGTGGTATTCATTAAAACTCAGGCTTGATATCGTGTGATAAGATTGAAATTTTTGGCTTTTTTATCGCAACCGGCAAGAATAACCGGCAAGGAGGCGACGCAGCCGGTCCGGGGAAGTGGGACGACACGAAGTCGGGGGCGTAGTATATACAAACGCGCACAATTCGGTACGGTGAACTGTTATCAGAAACACGCACTGACAAAATTTTTTAGCGCCATTACTGACATTTTCAACCGTGCTTTGCCTGCGATCGATCGGCATCCTTTAGTTTAGAACTTGCCGACGACGATCATCAGGATCGATAGACTTTAGCGTCCATTCTATTTTTAAAAATAACGGTTTTCATGTCTCTTTTCGAATCTGCTGAAAAAGCGCACCTTCAGTCGGCCAAGCCGTTGGCAGCCCGGATGCGTCCTCAGACAATCGATCAATTTATCGGCCAAGAACATATTTTAGGGGCGGGCAAACTGCTACGCCAATTAGTGGCCGCTGACCGCATCAGCAGCGTGATTTTTTACGGACCTCCAGGTACCGGGAAAACAACGCTTGCTGGGCTTTTGGCCAATGTAACGCAACGCAAGTTCTTCAGAATCAACGCGGTTCTACACGGTGTTAAAGAGCTGCGAATGGTATTACAAGAAGCCCGTGACGAATTAGCAACCGGCGGGCGCGGGTCACTGTTGTTCGTCGATGAGATCCACCGCTTTAATAAATCGCAACAGGATGCGATGTTGGCGGATGTTGAAAACGGCGTCGTTTCACTCATTGGCGCTACGACTTCCAATCCGTTTTTTGCGGTCAACGGGGCGTTGGTCAGTCGCAGCCAAGTGTTCCAGTTCCAACCGCTATCTGCGGCCGAGATTAAAAAAACGATTCACAATGCACTCCATGACAAAGTCAATGGATTAGGCCGCCAATCGATCACGCTGACCGATGAGTGTGAAACGTTTTTGGCTGAAATTTGCGACGGAGACGCTCGCAAAGCGCTTTCCATTTTGGAAACTGCCGTCATTGCGTCGGGATTGGGCATCCAACCGGTCACGTTGGAGAAAGAAGCCATCAAAGCCGCGGTCGGGCAGCGGGTTTTTCAATACGATGGCACCGGCGACGAACATTACGACTGCGCAAGCGCGTTGATCAAAAGCATCCGTGGCAGCGACGTCGACGCAGGACTGTATTGGTTGGCTCGGATGCTCGAAGGAGGCGAAGACGTTCGGTTTCTTTGCCGCCGGTTAGTTATCTTGGCCAGTGAAGATGTTGGCAACGCTGATCCTCATGCGTTAGTCTTAGCGGTGGCTTGTTCACAAGCCTGCGAACAGATTGGATTACCGGAGTGCCAGTTGACCCTGTCACAAACGGTGGCTTATCTGGCGTGTGCCCCTAAATCCAATGCCGCCACGACAGCCATTAGCAGTGCCCGAAAGGATGTCCGCGAACAGCGTGTCCTGCCGGTGCCGCGTTCACTCCGCGACAGCCACTTTCGCGAGGCCAATCAACTGGGGCATGGAACTGGATATCAAAACGCGCATTCCGCCGAAGATGGCGTTGCGGCCCAAGACTATCTTGGCGTGGACCGGACCTACTACCTGCCGGTGGACCGCGGATTCGAATCCGAATTGCAGCAACGCCTACTGAAGATCCGAAAAAAACTGAAAGAGAAGCCCACTTAACAGACGCTCTTTTGAAGATGGTAATCACTCGCCGATGCTGGGTTTAAGGGGCCCGAAATTCCGAAGTGCGTATTGTTTTAGCGTCACGCTATCACTTTTGCCGCCCGCAAGATCAATCTATCTGGGCAACTGCAAATTTGCTAACGTCAACCGTAATGTGGAGCCGGTTCTAGGATGGGATTGGTAAAAATTTGAAGAAATCGAGTCAGGAGGACTCAAGTGCATTCTCTTAAAAGTACCGGAATCGCGGTTTTGCTATTGGCTGTCTCTATCGGTCTTTATCAGTTTTCGGCCAACGACGAACCTTCCTCCAATATCGATTTGACTACCGAGTTGGGAATCTCTGATGGCAGCTCGCCGGCGTTCGGCCAGCAACCCTTTCAAGGGCAGGCTTTTAACGGGCAGCCCTTCAACAACCAACCCTTCAGCGGTGGCCAACCATTACCCGGTAGCCAACCTTTACCCGGTAGCCAACCATTACCCGGTGGCCAATCCTTCCAAAACAACTTTGGCGGCCCCCCTCCATTGAACGGACAATTAGTGTCCTCCCAGAGGTTTCCCCAGCAAACGTTGCAAGGACCGGCCCAAGGAACCCAGAACCGATATCCCTTCCAACAGCAATTCCCGCAACCGCCAAATCAAAACGTTGGAAACAACGCTGGCTTTGCGAGCAATCCCAGTTTTACCAACACTCCCTCGGTGCCAGCGGTCCAATCTCGCCAACCGACTGCCGGTTCTAGTTTTGAACAGTTGCGTAACAAATTCAATCAAACCGCTACCAGCACGATCAATTCTGCAACCCAACAAGCCAAAACACAGTTCAACAGTTTGCAGAATCAAACGGTAAACGAGTTTCAACAAAACATGCCCGACCTATCGGCAGCAACACAGGCCACTCGGCAAATTAGCCAACCCGGTCGGGACGAAGGTCTGATCGAAGCCTTGCAAGCGGAATTCGCTAGCGCTGCAGAGAATACCTCGATCAACACCAACGCCGGTGCTGACTTTGCCCTACCACCGATGCAAGAATCCGCTGAAATCAAGATCAACAACGACTTCAGTAGTAACGACTTTAGTAGTAACGACTTCAGTAGTAACGACTTCAGTAGTAACGACTTTAACAGTAACGACTTCAGTCCCGAACTCAACGCTGAACCTATTAAAGCTCAACCTATCGAACTCAACAACGAAGCGGAAAACCGTTTGGTGTCTGAACAGAGCCCCATCAGCAAAGAGGGATTTGATATGGACTTCGATGTCAAACAGGCCAACGTCGTTCCGGATTTCGATTCTATGGACACCCCGAACGTGTCCAACATCGACCAAGCGTGGACGGTGGTTGAAAAGATGGTCGAGGAGAAAGACTTCCGTGGTTCATTGGCGGTGCTGACTCGGTTTTACCGTAACGATGATCTCTCTGCGGTGCAGCGGACCAAGCTCAACGATTGGTTGGACGCCCTAGCAGGAAAAGTCATTTACTCCACCGAACATCACTTCACCACGACCGCTTATAAGATGCAAGCCGGCGAGACGCTTGCCGACATCGCCAATCGATGGCAAGTGCCGGCCCAGGTCGTTTATAACATCAACCGCAAACAGATCGGCAATAACCCCGATGTGACTGCAGGCACCGAACTGAAAATCATCAACGGCCCCTTCCACGCCGAAGTGGATATGAGTTCGCAAACGCTGACCCTGTTTTTAAAAGATCTATACGCCGGTCGCTTTCCGGTGAAGCTGGGAATCTCCGGTAACCCGCGCCCGGGTGATTACCAAGTTGTCGCAAAATCGGTCCAAGGTCACACCTGGCGCGACGCTGATGGAAATGACTTCCCACCGGGATCACCCGAAAATGGCTATGGCCCATATTGGATCGGGATGACGGGCAGCCTTTGCATCCACGTCGTCAAAGCCGACGAAACTCCCGGCCATTCTGGGTGCATCGGCCTCTCAGAAAAAGACGCCAAAGACATCTTTGGCATACTGGCCAACCGGTCAACAGTAAAGGTTGTTCAGTAAACCAAAGTTCGATGGCATTGACCGTCGCTGGTGAAGACAGACACAAAATGCGAACCCAACCCAGCCAATACTCTGCTGGGTTTCTTTACGCGCTGTTCGAATTCAATCGCTACGATAAGGTGATTACCGTTTTCGACGCCCGACGTCATCGTTGCGGTCGCCCCGATTATAAAACATTGCTTTAAAAGCACTGACAGGCGATTTCAAATCCGTCTATCCAACGGCCAGTGGCCAAATTTCTAACATGCAAAAAATCTCCGTCGCCATTTCCTCTGTCGCCTTGGTTCTGGTTTGTTTTTCGAAACTCCTGATCGCCCAGCAGCTGCCCGGGGCTGATCGCATCATGGCAATGTATTCAAAATCAGAGGTGCGTATCCCAATGCGCGACGGCACGACGTTGTTTACGGCGATCTATACACCGCGCGATCGCAGCCAAAACTACCCCATCATGCTGATGCGTACCCCTTATGGTTGCCAGCCTTACGGAGAAGATCGCTACCGACCCCGCATCGGTCCATCGTCAATCGTCGAAGACGAAGGATATATCTTTGTCCATCAAGACGTTCGTGGACGATGGATGTCCGAAGGAAGTTTCGACAATATGCGGCCTCATGTCCTCGGTGACTCGCAACTCGACGAAAGCTCAGATACTTTCGACACGATCGATTGGCTGGTTAAAAACGTCCCAGCCAACAACGGCAGAGTCGGCATGTGGGGTATTTCGTATCCGGGTTTTTACTGCGCCGCAGCGTTGGCGGAACAACATCCGGCGCTTGCATGTTCGTCGCCCCAGGCGCCCATCTCCGATTTCTTCTTCGACGATTTCCATCACCACGGCGCCTACCTGCTCAGTTACCTTTTCGCGACCAATACCTTTGGCTATCAGCACGACGGGCCGTCGAACTGGAAATGGTACTCCGAACTGGCGCCCTCACAACAAGATCCGTGGAAGTTTTATTTTGAACTTCTACCGCTACGCAAGGTTGAAAAGATGCTGCCCGAAGGTAACGAATTTTGGCGGCAGTTAACCGAACACCCCAATTACGATTCCTTTTGGAAATCACGAAACATTTTGCCCCACCTCCGTGGCGTGAAAGCCGGCGTGATGACGGTGGGAGGCCTGTTCGACGCTGAAGATCTTTACGGTCCGCTGAACATTTACCGGTCACTTGAACGCAACAATCCAGACATGTTCAACATTTTGGTGATGGGGCCGTGGGCTCATGGTGATTGGTCAACGAGAAGCAATAAAAACCAGCGCGTCGGTTCGATTGAATTCGGCGCCGGCATCGCCAGCGACTATCAAAAGTCGGTAGAGGCACCGTTTTTTCGCCACTTTCTCAAAGGGTCACCGGAGCGACCTGAATTCGAAGCGCTAATGTACGACACCGGTACGCACCAATGGGAGAAATATCGAAAGTGGCCGCCGGCAAACGCCCAAACGTTACGACTACACTTCACGCCGGAAAAGACTCTCAGCCCGCAACCGCCAACGAACAACGAACCGCGAGCCTTTCTCAGTTTCCTTAGCGACCCGTTTGATCCTGTTCCCTATCGTGAAAAAGAAAAAATCAAGTTTCGATTTACGCCACGGAATTATATGACTGACGACCAACGTTTCGCTTCAGCGCGTGATGACGTTCTGGTATTCCAAACAAATCCACTTCAACAACCGTTGAAGTTGACCGGAGATCTTTTGAGCCACCTGCGTGTATCGACGTCTCAGTCGGATGCTGATTGGATCGTAAAATTGATCGACGTCTACCCTGACAACGATGTCACGACGCCAAACCTTGATTCCGATCAACATCAGCCCTCATTCGCCGGGTACCAACAAATGGTTCGCAGCGACGTGATCCGAGGCCGATTCCGAAACAGTTACCAGACGCCCGAACCCTTCACTCCCGGAAACATTGAAACGGTCGAACTGCCGTTACAAGACGTTCATCACACCTTTAAAACAGGTCACCGAATCATGGTCCACGTCCAAAGCACTTGGTTTCCGCTGATCGACCGTAACCCTCAGAAGTACGTTGACAACATTTTCAAAGCCGAAAAAGAGGACTACGTCGCCGCCGAACATCGCGTCTATTGCAGCGGCAGCGACGGCAGCTTTATCGAGATGAAAATCACGCGGTAGTGGAAGCGTGGGAGTGATTTTGCATCACTCCAAATCGCGGCTACCCAAAAGACAGTGCGGCAACACCAAGCGGGATCACAAACGATCATCCGGCACACAGCATCTCCAACGCATCGCCTTCCCAGCATCTCAACGTAATCTCCAACACACTCCACGCTGACAAATAGAATGGGGCTCACTCTCGACGGCACCAACGCCAAACCACGCATCCGAACGTGCTAAAGATGACCGGGCGATAGGAGGGGGCAAGCGCTAAAAATCAAGCGCTGCCTCGTCACCGGCTATCTCATCGACGCTGCGACTTCGATTTCATTGATGTGCTTTTGTGCGCTGGTTTGCAAGTTCAACTTCATCTTCATTGACCAGCGCCCCTGTTCGTCACCGCGAATGTACCAATGCGGTTGCACGCAGACCGCTTGATGGACGGCCTCGAAACCTGACTCTGATTGGCTGACCGACTGTACCGGATAGGTATAAACATGACCTACCTGTTCCATCGACAAACCTACCTCAACCCCCAACCAAAGATCGGTCAAACTGATATGGTTTGTGTTTTCGCAGTTCATCACCGCCTGCATCTGGCCAAGCTTTTCACCGGCGCTGTTGGAGAAGAAGCGATCGTCTTGGTTGTCAGGTAGTCCCGCGAAATTAAACTCTACCCCGAAGTGCATCGTCCCATCTTGAGGCAAACCTTCGATTAAATAAGCGATCTCTACTTCTGAACTGCCGGCGGTTTGGGTCACTCCCTTGGTGATCTTCAGCGGCACGCCCCAAGCATTGCCTTCGCGCTTCAGCATAATCTGCACCCGTTGGGGCTTGCTGCGAATCTTCGCGGTGTATTCGCCGTCGGCAAAATCTCCGCGTTCGAGGGCAGTTGAGGCCATCAAATCATCAACGACAACATCTTCGTCCCAGAAATGGTCGATCAAACTTGCACGCAGACGTTGGTCGTACTGAAGACGTTCGTCTAAGCCTTCTTGTTTGAAGATCACTTGGTCGTGAATGCTGGCTGCAGTATCGTCGTTTTCATTCTCTCCACGTTTTACTTTGGCATGATAGAGTTCGGACCTGCGTTGGATTGTGGCACCCAAGTTATGCCCTACGTTCAATAGATCTAATTCGTAGATTGTGCCACCGGCGCCCGGCGAGATCCAAGTCGTAATCTGTTCGTTCGCCAAACGAATTTCCGCCCGCCCATCAAAGTTGTAGTCTTCGGTCGTAGCTTCAATCCAATGTTCAGGCCGCCCCATACCCTTTTCTAATAATCGATCGGCGACCAACAAATGCTGATAGACAGCGTTACGCAAATGCGGCAGATAGATACCACCAAACGCGCCGTGCCAATAACTGCAATTGCATTGCCCCTGATACAGGTGATCTTCGGCGCTTGCCAGCACCGCAGCGTCAATGCCTTTTGCGGTCGCGCGTTTGAGCAGCCCACTGACGTACATCATGCGCGAGTACATATGATTGGTTTCGGGATACTTGACTTTGAAGTTTCGCCAAAAACCGCCCGAGAGAAAGGACTGAATCTGTTTGAAGTTGGGTTGATGTTCAATTTCGTGGATCAAGTCATCATGTTCGATCTGCCGATTGACTGGCAACGCCCATTCGATCATTTCCCGATAACTGGCATCGGGCAAATAGATTTTGCCACGTGGAGCGGTCGTGTCGACCGCATGCCCTAGGGTCGTCGTGGCCAGCCAATCTCGATTATCGGTAAGGGCTTGGAAAAAGTTTTTCAGCCAACCTTTTTCATAAACGTGCTCTTTGGTATTGGGCCAAGTCCCGAACTTTTCACCATCGTCGCCAAAGACAAGAACCGCCCCGGGCGTTTTCTCAGCCCACTGCCGACAGTAATCGATCGTGTCCTGCGGTTCATGAAACGGAAGCAGATATCGCAAACGTTCGCTGCCGGGGAACACTCGCACGGTTTTGCCTTCGTCCTCTACGATGTAGTATCCTGAAAGCTGGTCGTCCCGCAGACCCGCGCGGCGGAAATGAAAATCATCCAACACGGTGTAGGAAATGTCTGCCGCACTAATTGCCGAAGCAAGGCTGGACTCCCAAACGCGTTCGGGAATCCACATGCCGTTTACTTTTTCGCAGACGCGTTGCTCAAGCCATTGCGAGAAACGGGTAATCTGTCCCACACGGTCGCGGGTGGGAATCATCGTCAAAATGGGTTCGTAGAAAGCGCCACCAACGATCTCGATGCGCCCTTGGCTGACCAAGTTAGCGACGCGACTGAGGTATTCCGGGTGAGCTTTCTCCAGCCACTTCATCAACGGACCGCTGGTGTGCAGCGAAATACTCAAGTCTGTGAACGGCTCAAAAACTTCCAAAAATGGCAAATAACTGTCTTGGTAGGCCTGTTCGAAGACGCCATCGAAGTTGCCCACTGGCTGATGATTATGCAGAACAAGGCAAAGTTGGACTTGGGGACCGCTCATAGTTTCGCTGCGGGAATCGGTATTTGTTGACGGGGCCTATCGACGTGGTTAATCGAACGAATTTCCTAATTAAGTCGATTCGATCAGAAAACCGGAACACCCTCAACCTACCGATTTTCAGAATTAGTTGTACCCGATTTGTGCCCCTTCCATAGGTGCTTTGCGATCAGGTTTGCAAAAAGTAGCAATCTGACTTAACGACCCGATCGGGACGATCATCAAACTTTGACATCGCCCGTTTTCAGGCTAACTTCGTAAACGCTTGGCGGCTAACTCGGGGGCGATGGGATTGACCCACACATCGGTGCCCAATTCAAATCCCGCCGCACGTGTCGTGCGCGGGAAGAACTCCATGTACCAATGGTCAGCCGCCATCTGACCAAAGGGCGCCATGTGCATTAAGAAATTATACGATGGGTTATCCAACGCCTCCTCCAAACGACGAATCACGTCGCGACTCATATACGCCAGTTCGTCGCGCACATCTTCGTCAATTTCTAAAAAGGACACGCTGGGGTCGTTAGGTACGATCCACACTTGAAACGGAAACCGGCTGGCATAGGGGCAAACGACCGTGAAATACTTCGCCTGATAAATGATTCGCGTCTTCTTCGCAATCTCCCACTTCAGCAACGCCGACATCAATGTTTCTTTGTGACTGTCCAGATGCAATCGATTCCGTTCGACTCGATTCTTCAGATGATCACTGATCACCGGGGAACCAATCAGCTGCAAGTGGATATGTTCCAGCGACGCCCCGGCTTCCGATCGGCAGTTCATAAACAACATGGCATGTTTGGCAACATTGCAATCGCGCAGTGTATTGAGCCGATCTTGGTTGGCCCGGAACAGAACCTTTAACTCGTTGTCGTATAATGAACTAACGCTTGAAATATGCCGCCGCGAGGGAATAATTAACTCCTGCGGCCCGGGCAACGCCGAACGGATGTAGGGCCCATGAGCGACCTTTCCCGCGCCAACCTCCAATGGGTTGTCTTGGCCTTCTTCGGCATCCTGTTTACGTTCAACAAGGCTGTCAATCGAACCGAACGCCGCGTACTTATTGGACACCACGCGCGTTGACCAGCCTTCGTTTTCGTTGCCGTGTTCGTCCACATTGGAATCCACCTGGCTACCATCGCTGGCGTACATGATGTTTGTCGGTGGCGTTTCCTGTTCGTTACCCCCGCAAAACGGACAAATCAAACGCTTCCTCACACGCTCCGCTGACAGGAACTCGACAGGCCGGTTGTTCCGGTTACCCGCAATCACAGTCCAGTGCCCCGAGACGGGATCAAAGCGAAGATCAGACATGCCGAATTTACATTTGATTAAAGTTAAGATTCGAAAGTGACCTTAACCTTAAGCTCAAAAACCGGCAATCGCAACGAAATACTTTACCGCAGGTTAAAAGGACGCCAATTAAGATCGCGATCGGGAACTCTGTTGCGGGATATGGTTTCCCCAAAAAAAGCGTCTTTTCGCAAGCTAAAAACCAAAACCAAAACCAAAACCAAAAGCCAATTTGTCAACCTTCAAAATTCAAGGCGAAATTGGATGACCTTGTTTGCGTTCTATGGTTTTTCGATAAAGGCGTTCGTACGCCCTGGCGCTGACCGCCCAAGACCAATCGCGTTGGATTCCAGCCCTGACCAAATTATTCCAATTTTCTTTATCGAAACGATACATTTGGATTGCCCGAGACAACGCTCGTTCTAATTCGATCGCGGTGAAACCATCGAACGAAAAACCGTTGGCGGTTCCTGCGGCGATCGTCTGTAGACTTGCATCTACAACGGTATCGGCCAAACCACCGGTGCGTCGTACAACTGGAACCGTCCCGTAGGCCATCGAATACATCTGATTCAGACCGCAAGGCTCATATTCACTGGGCATGGCGAAGATATCCGCACCGGCTTCGATTTGATGCGCCAGTTCGTTTGAGAAACCAAGCTGCAATCCTAATTTATGTGGGTGGTTTTGGTACAAACTGGTCAACGCGGCGTGAAACTCAGGGGCACCGGTTCCCAACACGACCCACTGCACATCAGTCGTTTCCAACCACCGTTGCATCACCTGCAAAATCAGCGACCAACCCTTCTGTGTTGCCAGTCGGCCAACAATACCGATCATCGGCGTGCTGGAATTTTGTTCCAGACCAAAGTAATTCTGCAAGTGCTTTTTACATTCCGACTTACCCCGAGGCCAATCATCGGCAGAAAACTTCGCCGGAATCAGTTCGTCGATCGAGGGGTTCCACTGCGTCACGTCGATACCATTGAGAATACCCGAGAGCACATTGGCTCTGCGTTGTAACACTCCCTCTAAACCACAGCCTTGTTCGGCGCCCTGTATCTCTTGCGCATAAGTCGGGCTAACGGTGTTGATCGAATCAGCGAACACGATCCCCGTCTTCAACAAATTGAGACGATCAAAGAACTCCATCTGCAAATAGTTGTAGTACTTCCAATCCAACCCCGTCAGCGGCATCGTGCTTGACGGATACGTCCCTTGATAAGCCAAATTATGGATCGTGATCAAACTGGCGATGTTTTCGTATAGCGGATTGGATTCGTATTCCACTTTCAACAGGGCTGGAATCAGTCCGGTCTGCCAATCGTTGCAATGAATGAGGTCAGGTTTTAGATCCAATAACCGGACCGATTCCAGCACCGCGCGACTGAAGAAGATAAACCTTTGAGCGTTATCTTCGTAGTCGACACCCTTTTCGCCGTACAGCGATTCGCGATCAAAGTAATCATCGTTAGTGACCGAGTAAACCTTGACATTGCTACCGGGCAGCGTCGTGACCAATAATTCCCCCGGCACCAGTTGATTGCCGATGGGAATTTCCAGATCTATGCCGGTTTTCTGCACGCTGAATTCGCCGTAATTAACCGCTCGGTAGCCGGGCATAAAAACGGTGATCTGATGCCCCAATTGTTCCAATTGACTCGGAAGGGCACCACACACATCGGCCAGCCCTCCGGTTTTGGCGTACGGCACGACTTCACTGCTGGCTACGATAATGTTCATCAAGGGCTTTCAATTGGCAACGTTTCAAATTCACCGAAGCTGCAAAGTCGGCACAACGACAAGCCCTCCGCATGGGGCGTGTTGCACATGGGGCATGTTGCACATTATGTCGCCCGAAGATCTTAGTTTCAACAGGTCATCAAATCGAGTTCTCAAACCAGAACAGCGTCGGGAAAACTGGTCATAAGAACCAGTTTCCAATCGAAACCACTTCTACGATCGCGAGGAAACTATTGCATCGCCTGGATGGCGCCACGCACTTCGGTTTCCGATTCGCCCGGTGTCGCGCGTTCTAAAGACAACCAAGGGCCGCCAAAAATTCGTGCCGCTTGGGCAAAGCTGACCGCGCCTCCAGAGTACACCAACAAACGATAATCATCTAACGGATCTTCAACCTCATCAAACCCCGCAACAATTTCCCCGCTCCATTGATTTTCTCCAGCGATGCCGGCCAAGGAAGCCTCGAACACATTTTGCGCCGACGCGATATCTCCGGTCACCCACAGAATTCGGCGTTCCGATCGCTGGAGCCGGTGCGACAGATGTTTTAATGCCACCCCTGAAATCGGATCGATCCAATCGGCCGCAATTTCGATCGCGGGATCAATGACAAACTTCCGAAACGACATCCGCCGGTGCGGAACCTGCAAATCTGACCGGTCAATGACCATATCACCATACAAAATGATATCCAAATCGACCGTCCGCGGGCCCCATCGCCGTAGCCGCTGTCGTCCCAGTTTATTCTCGATTCCGCCGGTCACCTGAAACAGCGCTGCGGCTGAAAGCTGTGTTTCGATCAAGAAAACAGTATTGACGTAGTTAGCCAATGCGTTGGCCTGATCCACTTCGCCAGAAACGGCAGCGGTAACCAACGGTTCAGCGACCGCGATTAACTCAATCTGCCCATCGGCCGCGATCAACTCCTTTGCCCGGCGCAAGCTTTGCCAGACATCGCCTACGTTGGCACCGAAAGCAATCAACGCTTTAGGCATCGCATCGTTTCCAAATAGCTTGAAGATTCAGTCTTCCACGCAGGCCACGTCCACATCGAAACACCAAACAGAAAATAAAAACAGAAAAGCGACGGGCGGCATCGTGCCTGACCGTCGCCATGTCATCCAGTGCGTTAATTCGAAAATTAACCTCAAGTCCTTCGGTTGATTCAACAGTCCGCCATCGGCAGTTCCCGCCGGCCAGAACAGCTGTGAAATTCCATTTTCAACAAAATGGGTGTGGAGTCCGATCCACGACACATGGTCGCCGACTATCGCTTCCCTCAGTCGCCGCCACCCTTTACTCTCTTTCGGCTATTGCCTCCTGCAAGAACTAAGTGTTCGCATGCGGCTCAATCAAGTTGAAAAACAGCCGGTCCAAACGACCACACGTTTAAACTTCGAACTCGTGAATGTCATTTTGGGAATGTTGAAGACGTTGTCAAGCAAACAGTTTTGTTTTTCCATGGCAGCACTTCGGACAGAAAAAAAATTTTTACTTGACAGCCTTCACCCAACACAAACTTCGATCTCCGCATCTTCCACCCATGCCGAATTCTCGTTTACACGGTTTTCGAAAAGCATGGTTTTTTCAAACAACGCAAAATCAGCAGGCGCTGTCAATCGCTATTACCTTAAAATTTATTCACCACTTGCAACCCGTTTAGAATTACCTAACAAGCGTTTAGACTGTTCAAAATTAAGTTTTTGAGACGCCGTTTTTTTTTGTATCCTTTTTTTCCTCCGTTGGGAGCTTGACGTGTTGGAGATCATCACTTTTCCTCACCCCACCTTACGACATAAATCCAAACCGATCACCAAAGTCGACGCGGAACTTAAGCAAATCGTTGCCGACATGTTCGAGGCGATGTACCAGGCCAAAGGCATCGGCTTGGCGGCCAATCAAGTCAATTTGCCGTTGCAGTTATTTGTTATCAACACCACCGGCAAAAAAGACAGCGGTGAAGAACAGGTGTTTATCAACCCCGTTCTGTCGGCAGCCAAAGGCGCAGCCGATGCAGACGAAGGCTGCTTGAGCCTGCCGGGCGTTGGCGGCATCGTCAGCCGACCAGAAACCATTCACGTTTCTGCCTATGACCTTCAAGGCAACCCAATCGAAATGACGGCCAAAGGATTGCTTGGACGCGCCATCCAGCACGAATTCGATCACTTGCAGGGCGTCATGTTTATCGACCGATTATCTGATTCTGAAAAACGCTTGATCCAAGAGGAAGTCGAAACTTTCGAACTTGACTTTGAGGCTCGACGAAAGGCTGGCAGCATTCCCTCCAACGAACAGATCGCCGCCCACCTAAAAGATTTCGAGACCCGGTACTGCAGCTGAAGCTATCCCCTCACCAAGACAAACGCCAATGAAACTTATTCTTTTTGGAACCGGCCCGTTTGCTGTCCCGACATTCGAGAACCTCATCCACTCCGACCACGAAATCGCCGCACTGGTGACTCGCCCGATCGCGGACTCCGGCAAACGACGGAAAACGGCCGAAAACCCCACCCGCGACCTAGGTGCAGAACACGGACTGTTGATTCTCGACCCCGACAGCATCAACACCGAAGATTCCATTGCCACCCTAAAATCACTTAACGCGGACCTGCTGGTGGTTTGTGACTACGGACAAATCCTCTCCAAAACAGCGCTCGCAACTGCCGCGCTGGGGGGCATTAACCTTCACGGTTCGCTGCTGCCCATGTATCGCGGCGCCGCCCCTATTCATTGGGCCATTTACAATGGCGATACCGTCACCGGCGTTACGATCATCCACATGACCCCGCGGCTGGATGGCGGGCCCTGCCTGATCAAGGTCGAAACCCAAATCGAACCCGAAGAAACCACCGAACTGATCGAACCGCGATTGGCGCAACTGGGCATCGACGCGGTCAACCAGTCCATCGCGATGCTGATGCAGTGGGATCGGCAATCCGAAATCGGCACCAAGCAAATACCATCCCAAGCCACTAAAGCCCCGCGTTTGAAAAAATCCGACGGCCGCATCCTGTGGTCGCGCAGCGCTGTCGAAATAAAAAATCAAATCCGAGCATTCCAGCCATGGCCTGGCACCTTCACAACCTGGCAGCCAGCGGGAAAGCCCGAACAACGACTGATCATACACAAGGCAACCGTTGTTTCGTCGGAACGGGCGACTTCAACTCCCGGCGAAGTCATTCTGTCGAACAAAACAGATCTGATCGTCCAAACCGGAGCAGGGCAGTTAGCGTTAAACACCGTGCAACCGGCCGGAAAGAAACCAATGCCTATCGCTGATTTTTTACGCGGCAATCCACCGGCGGCCAGAAGTACGATGGGCCTACCGCCGGAAACGAAAACTAAACACTAACGACGCCAATTGAACGCAATGGTAGATCACAGGAGCAAAAGATGTACTGGATTCATCTACCACATCGCCAGCGGCCATGCGTTGTTCACAGGCCTAACACTTGTGATGCTGGCGACGATCACGAACACCCGATCCACGTGGCATGGGCAACGGCTAAAAAGATTGTCGCTGTTGATTGGATGCGTACTGATCTTGGTCGGTGCCGCTTCGCTACCGATCTGGATCTACAGTATTTTCGTGATCGCTTTATTGGTTTGGACAATTTCTTGTTATCAATCCAAATGGAGAAACATCGCGCGGCGTCTCACGATTGGAGTTTGTCTGATCGTGGCTGCCGCCGAATTCCCATTTCATCTAATCCTCACCCTCAACCCTTACAACCGGTTCGGTAAACACCGTGACGGTGATAAGCGATTCGGTCACCGCAGGACTCGGCAACGACGACCGTCGGAAAACATGGCCTCAATTGCTGGCTGAGGATCACGGTTTGGGCATCCAAGACATTTCCCATATCGGCGAAACGGCTGCCTCGGCGCTAAAAAGGGTCCAGCAACATTCGATCCAATCCGACCTAATCATTATCGAAATCGGCGGCAATGATGTTCTCGGTGGGACCACCGCAGCAGAGTGCGCAGACAACTTGGAAGCCTTAATCTGCGCACTGAACGATGCCGATCACGAGCAACCCAACAATAACCGTGATAGGCAGTTGCTCATGTTTGAATTACCGCTGCCGCCATTTTACACCAAATTTGGAAAACACCAGCGCGACATCGCAGCGCGGCACCACGTTAAACTAACCCCTAAACTTTACTTTTACTCCGTCATTGGCAGACAACATAACACCGTCGATGGAGTTCACCTTTCGCAAGAAGGTCATCGCCAAATGGTGGATGTTGTCTGGCAAATCATACGCGACGCGGCCAACCCGTAGAGGCTCAACACCCACCACGACCGGATAACACTCCCGATGTTCAACTGGTTTAAAAAACCGAAGGCGCAAAAAAACACTTGCCGCCGCCCGGCCTGAATCGTGGTCATTGCATCTTCATCGAAACGTTCGTTTAAGTTAGGGATTGACCGCTGACGAAACTCAACGGCTACAACGCATCGCGAAAATTTTCGTCGCCGAAAAAAACTGGGAAGGTTGCGATGGGATCACTGTGACCGAAGAAATGAAAGACACCGTCGCCGGCCAAGCGACATTGTTGTTGTTGGGTGCGGACGATTTTTACTTTGACAACGTCGCCAGTATTATCATTTTCCCCGCCGCTTTTGTCCGCCAGGCCACCGACGGCGTGATCGCCAGAGACTCCCACCGCGCGGGCGAAACTTGGCAGGACGGTCCGATCACCCTCTCCTGACAAGACACAATCAGCGGCGGGCGCAATGACCGCGATGACCGCGATGAGCAAAACCTCGCCGTTCATGAATTCGCTCACGCGCTCGGCGGCCTCGATGGGGAAACGGGCGGTGGCGTGATGATCGAAGCCCCTGAAACGTGCAGAAACTGAAAACAGGTTGTGAACCGCGAATTTGCAGAACTCTTGAGGTGCAAACCGCAAGGCATTACGACGCGCTTGGACCACTACGGGGGCACCAATAAAGCAGAATTTTTCGCTGTCAGTAGCGCAACCTTTTTTGAACAACCCCGAAAACTACAACAGGGACATTCAAGGCTATTTGAGCTATTGTAAAAGTACTATCGTGTCGACCCAAGAACGTGGCGGCAGAACTAATCCTTCGAATCGCGGTTTATCATCCATCTCCGACATTATCCGACTTTGGAATTCCAACGTTATGCCATCCATCGCTATGATTCTTAGGTTTGCATCTACACTCCTTGTCTCGACTTTCATTTCGGTATCGACCGCGCTGACGATCTCGTCGGCTTACGCCCAAGACGCATGGCACGAATTCCGCGGCACCCAAGGGAACGGCCGAATCGCCGACGGAGCAATCCCCGTCGATTTTTCTCCGTCGAAGGTCCTCTGGAAAACCCCCGTCCCCGGTCGAGCGTGGTCTTCGCCAGTGGTGTTGGGCAACCAAGTCTGGGTCACCACCGCCACTCCCGATGGCAAACGTATGTCTGCGATTTGCTTCGATGTCCGAACCGGCGAACAAGTCTTTGACGTTTTGATTCACGAAAACGAAACGCCCTATTTCTGCCACAAAGCGAACTCTTACGCTTCGCCAACGCCGACCATTGAAGCGGGACGCATCTATGTTCACTTCGGACGCTACGGAACGACTTGCCTAGACACGACCAATGGAAAAATAATATGGCAAAGAACTGACATTCAATGCGATCACTTTCGCGGCCCCGCGTCCTCGCCGGTGCTCTCGAAAACCCTTCTGATGGTTGCGATGGACGGCATCGATCAGCAGTTTGTCATCGCCCTGAATAAGCAAACTGGTGAAACCGCTTGGCAGACGAATCGTGACATCGAATACGGCACCGACAATGGCGACCGTAAAAAGGCTTACAGCACCGGCACAGTCGTGAACGTAAGGGACAAACAATTACTCATTTCGCCTTCGGCGGTGGCAACGATCGCTTATGACATCGCCAACGGGAAACCGCAATGGACCGTTTATCATGCCGGCATGAACGCGTCTGCGCGCCCCATCCAAACCAGCAATGGCACCGTCCTGTTGACCAACGGGATGGGGAAACTGCTGGCCATTGATCCTTCTGGGCAAGGCGACGTCACCCAAACAATGGTTCGGTATGAACGTTCCAAAGTCATTCCGAAAAAATCGACTCCAGTGATCGTCGATGGACTCGCCTTCGCGATCGACGACAAAGGCGTCGCCTCTTGCTTCGACGCCGAAACGGGCAAAGCTGTCTGGGCCAAGCGTATTGGCGGAAAATTCGCGGCCTCGCCAATCACCGACGGTGAAAAGATTTTGGCCGCCAATGAAGCAGGTACCATCCACATTTTTAAAGCGGCTGCACAATATGAACCTTTGGCCGAAGTCAATTTTGCCGACGGATTTCACGCCAGCCCCGCAGCGATCCAAGGTGATTTGATCCTCCGCAGCCTCACCCACCTTTACCGCATCAAAGGCCAGCACTCGAAATAAGGCGCTTCCCAAATTTTAGTGGCAAGTTTGAAAATCGTAGTAAGATTCGCCAGAATTCCCGATTGGTTCATTCCCGATTGGCTCACTGAAGGACATTCCAACCACCTCCAATGCATTCTCTGGAGAAACCAAATAACGCCAGCGCCTATTTTTTCGCAACAAAGCCACTGCCACCGGCGGAACCCGTACACCGTTGGCTCATCTTTCTCGGGGGATGAAAGATCACTGAGAAAAAGTCAATGTGATAGTGTCTTCTTGGTCGCCAATTCCGTCCGGCGTGTCAAATTCTCTTGAATAAAGGTTCCACGGGGATCGAAAACGCGCGCGTTTAATTCCACATCATCGGGGTGATCTTCTAAAGTATATTTCTGGGCCAGAAAATTTGCGTCTTTGCTGGCCGAAAGCGCACCGCGCGAACGGCTTTGAATGAACGCCAACCACATTCGATCGGGGCCGATTCCCAAAGTCGAATCGGTGGCGTTGGCCTGAAAATCACTCGGCGTCAACGGCGACAAATGTAATGTGAAAATCGTGAAGGCTAAAAATACGCACGCAATCCACACCGACAATACCGATTGACCGACCATTTCAATGACCGGATCAAAGTGCAGCTTGCGACTGGAAGTGATGTCGGTCAACGTTCGTAAAACCAAATAACTGCCCACAAACAAAATCCACACGGCCAGAAAATCAACCAGCGGTTTGTAGCCCACACTCCCAGCCAACTCTGTGGCCAACCCTTCGTAAAAACTTGACGCAATCAAACCCGATAGAATCATATTGATCAGCGTTAAGCAATTGCTCCAAATCCCAAACCACCAAGTGCAGGCAATCACGCCGAAGAACACCAAAACGATAATTAAAGTAATCATAATCTTACAATCAACAAATAAATCAATACTTGGCAGGTCTCGGGCAAGGCGTTTACTTCATTCCTTGCGCGTCTTGATGATCTAACTCACTTGCCACTTACTTCAGCGACAACACGCGCTGAAGTTCTTCGACCGAGGTTATCCCTTGAGCGATCAACAACGCGCCTTCCTGACGCATCGTAACCTGCCGACTTTTTTGGGCGATCGATTTTAGCGTCTGTTGATCGGACTTTTTCAACAACGCGCTGCGCATCGTTTGGTTAACCTCTAGCATCTCAAAAATTCCCGTTAAGCCGTAATAACCGATGCCACCGCACGTTTTACATGGTTCGACTTCTTTTTCCTCTTCATCGACCATGCCTTCGCGATAGACAAACGGACGATACAGTTCGGAAATCCTCCCTTCTGGCAGACCCAATTTTCGCAACAGGTCCGGATGCGGTTTATAGTCCACTTTGCACGTCTGGCAAAGCTTTCTCAGCTTCCTCATGCAAACGACCATGGTCAACATGTTGGCAAATTTTTCCAGATCAGGTTTCAGCCCCACGATGCGCAATAACGCATCGATGCAGTTACGTCCCGGTCCACGTACAAAAATCGGCATGTCATGCTTCGAAGATATTGCCATCATGTCATTGAGGGATCCACCATCGGGCACATCGTTGAACGCCAACACGTTGGGTTCCTTTAACAACAATTGCGGCAGCGGCGTCATCGAAGTTTCGCCCTTGCCTTTATCGAAAGTGATAGAGCCGAAATTGATGACTTCTTGCTCCACCAATGATTCCTCTTCGATTACGAAGAAGTCGCGCGTCAGCCGATCACACGCGCTCAAAACCCCCCGCCAAGCCGACGTATAACCTTCCCCGGGTTTGGCAGACACCAGCAGCAAATGCGAATCGTCTCGCCGCAGCACCTCACGGAGCTTTTCCTTCATGCTCGACCGCATCCCCAGTTCTTCAACGGTCTCGATCAGCTCCTTCTTCCACGTTATATAAACCGCAACGCGCTCACCCGTTTTGACGCCTTGGGATACGACGCGGATCTTTTGTCTGGTCTTTTGATATTCGGTGGCAAAATTACCCGTTTGCCGAGCTCTGCGTTCCCGGTAATCCATCCCCGCCAACTGTTTCAAAGTCGCCAACATGTAATCACCGGTTTCGCGCTCCATCGGTGGCCCAGCATGCCAAATCCCATCAATCTGATAACGAACCGTAACCTGATTCGAAGTGTAGTCCAACACCGTGACTTCCGAACGCTTCACAATCGCTTCTGCAATCAGCACCGACACTGTGAAGTAACCGGGTGACGGTTTCACCATCTCTAGGTTCGTTTCCCGAGCTTCATCGTCATCACCGGCAGGGGTGAAGCTGACCGGAGGCCGATCGTATTCTTCATCGAAGGACATAAAGTTGATCTGCTACAAAAAAATAGTTTGGAGTGGAATTGTCTAGATTGGTATAGTTTGGGGTGGTGCGTCGTAGCGTGATTTAACGATGCAAACGATGATTCAGCAACGTTTCCACCGTGGCAAGGGCGAATCTTGGCCAAACGGAAACCAAAGCCGAACTCAAACCACCCCTAAGCAAAACCCGAACGCCGATCGACGACAATCCAATCGCGCTGAAGTCTACTTCTTCAGCGCCGCCTGCACCTCCGCCAACGACGTCACCCCCAGCAACACCAGCTGATAGGCACCGGATTTCAATGACACCTTCGCCTTGGACTGGATTGCGGCTTTGTCAATCGCGGCCACATTTGGCGTTTCCTTAAGGGATGCTCGCACCGCGTCGTTCATCTTGATCATTTCAAAAATGCCAATCCGCCCGATATACCCCAACCCACGACACGTTTCACAGGTTGGGAACTCGATAGGATTGCCTTTTTCGTCGACCCGCTGGTCCGGGGGCGGTAACCGCCACTGTTGGAAGATCGTTTTTTGCTTCTTGGGATCGCCCCCTAACTGCTGAATCGTTTTGGGCGGCACTGGCGCTTCGGTTTTGCAATCGTCGCAAAGCCGTCTCACGAGCCTTTGATTGGTAACATATTTTGTCGCGGCCCGAAAATTTTCGCGATTCCCAGTCTTAGAATAAAGTCGCAACAACGCCTCGGCGGCAGAACCGGCGTTGACCTGCAACCACGCCGCCCGGCCATCGGCGACCACCTGCGTGCACAGCAGATCAAGCACTTCGCCGTTTGGAATCTCCGGCAGCGCTATCGCGTCGGGCTGCGTCAACAGCGCCGCCTTGAGCGCCGCTACCGCCCGATCGTCACCTTCGTATTCTTTGGGAATGATGTTTTCGATCGAGGTTTCCGTTTCATTGGAAGAAACCAATCCGATACAGTCTCGCGTAAGCCTATCGGCGGACATCAGCAACCCTTGCCAAGTCGACGATAATCCGTGTTTGGGCGGCGCCGACACGATCACAACGCCCGTCGAATTCAAACATGCGATAAATTTGTCGGCCATACTGGGGAGCATTCCCAACTGTTTCAAATTCAGCAAATCTTTGGTGGCCCGCACGAATTCCACTCGCACTTTTTCACCGGTTTTCACGCCTTGGGAACGAACTTGAACTTCGGCTTTGCCCAGTTCCGATTTGAAATTGAACACCCCTTTTTGCTTCGCGCGACGCTCACTCGGATCCAGCCCCGCCAAATGCTTGAGACTCACCAGCAGCGCGTCACCGCTGGGCCGATCCATCGCCGCCATCGCGTGCCATGTTCCATCAACGAATAACTTGGGCACCGCCTGGTTCTGTGTGTAGTCGATTTGAATAATGTCCGCGCGTTTGGATTTGCCGTCAAAAAGCATCTCCTTGAGCGGCACAAAACCGGAAGATTGCCGGGCGTTAATCAGCGCCTTTTTCTGCAACACATCAGTTTCCCCGGCCGGCGAAAAACTCAATTCAACGCCTTCATCCTGAGCCAACACTTCGGTCGCGGCGCCTCGGCTTCCCGATCTATCCCCAGAAACACGTTGCCGGAGTCCCTGGTTGACGCTCAATTGTTTCCGACGAACGACCGTATAACAAACCATTGGGACCAGTGCGGCCAACAAAAACAATGGGTAACCAACCCAGAAAATTGGTATCGAAATCGCCGCAAAGAATCCGACAACACCAACCCCCACATTCAGCAGGTTCCAAAATTGTGGAATGATCTCCGTTCCGTCAGCCAATTTCACCGCGTCTTGGTTGATCCAATCGGCATTACGGACCCAAAACACAAACGTAAAAACAACCAACGCCAGTTTCCACCATGCTAGATAAGCGTTACCGCCTTTCACCGCGGCCAAGGGGAACAAGGGGGCCAAACCATCGCTGAACGCGAATGCGGAACTGGCTGCCAGCGCGTCGGATGACATCAATAACGCCAGTAACACACCAACCGAACCAACAACCAGCGTACCGGTGGTTCTCAAATTGAACCGCAGGTAAAAAAATCGACGATTCATTAAATGATTCCAGGACTTGAAACATTGATGCCTTTGAGACGCATTTTCAATTCGTCTTTGTTTGGAGCGACTGCGAAAGCCGTTGGACGATCGATCAATTCGTCATCGATCAGCCCTTTGAGACTCTTAGTGAAGTCTTGCATGCCTTCTTCTTCACCGATCCGAATTGCATCGGGCAGGTTGTGATCCTTTTCTTCCAAAATCAACTTTCGAACCGTAGGGTTGAAAGTCATAATTTCGCAGGTTGGAACACGCCCCACATTTGGTTTGATTGATTTCAACAACTTCTGCGCCACGATCGCCTTCATGTTCATGGCAATCGCGTTTCGAATCGCTCCGTGAAGCTCCTCAGGGAACAGATCCAAAATACGGCCAATCGTAGACGGAGCCGACGACGCGTGAATCGTGCCAAAAACCAGATGCCCTGTTTCAGCGGCGTGGATGGCTGTCATGAAAGTCTCTTCGTCACGAAGTTCGCCGACCAGAATGATATCAGGATCTTCACGCACCGCATGTTTCATCCCAACGCCAAAATCGACCACGTCGATTCCAATTTCGCGCTGATTGATCAAACATTTCTCATCAGTGAAAACAAATTCGATCGGATCTTCTAATGTCAAAATGTGTTTGTAATAGGTCCGGTTAATATAATTCAGCATCGACGCGATCGTTGTCGATTTACCCGAACCGGTCACACCGGCCAATAGAATCATGCCCTGATCGAAATGGCATAACGTTTCGACCTTGGGAGGCAGATACAGTCCTTCGAAGTTTGGAATATGATTGTTCACACGACGGGCAACCAACCCAATTTTCCCTAACTGCTGCAGCATGTTGACTCGGAAACGCCAGTCAGTGCCGTCGACGTCAACCACATACGCAAAGTCAGCACCGCCTTCGTCGTCGAAGATTTTTCGGTTCCGGTCGTTCATCATCGGAAACAGTAACCGTGCCATTTCTTCCATCTCTATCGGTGGACGATTGAGCGGTTTTAGCGTTCCGTTGACGCGCACGATCGGTGGTTTACCGACCTTGAGATGAAGGTCACTGCCTTCCAGTTTCACCAAGGCGCGGAACAATTTATCGACGTCTTTTTCGAGTCGTTGTTCAGTGAACCGGGCCACCATTCGATCGACGGCCGCCTGCTGATTCGCTTCATGGTTATCAGCAACCGGTTGCTGGCCGTTGCCCTCGGGTTCGGATGGGGTTTCTTTTTTGGTTTTCGTTGACATCGTATTTCAATCCTTTAGACCGCTGAAACGATTCCACAAAGCGAACTGGCGACGCAGCAGGGCGGCAAATAAATTAGCGGTGGGTTGCCCAAGAGCACAACGAACAAGCAATCACGAGCATGCCGTTCATTGCGCACTTACTTTAGATAGACCCCGCCAGAGGGTCAACCAAGCCGCCTTCGCTGTTGAAAGTTGTTTACAAAAAAATTCGTTCGCCTATTGTAGCAACAACTCTAAACGTTCGCCTTATGAATCTGCGCGGCGATTTATTTTCCTATGTTGCATTAAAACGACACTGTGGCATGATCACATCACCCCGTTACCAGCATGTTGCCAAAACTCAACATGACAACCATGACGACTTCTCCTCAAAAAACAATTTCACCCGCTTTTTAGCGTTAGAAAAAGTAAACCAAGGCTCTCGTTCGAACCCTTGGCATATCTGGTGCTTTTTGAGGCTTGGTCGTCATCAGCGACGTGTTTACCACCCCATGGCATCCTCCCAATGCGACACTATGCGAACACAACAAGTCAGCTTTGCGCTCTCTTGCGGATCCATTTCCAAGATCGCATTCGGGCTTTGCTTGGGGTTGTTGTGGACAGTTGTAATTATCGCCGTGGTTCAGGTCGCGGCGGTGATCGTCCTTCCGTGGTCCCCATCGGTCCACGCGGAGAATACAACCTCCCTTTCTGCGGAAACCGAAAATCTGCGGTACACGACCTTAGGCTGGCAAGATCCCGCCAATTGGATGGCTCGACCCCAACAGGGAAGTCGATTGAATTTGGGATCTGTTAGCCCGCTGATCTGGGCCGCCATGTTGGTGCTCGCGGTCGGTATCGCCGTTATGTGGCTTTCCAACGACGACGAAGTCGAACGAATCTTCCATGACCGATTAGAAAAAGCTGAACTGATCGCGCAATGGAAGTCCCAACAACGATCCATCGAGCAAAACCAAAACCAATGATCCCGTTGGTGAAAATCGGTTGGGCGACAAAAGAATCGCGGCCCTCAGTCATACCCCCTCAATGATAGCGATTCGAAAATCAGAAGACAGTTCGCCGCTACCAGCGCGGGTGGTTGATCGAAACATTCGGTCGAAGGAACCATGCCACCGGTTAAGTCCCAATGGTTGAGTCCCAATGGTTAGGTCGCAGGGACCGGCTAAACCAGTGCGCCGACCACTTTTCCATGCACATCGGTTAAACGGAAATCGCGCCCCGCATATCGATACGTTAATCGTTTGTGATCGAACCCCAACAGATGCAGAATCGTTGCGTGCAAGTCGTGGACATGCACCGGATTTTCTACTGCTTTGAAACCGAACGCATCGGTCTTGCCATAGACCTGTCCACCTTTGACCCCTCCGCCGGCCATCCAAACGGTGAACCCATAATGATTGTGGTCCCTACCGTTAACCTTACCTTTATTGACACCTTCGGTAGGCATTTCAACCACCGGGGTGCGCCCAAATTCGCCCCCCCACAGCACCAACGTTTCCTCAAACAGCCCGCGTTGCTTCAAATCCGTCAGCAACGCGCCGATGGCTTGGTCACATTCTCCGGCCAACCTGCGGTGTTGCGTTTCAAGATCATCATGGTTGTCCCAAGGCTGTCGCTTACCGTGCCACACCTGCACGTAACGGACGCCACGTTCTACCAATCGCCGCGCGATGAGAATCTGGCGCGCTTGGGGACCATCCCCATAAGCATCCTGAACGGCGATCGGTTCTTGTGAAGTATCAAACGCATCGGTGGCTTCCATCTGCATCCGATAAGCCAACTCGAAAGACGCGATCCGGTCATCAAGGGCAGCATCGTCACGTCGTCGATTGCGGTGAATTCGATTCAGCTTCTGCAAAGCGTCGATCTGCTGACGCTGTTGTTGATCAGAAAGCCGACCGCTGCGAACGTGGCGAATCAATTTTTCGATTTCTTGGTGTTGGGTATCGATGTAAGTTCCTTGAAACACTCCCGGCAGAAAACCGGACTGCCAATTTTGAGCTTCCTTAACAGGATAACCGCCGGGGCACATCGCCACGAATCCGGGTAAGTTCTGATTCTCACTACCCATGCCATAGGTCACCCACGAACCCATGCTGGGTCTGACCAAACGCGACTGCCCACAGTTCATCAGCAACAGTGACGGTTCATGGTTGGGCGCATCGGCCTGCATCGAATTGATAATCGCGATGTCGTCGATATGTTGTGCGGTGTGTGCAAACAGTTCACTCACATAAGTTCCGTTTTCCCCGTACTGTTGGAATTTAAACGGCGAACCGAACGCGACGCCGGTCTTACGTTCGGTCGGGAAACTCAGCGGCAGCGCCTTGCCAGCCCACTTTTGCAGTTCCGGTTTATAATCAAACGTGTCAACCTGCGAAGGTCCGCCATTCATGAACAGGTGGATCACGTGTTTCGCGGTGCCAGGAAAATGAGTCGTTTTAGGTGCCAATGCACTTCCATCAGCGCTACCGGTACCTTCGGTGTTGGCCAACAATCGCGCGTCGCCCAACACTCCCGCCAAACCCAACGCAGCCAAACCCGTCCCGCAACGCCGCAGCAGGCTTCGCCGATTAAACCCGAGCAATAGTGGCGATCGTTGTTCGTTGTTCATCATCGCTTCGACGCTCCAAAGAGGGCACTTTTTGACGGCAGGACGTTAATCGATAAACCCAAACTCGTTCATCATCAGCATCAAATGGCCGGCGCGTTGACGCCCGTCGGAATCCGCTGACGTGATATAGCCAACCATCGCAGCGCGTTCTTGGGCCGTTGGATCGCGCGACAACGCCAACCGAAACAACCGGTCCACGAAATCGTGCTGGCTCAATTCGCCTCCTACTGCGGCGCGTTTGGCTAACGCATCGCCCTGTTCGACCACCCACGGGCTGTTCATTAAAAATAAACTCTGTTGCGGTACGTCGGTGCGCGAGCGTTTTGGGGTGCTTTGATCGGGACTGGCGACATCAAATATCCGCAACTCAGCCGCGAGCTGCTGACGATCGATCAATCCGTAAAGGGTACGGCGTTGATCGTAGGGCGGTTCAAACTGTTTCACACCCCGACCGCCAAGGGACAAATCCAAGCGTCCCGCCACCGACAACATCGCGTCACGCAGCGCCTCTATTTCCAACCGTCGCCGATTCATCCGCCACAGCCACTTGTTTTCAACGTCGATCGTTCGACCGACTGCGGTTGACCGACTGGACTGCTGGTAGGCGGCAGTGAGCATGATTTTTCGGTGCAACGTTTTCAACGACCAACCCGAATCCATAAAATCAGCTGCCATCCAATCGAGCAACTTTTGATGCGTTGGAGGTTCGCCTTGGATGCCAAAATCGCTGGGCGTGCCGACCAATGGATTGCCAAAGTGATGCATCCAAATTCGATTAACGATCACCCGCGCGGTCAACGGATTGTCTGGCCGCACAATATCGTTGGCCAACTCCAAGCGCCCCGCTCCTTGGGAATAGTTTTTCCGCCGGCCCTGGAAGAAGATCTGGGGGAAACGGCGCGGAACCGTTTCGCCTCGACGATCGACGTCGCCGCGTATCATAATGTAAGGCGGTTCGATTTTACTGCGATCTTTCACCACCATCGCGGCATCAAAACCGCGCGGGGAGGTCCCCAAATGTACCGTTACGGCGGCCTTTCGTTTCCGGATCGCGATCAAATCCGAACGCTTAATTAATACTCGAAACAGTCCAAACCGCCACTGTAGCGGCCCATCTGGGCCTAACAGCAACGACGCGGCCCCATGTAGCTGACTTGATGCAGGAAATACGGTTTCCCAAGGAAGACCAAAATTCTCTGGGCCTAGGTAACGGTCGGCGACCACTTTCAACGGCGCTGCGAATTGTCGAGCGATCACTTGACGGCGAGTGAATGATAATTCTTGCTCTAACGCCGCCAATGTTTTTGCGACCAACGCCTTGTCGGATTTACTTCGCCAATGTTTAGACAGCGCGTCTGGAATTGAGCCACGATAGGCCTCGGTGGACAGATCTATCACGCCAGCAGAACGCAATCGGTCTTCTGGTTCGGCCAGCAGCGCGGCAACGGCGTACTGATCGATGTGCTCCAGCGCATGCCTGCGTGTCGAATTCCGAGCATCTTCTTTTGCCGCAACAACCGCAGCCTTCAAAACGTTCAGTTCAGCGATAAAATCTCCAGCCGACGATGGCGGTCGGCCGACGACGGGAAGTTTATCCGGGACGTCGCAATTATTGAATACGCCGTACAGAGCGTAATAGTCTTCGGTGGCAATGGCATCGAATTTATGGTCATGACACCGGGCACAACCTACCGTTAAACCCATCAAGCCACGTGTGACGACATCGATACGGTCGTCGACCACGTCAGGCCTCGCAAGGTACTTCCGACCCACCGTTAAAAATCCCAGTGCCGCCAACGCAGGGTCATGCGGATCATCAGTTAATTGATCGGCCGCCAATTGCTGACGCACAAATTCGTTATACGGCAAATCAGCATTGAACGCTCGGACGACGTAATCACGATAGGTATACGCGAACGGGTAATCGCGCGAGTTGTCATCCAACGCGTAACCTGCGGTGTCGGCATACCTCGCCACATCCAACCAATGCCGAGCCCACCGTTGACCGTAATGCGGTGAATCCAATAGACGGTCAACCAGTTTCCCATAAGCGTCTCGATCATGGTCGGCGACAAAGGATTGGACTTCCTCAAAGGTTGGCGGCAATCCGGTTAAATCAAACGTGGATCTTCGTATCAAAGTGGCTTTATCGGCCGGTGGCGAAAACGCGAGACCGTGCTGCTGAAGCTTTTCAAGTAAAAAAGCATCGATCGGCGTGGCCCCCATTACCCGGGCGGCGTCTGGAACTTGAGGTCGAAGAATCGGTTGGAAGGACCAGTGGTTTTTCCGTTGCTGGGTCAAACGGTCCTCGAACGTTTGTTCAACGACCACCGATTCGTTTTCCGGCCAGGGCAGACCTTCGGATATCCAGCGCTTTAAATCCGCGATCTCGCGATCGGACAGTTTCCCATCAGGCGGCATATCGTAATCAGCTTCATGGCTGACCGCGGCGATCAATAGGCTGCCATCGGCATCGCCCGGAATTGCCGCAGGCCGCGCACTGGCCCCTCCACGAAGAAGATAATCTCGTGCATCGACCCGTAAATCATTTTCTGATTTTTTTCCTCCGTGGCACGACTGGCAGCGGTTAGCCAGCAAAGGCCGAATCCGATTTTCAAAGAATTCAATCTGCTGCCGCGCGAATCCTTCTTGAGCCACACAGACTCCCGTGACGCCGGAACACACCAGCGCAATGGCGAGCAAACAGATTGATGAAAATCGGCACATGATAGTTTTTCCGAGGCCGGTCGAAACAACCCTGAAACTTTATTACCGAAAGACCGCCCGGGCCGAATAAATCAATTAGGCGGCTTACCCCCTGCCTGGTTGGCGTGGCGGAAAGGCAAACTTAAACGGTCTCTCCTGGATACTCTTCGGCAGTCCAGCGTTTGACTAAGCTACCATTTTGTTCGTTCGGCTGTCTAAACTTCTGATACGAACGACGGTGCTGCATGGTTCTGGTTAAATCGGCATGATTATTGAGCATCAATCGGCTTTCGCCCATTTCCCACGGCACTACGTATGCCCCCGCTGCAACGTCGACATCTCGAAAGAAGCTGCGACACGATTCAGCGTCCATCTCCCGCCGAACCAATCGAGTAACTTGGCCTTGGAGTTTATCCCATTGCTCGACTGGAGGCCAACTTTCAGGATCGCCCGAAAAGCCATCGATCGCCGATACGATCTGGGGATCAACGCGCAGGTGGGCTGGCAAGCAATTCAATAGCGCTTTGATCACGTCCACAAAAGGCGCAATCGCAGTCGCCACATCACGGCGGATCGGTTGGTGCGGCAGCCGAATTTCCACCACCGCTGGTTTCACCGGACAACTGCATCCGTCATGATGATAGTATTCGGCTTGGCTGAGTTTGCCGCCACTGGATTTTCCCCGCACTCGACGATAGGTGGCATCATTGGTATCGACGTTTTTACAAACGACCAAACCTGCGCGTTCAATCACTTGCAAAAATGCATCCTTGTTGTCACCGTTAAGCAACACATCGTGCAAGTAATCACCACTGCCTTGGATAACGATGCCAAAGGCGTGGGGGCGCGTCACCGCAAACTGATGATTGCCAAAACTCAATTTATCGACGTCCGGTGAAATCATGTTAGAAGGCGTCACGTTTAAAAAAACTCCTATTTAAATTTTGGCGGCAAACGTTTTCATGAATCGGTTCCACATTCGCACCGCCCACTGGCCACAAGACGCTGATGCGACCCGCGCCCTACGGCGACAAGTATTTGTCATCGAACAGGGAATCGATCCGGCGCTTGAATGGACCAACGATGACGATCAGTTTCGCTCGGTGCTGGCGTTGGATGTCGCCGGACATCCCATCGGAACCGGGCGTATTAAGGTGGAAACCGGTACCGCCACCATCGGTCGCATGGCGGTGTTACATCCTAACCGCAGTCGTGGCGTTGGCGGTGCCATCTTAAGTCGGTTGATCGAAATCGGCAAAGCCGAAGGGGCCAACAAATTCGAGTTATCCGCTCAAGTGGCAGCAATTAACTTCTATCAAAGACATGGCTTTGAAGCTTTCGGGGACGTCTATTTAGATGCCGGCATTGAACATCGAAAGATGATCCGCACCGAAAAGAGGGGACAGGCAATACAACCATCGGCCCGGCCATCGGCCAATAGAAACAAAACAAAACAAGCGTGAGCAAAAACATGACACCCCAGCCTAAACTCCCTTCAATGGACCAACTTGGAATTCCGACCAATCCAGCGACAAGAACCAGTAGCCATTGACTTCCTGAGAGAACCAATAACAGGCTCACTTTCCCAGAGGAAATATCTGTTTCAGTTGGCTTGCCGAAGCCTCCCAGCAATCCGCTGCGGATTCGAAATCGGCTGCCATAACCTTGAGCCCATCGACGGTGACACGCGACCGCGCCGCAACGTCGGTGGCCAACGGAATTTGGCCGCTGGCACCGGCGGCTAAACGTTCTTCTACGTCGGCCATCAACAACCGCTGCAGCAGTCGCGTCGCCTGCGGAGTGTGGGGGCCGTTTTTGATCACGGACAAAGTATTGGGGATCAGCAAGGTTCCCATTTCTTGGTCGCCTTGGTCGGGGAAAACGATCACGACTGGTTTTCCGGCATCAATTTCGACCAACGCATCATCGGTATCGGTCAGCCCGAAGAGAAATTGGCCGGCGGCGACTTTTTCGGCGACCTGTTTATTGCCGCCTTGGAGGACTGCGTTGTGCGCGATGGCGGAATAAAGTCTGGCCGCTTCGGACGGTCCTAAACGATCAAACATCACAGCCGCATGCGTGGCCGAGGTTCCAAAAAAGGGGCGGGCCAAAGTACACTTGCCTGCGAATCGGGCTTCCGCCAAATCGGCAAACGAATTGGGACGTTGATGGGTAACGCGCATTAAATCTGTATTGACGATCAAAACGCGTCCGCGCGCTGCGAACCCAAACCAATGCCCGGTGGGCGACATAAAACGTTTGGGAAAACGGGCACAATGAGTCGTTTCAACGGACGCCAACAATCCCAATCTTTGCAACCGGATCGTATGCAGGATCTCGTTGTTCCAAAATAAATCTGCGCGTTGCCGTTGGCCGTTGCGAATGATTTCGTTCGTCAACCCGACCGTTTTGTTGGACTCGATGTCATACTTAACGCGCATCGGCAAATCGCAATCGACTTCTGCTTCGCCCAGCACAGGAGCTGCAAATTCCCGATCAAGTGCACAAAGCACTACCACTTCGTCGGTCTGGGGTTGAATGCAGCCTGCCGAAGCACATACCAGTGCGGTCACCAAAAACCAGCAAGATGTTGAGTTGCTTGAAGGGCCCGGTGCGGCGGTGCGTAGAAAATTTATAACGGGTTTCATCTTTTGTATTTTTTGGGCTGAAAACAAGAACCGACTAACCACAACACAAAACCGACAAAGCGGCCTGTTGCTTGACCAATCGCTCGGTTGACTTATGCTTGACCCATGCCTGCCGGAGCTAAATGAAACCATGAAACAATTTCTTCTGCTAATACGCGCTGTGGTGATGATCGGAATCAGCGCTTGCTGGGTTTGCTCTACCTTGGCTCAATCTGAGGAAAACACAACCGCTCAATCGCTTGAAATGGAACGCTTGAACCGGCGAATGCCGCCTGCGATGCCGATCGATTCGGACCGGGTTGCCGATGCGGGGGTGTTTGTTAACCGCGGCGTCCACATCAACCTTTACAGCGATCTTGACGACGAAACGAAGCGCGAAGAATGGGTGGACCTATTTGACGCGGCGACGATCCAATGGTGTGCCTTGTTCGATATCGACAGCCAATCCGCCCAACGATGGAAACTGACCGCCGTCATTATGCAAAACGAGACACGCATCGGGAATGCTGGATTGATCCCTCAAGATCTGCCTAAATTTCCGGCCGGTTATAACCGTGGTCACGAATTTTGGGTCTACATTCAAACGGACGACTACTACACCCGGCACTTGATCCTCCACGAGGGCACCCATGCCTTTATGCAGTGGTTCTTGGGCTCGTCGGGGCCACCCTGGTACTCAGAAGGCATGGCCGAGTGGATCGCGCTGCACCAATGGGACGACCAAGGACTAAAGCTCAACCATACAATCACCGACAAATCACTGACGCCCGGTTGGGGCCGCGTCAACCTTCTGAAGAAAATGTTGGCCCAAACCCCGCCCAAGTCGCTTGATGATATCTTTGAGACTCCGCCGACGGCGTTTCGTGATGTTAACGCCTACGCTTGGTCGTGGGCCGCGTGCGAATTTTTGGCCAATCACCCTCTTTCGGAACAAATTTTCGCCAAGCTCCCGACACGCCTAAATCAGCCCATACTCAGCTTCAGTCCGAGACTGCGGTCGAAACTGGAACCTGACTGGGACGAACTGACTGGGGATTGGTACCGCTATATCCACGAAGTGAATTATGGGACCGACGTCTCTGCAGCGATGCTTAAAACTGCTCGCAAAACCCCTGATGGCAGCTTCGAAATCTCCGCGACTTCCAGTTGGCAATCGACTGGAATTTCGGTTATCTCTGGTGATCGGTACCGGATCGTTGGAGAAGGCCAATTCGTCGTTGGGCAAACCATAAAGCCTTGGCGTTGCGAATCCGGAGGCGTTACTGTGGAATACTATGATGGGCACCCTTTGGGCAAACTAATAGCAGCGGTAATCACCGGGGGACCCGACAAAATCCACCAAATCCCGATAGGCAGCACCCAAACACCGATTGTTTTCAACCAAGACGGTATTTTGGCACTACGGATCAACGAATCGCCGGCAAGACTAAATGACAACTCCGGCCACTTAAAAGTGACCATTGAGAAAATAAAATAAGTAAACAATAATAGCCGTCGCAGTCGGATTGTCAGGCACGCGCTGTCCATCACGTCCGCCGCAGCACCAGTCGACCAACCCATAATCTTCTAACCGAATTCGGTAAACCAATGAATTTTTTGCAAAATCAGGATCCCTCAATCTTCAATGCCATCAGTGACGAAGCCGAACGGCAGCAAAACGGCTTGGAGATGATCGCCAGCGAGAACTATACCAGCCCGGCGATCATGGAAGCCGCCGGTAGCATCCTGACCAACAAATATGCCGAAGGCTATCCCGGTCGTCGTTACTACGGAGGTTGCGAACACGTCGACGTGATCGAGGACATCGCACGGGATCGGGCCAAAGAACTGTTCGGGGCCGAGTACGCCAACGTGCAACCCACCTCCGGTTCGCAGGCCAACCAAGCGGTATATTTGTCGGCGTTGGACGTCGGAGACACGGTACTGGGATTGGATTTAGCACACGGCGGGCACTTGACCCACGGCATGCGGTTGAACCTGTCGGGCAAACTGTACAACTTCGTCAACTATGGCGTAACCAAAGATACTAACCGTATCGACTTTGATCAGGTCGCGGCGTTGGCGAAGGAACACAAACCAAAAATGATCGTCGCCGGTGCGAGTGCTTATCCGCGCGAAATCGACCACGCAAAATTCAAAGAAATTGCTGATGAACACGGAGCGCTTCTTTTCGTCGACATGGCACACTACGCGGGATTGGTTGCAGGCGGAGTCCACAACAGTCCCGTTCCCTACGCGGATTTTGTCACGACCACAACCCATAAGACCTTGCGTGGACCTCGCGCGGGTTTGATTTTGTGCAAAAAGAAATGGGCAAAGAAAATCAATTCGGCGGTCTTCCCGGGCATGCAAGGCGGACCCTTGATGCACGTCGTGGCCGGAAAAGCTGTTTGTTTTGCCGAAGCCATGAAGCCCGAATTCAAACAGTACGCCCAAAACGTTGTCGACAACAGCAAAGCATTGGCCGACGAACTGCTGAAAACCGACCTCCGTCTGGTCAGCGGAGGAACCGATAACCATTTGGTCTTGGTCGATGTCACGCCATTGGGTATCGGCGGCAGCATCGCCGAAGAAACCTTGGACAAATGCGGCATCACCATCAACAAAAACATGATCCCCTACGACCAACGTCAACCGATGGACCCCAGTGGCATCCGCATCGGCACCCCGGCGCTAACCACCCGCGGTATGGGCTCGGATCAGATGCGTCAAATCGGACAGTGGATCATCGCCGCGCTGTCCAATCCTCAAGACGAAGCTCAACTGGCTTCGATCCAAAACGCAATCAAGGAACTCTGCGAAAGCTTCCCAGTTCCAGCGGCCGCGACATTGGTTTAAGTTTCAGCCGTTGTCATTGTCAAATAATCCCTCTAAGATTGGCCCTGACACAAGCATTTTTCGCTGCGGGTTTGCCACGTAAGCAATTTTTTTTTGCGATCATGGCAACCCTTTGGCGATCAACGTCCGCTTTCCTCTCTCCTCTTTTAACGCTTTGAAAAAACCTTTATGGATTCAGAATTGATCGACCGATCCAACGAAATCAGCCAACGCATCAATCAGCTCCGAGACAGTCTTTGACTACGATCAAAAACTCAAAGACATCCAAACGATAGAAGCCCAGATGGCGAAAACTGACTTCTGGGACGACACCGAAGCGGCTCAGGAAACTGTGGGACGGCTCAAGGCTGTTAAATCGATCATCACGCCACTAACCGAATTGGGCAGCAGCGGCGAAGACCTGTCAGCGCTGATCGAGATGGCTGAAGAGGACGAATCGATCGAAGGTGAAATCCGCAGCGAAATCCAGTCGCTGGAAAAACAGCTCGACGCCCTCGAACTCAAGGCGTTGCTCAACGGCCCGCATGACAGCTGTGATGCGATCCTTACGATTTATGCGCGCGACGGCGGAACTGACGCCAACGATTGGGCGGAGATGATGCTGCGGATGTATACCCTTTGGGCGCAGAAGCAGGATTATAAAATCGAACTGTTAGAACGGTCGGACAACTCGGAAGCCGGCATCAATAGCGCCGCAATCGCGATCCGTGGCCCAATGGCATACGGTTATTTAAAAGCCGAATCGGGCACCCATCGTCTTGTCCGCATCAGCCCATTTAATTCCGAAGGTAAACGCCAAACCAGTTTTGCGGCGGTCGATGTGACGCCCGAAGTCGGGGATTCAATCGAGATCGAAATTGACGAAAAAGACGTCGTCACCGAAACCTACAAGGCCAGCGGCGCCGGTGGGCAGCACGTCAATAAAACCGATAGCGCGGTGCGGCTTAAACACATTCCCTCGGGTGCCGTTGTGCAATGCCAAAGCCAACGATCACAACATAAGAACCGCGCCCAAGCCTGGAAGATGCTGCGGGCAAAACTGGCTCAAATCGAAGACGAAAAACGCGAAGCCGAAGAAGCCAGCAAATACCAAAACAAACAGCGCGTCGGTTTTGGTTCACAGATCCGAAACTACTTCTTGCACCCTGACCAGCGCGTCAAAGACGCACGGACCGGGTACAGCATGGGCGATTTCAGCAAAGTTCTTGATGGTGAAATTCAAGGATTCTTAGACGCTTACCTCAACTGGTTGGCTAAAGGAACATAGCGCAAATCGAACACGGCTCGCAAATCCAAGGTTCATCCAAGAATGTAATAGGTGCGCGTTTGCGTAACAGGATTCGCCAGAGTTCTGTATGGTTGCATTAGCGTTTAGAAGAAGAGCATTTGGAAGGGAATTCTGGCCAATACCGCTACATTGACTTGACAAAAACTGACAGACCATTGGCCCGTTCGGTGCGGCTAAGTTCTCTAAAAAACCAAATTGGAAATTCAGCGGATTTGAAATTCTGTTGACCTTGGCTTTCTTTTTCACTCATTCCTCGACAACTATGCCTCAAATTTCGACCCCCAGACTCAAGGTCACATTTCAAAAAATCTCTAACAACAGCGATCGCTGGTCCCACAAAATCTTCTTGGTCGACGGAGACCTGGAAACGCTGCTGCTGACGTCTATCGAGGGCGACGATCTGCAAACCTGGCCGCCCAGCCCCCCGCTGCAAGACATCAGCCATCACGACCTCCCCACCGGCGAAGCGATTCTTGGCGTGGGCATGGCAGGGAAAAGCCACTGGTCAACGTCGGTTTCAGTCGAAAACAATTCGATTGTTTTCTTCGACATGGCGTGCTTAATCAAGGCCGTGGATGCCACCGTAGGATCCAAATACGAAGTCGCTGCAGACGTGCAAGCAACGTCGGTCGGGGAAAACATCAGCCTTCGAACCCCTAGTGCTAACATCGCGATGCATCCTCACCACCCACAACATCATTCCACCGGTTTGATTGTTGTAGGGTCGCAGGTCAACGTCGTCCCCGACCTCTCCACAAAGAGTCCCACTGGATCGGTTCGATGGTGCTTTCGCTTGAGCACTCAATAACGCTGGGTAACGTCGGATTTTACCGACGTGAAATTGAGTCGCTTGCGTTACAAAACAGATCCGACTCGATCCGTATTGCCTTGCCGGTCGAATATCGCAAAGATTAAACTCTGCTAATTTCCGTTGTTGTATTGAAAACGGTCGAACGAAAATTTTGACCGACTGAAAGATTTCCACCCATGTTTGATTTATTTAACTTGTCTTCGTTCAGTTTCCCGATCGCAATGATGGGCTTTGACCCGATGTATATGCTAATGGTGTTACTGCCCAGCATGGCATTGTCGGGCGGCGCGTCCTGGTTGGTGAAAAGCCGCTTCAACAAGTACTCTCAAGTTCCCAGCCAGCGAGGCTATACCGGCCAACAAGCGGCTCAGAAATTGCTCGATGAGGCCGGCATTACCGACGTCAGGGTCGTTCGAGTCGATGGTTCTCTAACCGATCACTACAACCCAACCACAAAATCACTCGCCCTTTCCACCCCCGTGTTTGACCAGACATCCATCGCCGCGATCGGCGTCGCGACACACGAAGCCGGACACGCCATCCAACACGCCACCGGTTACTTTCCGCTGAAGTGGCGCAGCCTGTTGGTGCCAGCCACAGGAATCGGTTCTAAATTCGGCACATGGACGATGATGGGTGGACTGATGCTGATGGGAATCGGCGGCGCAATCGGCTCCGTCGTTTTTGTCATCGGGGCATGTTTGTACGGACTGTTGCTGTTATTTCAATTAGTAACATTGCCCGTCGAATTCAACGCCAGCAACCGAGCCAAGCAATTGGTCGTCCAAGCGGGCATCGTTTCTGAACAAGAGCGCTACGGCATCGACAAAGTCCTCGGTGCTGCGGCGCTGACCTACGTCGCGGCTTTTGTCACGTCGTTGATGACCTTGATCTACTTTCTGCACCGTGCCGGATTTTTGGGCGAACGCAGGTAAACACCAGTAGACGCGGCCAATCACGGTCCTAGATAACGGTAGGATTATGGATGGAAAAAGTTCCCACTTCACCTGTCCCACCTTGGGATCGCGCGATTGACAAATTCGGAATTTTCAGGCTTGCGATTTTAATTTCGTTTAACCGTTAGCCAAAAGCGTACGTGTTTTAACGACCACAGACACGTACGTGATCGGCTGACGGTAAAACATAAAGACGCGCGCACAAACGGGTCGCCGACCCAATCCCCACGTTTGTTTTTTCCGCGTTACTCAGCACCCGACGCGTAAGATCTTTTTTAGTAAAGCACTTTTTAGCTAACACCGAAATGCCGTTGGTGACGCGCTTGATTTGTCGCTGACAAATTTGGGGTTTCGACCGGCGTATCAGGCAATCTTTATCGCTCCGCATCGAGTCTTCGAAACGAAGACTCGACAACGGCAAAAAGAATCATGGTCGCGCACTAAAACGGCGAGCGCGATTTATGAACATCACGGACGTTGTTCAGGGACAATCATTAAGCCAACATGTTCGTCAAACGTCCAGGCGAACCCATCGCGTTGTAGCCGCCATCGATATGAAGTACTTCGCCGGTGATGCCTTCGGAAAGATCTGACAGTAAAAACGCCCCGGACTTCCCAACGTCTTCGTGCGAAATGTTCTTGCCCGTCATTGCTATGTGTTCGTACATTTTCAACATATCGCCAACGCCGGCGGCGCTTCCGGCCAACGTCTTCAATGGGCCGGCACTCAAGGCGTTGACCCGTACACCTGCGGGGCCTAAATCGTAGGCCAGATAACGCATCGTTGCATCCAGCGCCGCTTTACAGATTCCCATCACGTTGTAACCGGGAACACATTTTTCACCACCGAAGTACGTCATACACGCAATCGCCGAACGATCCGAAAGAATCGGCCGGGCAGCATTGGCGACAGCGATCAGACTGTAACAGCTGATTTCCATCGCCATGTTGAAACCGCTGCGGCTGGTTTCAACGGTGTCGCGTTGCAAATCATTTCGATCGGCAAACGCGATCGAATGTAGCAAAAAATCGATTTTCCCAAATTCTTGTTTGGCCGTGTCCATCACGCTAGCGATTTGTTCGTCGTCCTGAACATTAAGGGGAACCAAGAATTTGGCTTGATCTTGGTAATCTGATTTTTCTAAACACTTTTGAACGCGCCGATGGTTTTTCTTTTTGTCGTCGTCCTCCCGGTCGGGGAGATGGGTAAAACCACATTGGCCGCCTTCGGACATGATTTTGTCCGCAATCGCCCATGCAATCGAACGATCGTTGGCGACCCCGAGAATTAAACCTTTTTTACCTTCGAACATACCCGCCATAACATTCCTCTCAGCTTTCCTCAAAATGCGTTTTCAAATACCAAGAAGTTACATCGTTAGCGCTTCTCAGTGTGGCCCGCGCTGGAATCGGGCGGGCCAGATTTTCAGCAATTTACCACAACGCGCCGGCTTCTTCATTGCCCCTAAGTGTCAAATTGACGACGGTCTGGTAAATTCCATCGATAAATCTTGCGATCCAACCATCGCTGCTCGTTTTCGACTACCGACTTGCACTGATCCAATTCCCACCATGCGCCAACAAGCCCAGACCGATCGAATCGTCCAAGGTAACCATGGGCCTATGCTGTTGCCTGAACTGATTTACCATTCGCTTCATTGTCACGATGAAAGTAACTTCCTGCGCGCTGCGGTCAAACACATCAACGACGCCACCGGCGCGACCACCACCGCCGTTGTCCAAGGCATCAAAGGCCAATGGCGAACGTTGGCAGAAATACTCACCGACCAACCTTCGCAAGCATTCCTCACTGACGTTTTAGATGCCGAACGCTGCCTTTGCAAAGGCGACTGGATCGCGACGCCAGTTTCTCCATCGACTCCCGATCTGCAACACCGGGGCATGTTGCTGTTGCAGAAATTTGCCAATCCACTAACAGGCCAAGAATTCGACTCGATCGCCGCGGCACTCCATTTAGCCCTGATTAACCATCAAAACCATATCGCCAGCGACCGCCGCGGCGAACGTTTACAAACGATGCTGGAGATGACGGTCAGTTGGAACCAGTCGCGCGAAACCGATCAATTACTGATCAAGATCGCCGAAGCGTCAACGCGATTGCTGGGTGCCGAACGTGCCACGATCTTTCTTCCCGACAGCAGCCGCGAGACTCTGATCGGCAAACCCGCCTTAGGAGTCGAAGACGGTATCTTGCGAATTCCAGCAACCGCTGGCGTCGTCGGTCAAGTCATCAAAACCGGCCAACCGGTGCGCGTGGACGAAGACATCTCTCACGAACAACAACAAATCAATCGTACCGTCGATCAGAAATTGGGGTTCGAGACGAAAACGATCCTCTGCGTCGCGATGTTAGATGCCAAAGGAAAAGTAATCGGCGCTTTCGAAGTCATCAATCGCCACAGCGGCAACTTCACGGCCGAAGACGAAGTCGCCCTCACAGAACTGGCCGCTCACGCCGCGGTCGCCATCGAGAACACCCAACACGTCGAAAAATTAGTCTCCACCAAATCACACATCGCTGACCAAGCCGCAGGTGGTGTGGAGCTGATAGGCCAATGTGAGTCGATCGAAAAACTGAAACAAACATTAGCCCGAATCGCGGACACCGATTTGGCAATCCTGATCACCGGCGAAAACGGAACCGGTAAAGAAGTCGTCGCGCAGTTAGTCCACTACCTCAGCCAACGGCGTGACGAGGTCTTAGTCGCGGTCAACTGTGCCGCGATCAGCGAAACGCTGCTGGAAAGCGAACTCTTTGGTCACGAAAAAGGAGCTTTCACCGACGCCCATCAAGCGCGTGAAGGAAAATTTGAACTGGCTAATGGAGGCACGCTGTTTTTAGATGAAATCGGCGATATGTCTTTGGGTGGACAGGCCAAACTGCTCCGCGTGCTTGAGGAGAAAGTTGTTGTCCGGGTTGGCGGCAGCGTGACGATTCCGACTTCGGCGCGCGTCGTCGCGGCCACTAATCAGAAGCTTGGCGAATTGGTACGCGATAAAAAATTTCGCGAAGATCTATTCTTCCGCTTGAACGTGGTAACGATCGAACTGCCAGCGCTGCGCGAGCGCGGAGACGACGTTTTGCTGTTGGCGAACCACTTTTTAGACGGTTTCTGCAAAAAGGCACGACGAACGACCCCCACCATTTCTGCGGCCGCAAAAAAACGGTTGTTGGGCCATCGTTGGCCGGGCAATGTCCGTGAACTGAGAAATATGATGGAACGGTTGGCCTACCTAACGGACGGCGATAAAGTGGTGCCCGAAGACCTTGCATTCATCAATGCACCGGCAGTCGAAGAATCAGCGATCCCGCTTTCGCTGTCTCTAAATGAGGCCACCCATAGTTTTCAAATGGACTATATTCAACGGCAGATCGACCACGCCAGAGGCAATATCACCGACGCGGCTGCCAACATGGGCCTGCACCGCTCCAACCTCTATCGGAAAATGAAACAGTTGGGTATGAACGCGGATCAAAGATAACGGCGCTGAACTGTTGACACCGATTTTAAAACGAAAACAATCAAAGACTTGTCTCGCTGCTCCCAACGCAAACAAACAACCGTAGTCAAGTCGTTGGCCCAGTTACTTCGGCGGCAGTCCCAACAGCGGAAAGAATAAAGCTTCCTCATCACACCCTCGTAATCTGCAACGCACAATCGCGGTGGTCGCCGGTCGCGCAAATCCCAATTCAGATCGAGCCAACCACGAAACGAGCTTTAATCTCGACAGTGGTCTGAATCCTAGCGAATCCAGCTACATTAAAACCACGCTACTTTTAAAATCACACGACGTTGGGATGCTGATTGTTGGATGACTCACAGAGGGTCCTGTCAGCACCTATCTCTGGCGAACCTTTCGATTAAAAAAGATATTATTTCCGAAATCGCTCCGTTTCAAGTTTGACGGTGGTCGGCATTGGATTGTTTAAATGGATGGAGTTTTCTGTGAGCATTTTCAAGTCCGTAACGCGGCAGTTAGGCGACCGTCGTCGTTGGGTCGCGTTGACAGCAGTGATTGCCGTGGTGGGCTCGGTGGTCGCTACCATCGCGGTGCAGCGCCTTTCCCAACAAGCACAGGCTTCGCCGGCGGGATACCTCGTTCAATCGACCGGCTCCAGCGGCGATGACGACTTGGCACCCTATTTTGGGCTGACTTCTTCCAGTGCGGCAGTTGTCGAACAATCCCTGAAGACGATTTCGGAGAATTGGCACCCCGGTTCGGCTGTGATGATGATTGAGGTCGCGCGGTTTGCGCGCAGCGGTGTAGTAGCCGCACAGATCATCTCCCTAACTGAGGCTAAAACTGGCCAACGTTTCCAAGACGATTTTGATAAATGGCACCAATGGATTTGGAAACAACCTTATGACCCCCACCCAAACTACGCACAATTCAAAAGCGCGCTCTACGCCAAAATAGATCCGCGATTCGCTGAATACTACCGTGTGACCAAAAATTCCAAGATCCGTTTGGATGAAATTCGTTGGGGAGGCGTGATTCGTGACGGAATCCCGCCGCTGAAAGATCCCAAAATGATCACCGCCGCCAACGCCGATTACCTTGCCGATTCCGACGTCGTGTTCGGAGTTGACCTCAACGGCGACGCCCGGTGCTACCCAAAACGCATTTTAGCATGGCACGAAATGTTCAAGGACACGATCGGCGGCGAATCGGTATGCGGCGTTTACTGAACGTTATGCGGAGCGCTGATCGTGTATCAGACAAAACTCAACGGCAAACACTACGAATTAGGCACCAGCGGATTCTTATACCGTTCCAATAAACTAATGTACGACCACGAAACGAAGTCTTATTGGTCGACACTTCAAGGCGAACCGGTCGTCGGCGAATTGGTCGATAAGAACATTAAGTTAAACCGCCGCTACTGCGTTACGACGACGTGGGGCGATTGGAAGCGACAGCACCCAGACACGACGGTTCTATCTTTGGACACAGGTCACTCGCGCGACTACGGGGAAGGCGTTGCCTACAACGCCTACTTCAGCACCGACAAATTGATGTTCAAAGTCCCCGGCAAAGACAGCCGATTACTCAACAAAGCAGAGGTTGTCGTGCTGCGAAACGAAACGCAACAGCTAGCGATCTCTTCTGAATTTCTACTGCAACACCCTGTTTACCATGACGTACTGGGGAAGGATAATTTGGTGGTACTGTCCAATCCCGCTGGTGCCAATCGTGTCTATCGATCGGGTGAGACAAAATTCCAAACCTACAACGGTGCTGACACCGTGAATGACTCCGATGGGCAGCAGTGGCAGGTCACCGAAGAAAGTCTTACTTTGGGAACAACAACCTACAAACGCATGCCGTCCCATCGTGCTTTTTGGTTCGGATGGCACGCCCAGTACCCAAAAACTCGGCTGGTGAAATAATGAAAAACCAAACACATCGGGCATAACAACACACGAAAGTCAGTCTCAAAGCGGGAGATCCCAATCTAAACGACGACTGCATCGGTTGCTAATAACATCTGGGTGCCAATAGCATCATTAGGATGGTACGAAGCCGGTTGGGGCCCGATGATGAACGAAACAGAATTCTTTGTATAGGACATCGTGGGCTCCAAAGGATGCGTAACGATCTGCGCCGACAATTTAGGGGTGGAGAAAAAGAATTCCGCAAATGTCCATTTCCACACCAGAACACAAACCCTTCGACTCCATCACAGCGCTCTGGTGGACGAAAATTCGCCAACAAAGCCGATCAATGGATTTCGATACAAGACGAACCCGATCACGACGGTCTGTGCCGGCGCGAACAGAATTTCTTTTTCAACGCGATCCTTAACGATAGCGATTTGAGCACACACTTGGAGGCCGCGATCAACTCTATGCGCGTCGTGGCAGCGGCGAACGAAAGTTTTCGCAGCAGCAAGACGGTCCAACTGTAACCAATGGTTCGCGCGGCCGGTGTCCTGAGAAGCCGACTGAGTCCTCCGGTGGCACGTTGGGCAAATTACCCGCCACCGGACACGGGGTTCTACTGGTTCTTTTCCTGCACTATATTATCGGTTTTTGTAACCCTTTCAGTTTTCACTTTTTAATCTGCACTTCGGCAATGAAGTACTCGTTCACCCTGTTAATCGCTCTGTGCGGGATCTGGTTTTTGTGGTCAGGTCACTTTGAACCTTTCATGCTGTTTCTGGCGGCGTTTTCGATTGGACTGTCGTTGCTGATTTCGCGACGCATGCGGATCGTGGACGAAGAAGGGGCCCCGATGCAAATGGGCGTCCGGCCTTTTACTCAGTTTGCGCCTTGGCTGGCAAAGGAAATCGTCGTTTCCAACATCGAAGTTGCCAAAATCATTCTTTCCAAAAAGATGCCGATTAAACGCAATTTGGTTACCGTACCTGCCGGCCCCAAAAGTACGCTCGGTAAGGTTATTCTTGCCAATTCCATTACGCTGACCCCGGGGACGGTGTCGGTCAAGATGGAGGGCGACGAAATTCTGGTGCACGCCCTCTCTTTCGAAGGCGCAGCGGATGATCTTTCGGGTGATATGGACAGACGCATTCAAGCTCTTGAAAAACAATAGAAGCTCATTCCTTCAGAGTAACGGCACCCTAGTTTGCCTGACGTTTTATCACCGCCGTTTTCCCATCGTTATTTATCAAACCACCGTTTTACCAAACCACCATTTTACCAAACGCAATCGGACGCAGTAGGAAACCCGAAACAATGTATATCGCCGCCGCCGCTGCCATTTTGGTTACGATGACCTTGGCGTTAATTCGCGCGATGCTCGGACCGACGGTATTCGACCGCGTTTTGGCGCTGAATATGTTTGGCACCAAAACGGTCCTTTTGATTTGCGTAATCTGCGTCCTCAATGCTCCACAACGACACGATTTTCTGGACCTCGCGTTACTGTATAGCTTGATGAACTTCATCGGCATGGTGGCGTTATTGCGTTTCACCCAATACGGAACCTTCGCTGAATTTAAGCCTCAGCGTCACAAAACAGGAGCCGGCTCATGAGCATTCTGTTTGACGTTTTAACTTGGATTTTCTTGATTGGCGGATCGTTCTTTTCGATCGTGGGCGGAATTGGCATCCTGCGAATGCCCGAGTTCTACTCGCGACTTCACGGAGGAGGAGTGACCGATACGCTGGGGGCGGCGTTAATCATTTTTGCGTTGATGTTTCAGACCGGGGTAACGCTGGCGACCGTCAAACTTGCAATTATCTTGTTTTTTCTACTGATCGTGAGTCCGAGTTCTTGTCATGCACTGGCCAAATCGGCGATCAATCAAGGGCTCAAACCTATCGTCGATAACCCCGATCACTAAATGAATTTCAGCCGAAAAATTGTTTCTCTAACCATTCGTTGTCGCTAAATGTTTGTTTCCATTTTCATTCTGACACTACTGGTGGTTACCGCCATCACGATTGCGCGGATTGGCGACCTCTGGGCCGCGGTCATGTTCACAGGAATTTTTAGTTTTCTCGGCGCATGCTGGATGCTGATCTTAGACGCTCCGGACGTGGCTTTCACTGAAGCGGCGGTTGGTGCAGGTGTTTCGACCTTTTTAATGCTCGGCACACTGGCGTTGGCGGGTAAAACAGAAAAACCAACCACTAGTTCTTCGGTGGTCCCTTTGTTCGTGGTCGCTGTTACCGGTGCGGCATTGATCTACGGCACCTTGGACATGCCTCATTTTGGCGACCCCAACAGCCCTGTGCAGACACGTATCGAGCCAAGCTTCATGGAAAAATCGCAGTCCGACATGCATGGGCTTCCTAATGTCGTCACCGCTTTATTGGCCAGTTATCGCGGGTACGATACTTTAGGAGAAACGGCCGTGATCTTTACTGCGGGAATCGCGGTGATCTTGATCCTACGAAGATCCAACGACGGCTTTAAATCTAACGACGTCTTCAACTCGCAATCTAATAGTCGTAAGGGAAGCCAATAAATGGATTCGTTCCCCATCATTCGGGTCGTTACCAAACTGATCATTCCCTACATTTTATTGTTCGGGTTTTACGTTCAGTTCCACGGCGACTTCGGGCCCGGCGGCGGTTTCCAAGCCGGTGTGATTTTGGCATCGGCGTTAATTCTGTATGGGCTGGTGTTCGGATTGCCTGCAGTCAAAACCGTCGCGCCGCCGAAGTTGATCGAAAAGTTAATCGCGTTGGGCGTTTTGATTTACGCTGGCACCGGTGTTGTCACGATGCTGGCAGGGAAAGCAACTCACACCGGTGAACATGAACTCACCAGTCGCACGGTGGCGAACTTTTTAGATTATGGGGCGCTGGACCATCATTTTCTTCCCGGATTCTTGCCCCACGGTCAACACTTAGGAATCTTCGTCGTGGAGTTTGGCGTCGGAATTACCGTAACTGCGGTAATGACGATGATTTTTTACTGCTTCGCCGGACGGAACCCGCACGCTAACGGGCAATCAAATCAGCAATCGGAGGCCAAAGCATGACACTGGATGAAATTTTTGGTCTGTACAATTATTGGGTGGTGATCTGTCTGATGATGACGGGTTTTTACATCGTCATTGCTCGCAAGAATTTGATTAAGACCGTTATCGGTCTTAACGTTTTTCAAACTTCGGTCGTCCTTTTGTATATCACCATGGGCAAAGTTACCGGCGGAACAGCGCCGATCATCCCTCCCGAAATTGCCGCCCAACATGGTGAACACCATGAACATTCAACCGCACATTCAACCGCACATTCAACCGCACATATGACCGCAGATGCACCACACCTTGATCACGCCACCGAACACGGCCATGAAGCGGTCACCCCGCTCACTCAACACGCCGATCACGTTCACCAAACCGCCAGCGCAATGGCGGATCACAGCACCGAATTGATCTATTCAAATCCGCTGCCCAGCGTCCTGATGTTGACCGCGATCGTCGTCGGCATCGCCACAACCGCTTTGGCGTTGGCGTTGATTGTTCGGATCAGCGAAGATTATGGAACGATCGAAGAAGACGAAATCCTATTGATCGACCAACGAGACTCTTCCCACTAACAGCGTTAAACCAAGTGAAACGACCTCAGTGATCGAATTCTTACAATATCATTTACCCGTCCTGCTGATTGCGATTCCGTTGATCGCTGCGCCTTTGGCGGTACTGCTGAGCAACCGCTACATCGTCCAGAGTCTCGCACTTGCGGTGTGCTGGACGACCTTTGGGTTAGCGATCTGGATGGTGGCAATCGTAAACCAGTCGGGCCCTGTATCGTACGAACTTGGAGGGTGGGCGCCACCGTACGGAATCGAGTATCGCGTCGACCAGCTCAACTCATTTGTGATGATGTTTGTGTCGGGTTTGGGTGCAATGGTGCTGACCTATTCCCCTTACAGCCTTAAAGCCGAAATCCCGTTATCGCAACACTACCTATTTTACCCTATGTATTTGTTATGCATGACGGGACTGATGGGGATGTGTGTCACCGGCGACCTGTTCAATGTGTTTGTGTTTTTGGAAATCTCTTCGTTATCGACCTACGCTTTGATCAGCCTCGGGCGGACTCGGCGAGCCCCTTTGGCGGCGTTTCAGTATTTGATTATGGGTACCATCGGAGCGACGTTCCTGCTGATCGGGATCGGACTGCTGTATCAAATGACCGGCACGTTAAATATGGCCGACATCGCGGAACAATTAGAGGCTCAACGGTTGGTCAATGACGGACAGTGGGCCGGTTCAAGGACGATGCTGGTTGCGTTTGCGTTTTTGACGGTCGGGCTTTGTATCAAAATGGCAGTTTTCCCACTGCACACGTGGTTACCCAACGCTTACGCCTACGCGCCGTCGGTCGTCACCGCCTTTGTAGCGGCCACCGCGACTAAGGTTTCCGTGTATGCCTTCATTCGCGTGGTTTTTGGGATTTTCACGCCGCAATTCGCTTTTGAATTGCTGCCGCTGGATACGGCGTTGTGGTCGTTTTCTTTGGTTGGAATTTTTTTGGCGTCGATCGCGGCAATCTTTCAACAGGATGTAAAACGCAGGTTAGCTTATTCAAGCATCGCTCAAATTGGTTACATGCTATTGGGAATCAGCATGGCCGACGTCGATGGTCTCAGCGCCGGGATCGTCCACATGTTTAATCATGCATTGATCAAAGGCGGTTTGTTTATGGTGGTCGGTTGTTTTGTGTTGCGATTGGGTTCGGTGCAAATGGATGATTGGAAAGGAGCCGGGCGGACGATGCCATGGACTTCTTTTGCGTGGGTCTTAGGTGGACTGGGTTTGATAGGCGTGCCGGTGACTTGCGGATTCATTAGCAAATGGTTGCTGTTGACTTCGGCAATTCATAACGAATTATACCCCGTCGCTATTTTAATGTTGATCAGTTCGTTGTTGGCGGTGGTTTATGTTTGGCAGATCGTGGAAGTGCTTTATTTTGAAGAACCATCAGAAAAAGCAAAACACGCTACCGAAGTGCCGCCGTTGATGTTATTGACCACTTACACCGTGGTTGGTGCTAACATTGTATTTGGTGTTTGGACGACCTATTCAGCGGGTCTGGCAACCAAAGCGGCCAAGGCGTTGCTGGAAGGAGGTTCTCTATGAACCTTTTTAGTCCCGAAACAATAATCCAAATCTCCTTAGCCCTTCCCGCGTTGGGAATCGTATTGGTGCTGTTGACCGGTCGATTTCCCAACCTGCGTGAGACGTGCAGTTTGGCCGTGGCGGCCCTGTTGTTTTTGGTGAATTGTGATTTGGCTTCTTACGTTTTCTCAGGCGGTCGACCTTCCTGGAGAGCCGGCCAACTGATGCCCGGTTTTGACGTGGCGTTCACCGTAGAACCTTTGGGAATGTTGTTCGCCTTGGTCGCGTCGGGACTGTGGGTACTGACGACGGTGTACGCGATTGGCTACATGCGTGGTCATCATGAAAAAAACCAGACGCGATTCTTTGCTTGCTTTGCCGCTGCGATTTTTGCGGCGATGGCGGCCGCGTATTCTGCGAATTTGTTCACGCTGTTTGTGATGTACGAAATCATGACGATTTCGACCTATCCGCTGGTGACGCATCATGGCGACCAAAACGCCAAAGGCGGCGGTCGCGTTTATTTGGGCATCTTACTTTCAACATCGGTCGCGTTTTTCATGTTCGCTATCGCCTGGACATGGAAAATTGCGGACACGTTAACCTTCACCCAAGGTGGAATTCTGTCCAAAGCGTTCTCTGAGGGACGCGTTACTGAATTTGAGCTTGCGATTTTGCTGGGGCTGTTCGCGTTTGGCATTGGTAAAGCCGCGTTGATGCCGTTTCACCGATGGTTACCTGCCGCGATGGTGGCCCCGACACCAGTTAGCGCTTTACTACATGCCGTTGCGGTGGTGAAGGTTGGGGTGTTTTCGGTGTTGAAGGTGGCGCTCTATATTTTTGGGTTGGATCTCATTCGAGATACCGGCGCTGGGGAGTGGTTGTGCTACGTCGCGGCGGCAACGATTTTACTGGCCTCGCTGGTGGCGATGACCAAAGACAATCTGAAAGCCCGATTGGCGTATTCCACGGTCAGTCAATTGGCTTATATCACACTGGGGGCGGCAATCGCGATGCCACAAAGCGCCCTCGGCAGTGGGATGCACATCGCGATGCATGCGGTCGGAAAGATTACGTTGTTTTTCTGTGCGGGAGCTGTTTACGTGGGCGCGCATAAAACCAACATCAGTCAAATGCGCGGACTTGGACGCGCGATGCCGTTGACTTTCGCCGCGTTTTTGATCGCCGCGATCAGCATTATCGGTTTGCCACCGGGGGGAGGGTCGTGGAGCAAGTGGCTGTTGGCGTTAGGGGCCGCCCAATCGGGCCAGACCTTCTTGATCGCAACCCTGATGATCAGTTCGCTGCTGAACATCGCGTATTTGATTCCTATTCCAATCCAAGCATTTATGGTCCCCCCGGGCGAAAAACCAATGCCTTTCAAAGAAGGACCGATGCTGTGCGTCGTGCCGCTGTGTATTACCGCGATCGGTAGTGTTGCGTTATTTCTCTTCGCCGATTCGATCTACGCGTGTTTGCTACCGATCGTGCAGTGACGATTCAATTCGATTCAACCTATAAAAAACTTAAAGTTCTGTAGCAAACCAGAATCTGAAATTTTAAATGTACGACGCAGTGTTATGACAGAACCTAACTCAATTGAAAAACCAAGTTGGTTTGAAAGACCCAAAAACATCAACCTGATGATCATCGGATTGGTGGTTGCGTGTGTGTTGTTATTAGTGATCGAATTGATTTTCGGACACTACTTTCACGACCAACACCACCACGTATCATTCAAAACAGAGGAGGTATTCGGTTATCAAGCCTGGATCGGATTCATCGCTTTCGTCGGGGTTGTCGCCTTGGGCAGCCTATTGCGATTGGTGATCGGTCGACCGGAGGATTACTATGATCGCTAATCTTGCAATGATTCCGGGCATGATCATGGTCTTGGGCAGTTTACTACTGCCGCTGTTGGGGAAGAAAGCAGCTTGGGGCGGTGTGGTCCTTTCGGCGATCAGCCTGATCGTATTTCTGATGTCCCCTTTCGGTATTTCGGGCAACGTTGAACTGCTGGGCAGCTCGTTGACATTGGTGCGCCTTGATAAGCTGAGCTTTCTGTTTGGGCTGGTGTTCCATCTGGCCGCAATCATCTCTGCGATTTACGCGCTGCATGTCCAAGACGTGAAGCAACATGTTGGCGGGATCATGTACGCCGGTGGCGCGATCGCAGCCGCCTGTGCTGGTGATTTGCTTACGTTGTTTGTGTTTTGGGAATTGACCGCGATTTCCAGCGTCGTATTGGTTTGGGCCAGCGGTAGCCAGCGCGCTTATAAATCTGGCATGCGGTACCTCATTATCCAAGTCACCTCTGGGGTATTGCTACTCTCGGGCGCTTTGATGCGACTGTCCGAAACTGGCTCCCTGGCCTTTGGTGGCATGGGCGAATTCGGAGCGATTGGATTACGCCTTGCTGGCGGAACGATTTCAACGTCAGGACTTTTGATTTTGATTGCGTTTGGAATCAAGTGCGCTTTCCCACTGCTGCATAATTGGCTGCAAGATTCTTATCCAAAAGCAACCGGTACAGGTACCGTTTTCCTCAGCGCGTTCACCACCAAGTTGGCCGTGTATTCACTGGCCCGAGGTTTTGCAGGAACCGAAGAACTGATTGCCATCGGTTGTGTAATGACGCTGTTTCCAATCATTTTTGCTGTCATTGAAAATGATCTGCGGCGCGTGTTGGCTTACAGCCTCAATAACCAGCTTGGATTTATGGTCGTCGGTATCGGCATTGGAACAGAACTGGCGCTCAACGGTATCGCGGCTCATGCGTTCTGCCACATCATCTATAAATCGTTGCTGTTCATGTCGATGGGGGCAGTGCTGTACCGCGTGGGAACCACGAAAGCTACTGAACTTGGCGGGCTTCATAAATCCATGCCTTGGACGACCGCATTCTGCATCATCGGTGCCGGATCGATCTCCGGATTCCCCCTGCTCAGCGGTTTCATTAGCAAATCGATGATCATCACCGCTGCGGCCGAACAACACCATTTTTATGCGTGGTTCATTTTATTGATCGCTTCGGCAGGAGTGATGGAGCACTCTGGTATCAAGATTCCATTTTTCGCCTTTTTTGCACATGACAACGGCAAACGGCCAAAGGAAGCGCCATGGAACATGCTCACCGCGATGGCCATCGCATCGTTTTTCTGTATTACGTTGGGGATATTTTACGACTTGCTTTACGGGTTGTTGCCGTACCAATCGCACTATTCGCCGTTTACAATAGGCCATGTCGTGACTCAACTGCAACTGTTGTTATTTGCGGCCCTTGCGTTTGTGTTCCTCATGAAAACAAAGCTGTATCCGGCGGAGATCGACGCGACCAATCTGGACACTGACTGGACCTACCGCAAAGCTTTGCCATGGCTGGCAGGAACCGCAGGAGCGGTAATCGCTTTGGTCGACACTGGCGTTCGAAAAACCTTTCTGGCCTTGCTGGCGACATCCACCCAAACTATCAGGAAACGTTTTAATGATTCCGGATTGATGGGGCGTCCATGGAGCACTAGTACGATGGCGGTGTGGGCAACCTTGATCCTTGGGCTGTGCCTGTTGCTGTACTATTTTTAGAGTGCTTTGGTGGTCAAAGAAAACCGGTCCTTTGAGCATCCTCGTGCGTAGTGGTTCGTCAGGATTCAAAATTGGGGTGAGGGATGGACAGAGGATGCCTCTGACTTGGGTCTTCTCACGACTGGCCTGAATTCGGATACTCTAACATCAGGATTTGACCAAACAGAGGTCGATCAATTTTGGAATTTCTGTTCCAAAAAAATCGTTACAGAAAACTCAACAAACGGAATCCCAAGAACCGGACAATTGCGACGGCAACTATCAAAATCAACAGGCGCCGAACCCAAAGGTTAGCATTGGGCACGCGCGTTGCGTAGCTGGCCGCGAACCAAGCGCCGATGGCTTGACCGATTGCCATCAACGCTCCCAATCCCCAATCGACCTGATGGTTGAAAATAAAAACCGGCAGGACAATCACCGTCATCAACAGCACAATCACCAATTTGATCATGTTGGCATGATTGAGGGCATGTCCGGTTTGCAAGACCAAAGCTGATAGCAGAAGCACGCCGACACCTGCCTGAATAAATCCGCCATAAACGCCGATCACAAAAAACATCAGCAACGTCCCGCTGCCGGGCGATCCGAAGGTAATTTCGGAATGCGCGCGCAGCCATCTTTTAGGATTCAAAACCAGCACACCTAACATCAAAACCATCACGATGCCGATCGCCAATTCCATCGCTGATTTGTCAATTATGGTCGCGACCCATGCTCCCACAATCGCACCGGCAACGGTCGGCGCGATCAACCAAACGCTACCGGTAACGGTGAAATGACCCGACCGGCGAAAGACAAAAATACCCACCGCATTTTGCAGCAACACGCCAACCCGATTGGTTCCATTGGCGACGTCCGCAGGCAGCCCCAAAAAAACAAGCATCGGTAAAGTCACCAACGACCCACTACCGGCCAACGTATTGATAACGCCCGCTACCGCGCCCGCACCTATCGCCAACAGGTAGACAAACCAATGCATTTACTCACACCCTTGCGATGAAAAAGGGCCAGCGTTCTGAAGGCGCCGCCGTAATTTTGGTCAAACTCAAAGCACGC
>CALDYR010000063.1 GCA_937944405.1 uncultured Pirellulaceae bacterium
GAAAACGTCAAGCAATACGCAGACGGATTTAATCGTTATAAAAAACTGGTCGCCAGCCATCAGGCCATCGACAATGCATTAAATTAGCAGGTCTTACCGGTACTTTGTGGCACCGCCTGCGCTGAACGCGGGCCGTTTCCAGTCAATGGAATGACATTCGCCCGGATTTCCGTCAACACAGCCGTCGGTAATTCCGGCCAATCTCAATACGATTTCGAAGCTCGCCACTAAAATCTGAGAAGAGCAAAATTGGATGTCGCGTCTAACGACAAGCGATATTTTCTAACCGTGCCGACAGGAACAAAATCCGTCGTGCCATTTTTTGGGTCAGTCGACTCAACCGCCGCTCGGCGATTTCCAACTCCATCACGGTGACCGTCGGGCCGGTTGCGTTAGATGGATGGTTCGCTTGGATGGTTCGCTTGGATCGCCTTGATTCGCTTAGTCAGACTGGTCGGCGCTGGTGCTGTTGACGAATTCCACATCTGAAAACGGGATTCCACGCGCTACCGTGACGCGCTGATCGTCGACGCGAAATGTTGCCGAACGATTGGTAATTTCGACGACTTCCCAATTTCTATCGTCCAAAGAAAAACTTTCACCGCTTTTTAAGCAGTAGCTCTGACCGTCCATGCGCGATTTGATCAACACGCTCCAACTTCCGTCGACGTTTTTCAAATTACCGGTAATACGAGTTTCCAAAGCCAGTTTCAGCGGCGGAGGCTTTGGTGCTGGCGGCGGAGCTTTTTTGGGATCTTTGAAAGTCACCTTAATTTCTTTATCGGTCGACTTCGCAGGTAACCCATCGTCGGTAACTCGCACGACAAACGTGTAGCGCCCCGCAGGCTGCCCCGGGATAATCAGTTGCCCTTTGGAACCGCTGGCATCGGATTGCAACTGTGCTTCTGCGACACTTGATTCTAAAAGCTCCATCGACAGCGTGTCTTCCTGATCGGCGTCCTTCGCAGTCAATGCGATGGATACTGACTTCCCAGAAGTGTAAGAAGCACTTTTGTTATCCTTGAGCGTTGGCAAGTTATTGGCGGCACCGAAAACGTCGCGTCGCACAATCGAATCCATCGCCTCCTCAATTCCTATACCCGAATCGCCAAACGCAAACCCTAACTGCTCACGTTCGATCCCTCCAACCAAAGACAGCACTTCGATTTCAATGGTCGCCGAAATTTTGCCCGTGCGGGTCCGGGACTTCCCGGCCGCTTCGGTGATCGGCGTCAGTTTAAGGGTCCTGATGCGATGCATTGCATCGGCCGAATAAAAAGTGTTGAGAAATTCAACCAACTGCTTCAACGTTAGCCGCGGTCGAATGGTGAACGACATTTGTTCGGCAACGTCGTTCGATTCGAACTTCAATGTGGTGTTTCGCCCCGGGTCAACGCCTGCGAGATTCACCCCGATGTCTTCACGGAGTGTTTTCTTGAGCCACGCAATATATTGATTCTTCGCGTCCGAAATATCGCTCGTGAGGCTCGTTTCCAGATAATAGCGTTTCCGTTTCGCTGCCTGGATTCCCTGCAGCGTTTTGTTCTCTTGATCGGCGAGTCTTGTTTCGATTCCCTGCAGTGTCGCGATGTTAGCGTTGTAATTCGCGAGAAACCAGAAAAATCCAACAAACAACGCCCCCACCACAAGGGCACCGATCGTCACATACGCCAGTGTTTTTTCACGTTGAGTCAGGTTGCTGATCATGGCTGACTTCCTTCTGAAGAGTTCGCGCCTTTTGGTGATTCAACGCGTCCGAATGCAATAGCGCGTCGATTTAATTTATTGAGGTCCAGCTTCACAGTTTCGGGTAGTCGCAAATGATATTCGAAGGTCGAAGGATAATCGCTCTTTTGATCTGGCGCGATCGTTCCGGTGTCAATGGGTTCCACTTCATACGGTCGCTGGCTGAGGGCCTTGATCAGTTGATCGGTTTTAGCGAGGTCTTCCACAATCCTGCCGCGAAGTACGATCTTCGGCGTGCCGTCGCGTTGTACCGACGCGGTAAACGAATCGGCGATGACGTCGTCGGGCAACAGGTAACGCCCGCTGAAATCGGAAAGCTCTGTCAACCAATTGACATCATTGATCTTCCACTGATCGAGCAACCGAACTTCGTTAAGCTGCTGATCGACCGACGGGAATCGACCGTCGCCTTGGTTGATCTTAATCGCGTCGACCACGTTCGCTTTGGCAATTTCAATCTGTAGTGATTGCGATCGTAAAGTCAGCCAAGCAGATAACAATCCCACAAACCCAACCAATGCGAACAACCCGGCATAAAAGTAAAGCTTGGAATAGTCTGCCTTTATAATCTCTGTTTTACGCACGTTGGCAAAATCGAGCTGGGGCGATTTGCCATCAATTTCCGACTTCAAAGCGCCAAACAAGGACGTGAGCCGAGCCCGATCGACTTCGCCGCTTTCTTGGTCATCGTCTTGGGCGGTTCGATTGGATGAGGAATTTCCAGCGGCATCGGTGGCAACATCCATCAGGCTCAAAGGATCGACGAAACTTACCGATAGTCCAAGTTTCCCTTCGAGATCGCCTTTGAGATGGCGATACCGAGCCTCTTCACCCGAGACAGCGACGGACTCAATGGCTTCGCCGCCGGAGGATAGTTTGTGAGATGCGAGCGTCCGCCGGACTTCGGTGACCAACTGTTTGGCACGCTGATCTGCCGATAGCGTTCTGGGCAAACGCACGGTGCGTGTCGAAACCAATTCTCCTTTCTGCACGATGCTCATGTCGGTCGAATCAAGGTTCTGGTCGACGATTAACAGGCTGTCGTTTTCGCTAAATTTGACCTTCAACAAATCCAAGGTTGCAAACGGCCGAAGCACAATGCGTTTGAGCCGCAATCCAGCATGTTGGGAAATCGTCGCGATGCGGGACTCCAACTGAGGGTTGATCGCGGCCGCTAAAACCCTTCGTGGCGCTTCGGGATCGTGAGACAGTGGCACGTAATCCAGTTTCCACTGATCGTTCAAAGACGCAAATTCATTACGGGCTTGAAATCGGATCATTTCGGGCAATTCGCCGTCGGGCGCCGGAGGGACCGTAAGTTCACGAATCTCCGCTAAAGATCGGCTCACGATCGCGACCAAGTCAGCTTTGACCGCGTTAAAGGAACTGAGCTGTTCCTTTAACCTTTGCCCAACGGTTTCATCATCGTCTCCATTGACATCGACGACCAACACCTTGCTGACGCGCGAACGGAGACCAGATTTTTGCGCAATCGCGACCAGCAATTGCTCTTCTTCAAATTCAATAGCGACAAAGGCCATGCTGTTTTCAACAAAAGGAAAGGAATTCGGAAATCTAGTTTGTGTTGGCTAAAAATCGGAGCCAGAGCCAAAATCACCACCAAGCACATCGACGGAAAAGGTGCCCTGCAAATGTGTTTTGTCTCGCCAGAAGACTAGCTTGGGAATTTCCTCCGTGGCGTCAATTATTGCTTCTGCACGCGAGGTTCCTACTCCGTCGCCGAAATAACCGATTACTTCTGCCTGATAAACGTCACCACCGACACAAATGAACGGCATCAATGTCCGCATGGTTGGCAAATCGACCAAGAACTCGGTCAACAACCAAGTCTCGTAGTTGCGATTGATGTCCAAAAAATCGGGATCGTCCAGCTCAAATTCGCGCACTTGGATGATGCGGTCTATCAATTCTAAATCCATCCCGGGAATGCCTTCCAGTGTGCGGCGCGGTGCCTGCATGATGTTGATGCGTCCCGGGATCGAATCGCCCTCGTACACGGTCAAACTTTTCATCGCTGTGGTCATCGATATCCCCAAGGTTTCGATGTTGATCGGGGAACGCAGGAAGACAACTCCCCCTTCTTCGTTTTCGATCTCCACGTAGGTTTCAACCAAATCAACGACACTGCCGAACGTGAAGGTGCCCTGCTCCCCCCCCGTAAGTTCAAAAGGAACCTCCGCAGCGGACTGAATCACATCTCCCTCAGGATCCGGCGTTGATGAACTCGGCCCATTGATTCGATACTGCAGAATATAATTGGTCCACTCGTCGTTGAACGCGGACCGCAAGTCATCATGCAGCAAATCCAGATCGGTTCCGTTGATGTTGATCCGCACCAGGCCCTCGCCATTGAGGTTGCTCTCTTTACTGAACAGGGTGATGTAATTGGCCCACCCTAAGTGCATATCGGCATCCAACGAAGAGGCATTGGTGCCAGCGGTTTCGTTGTCGTCTAAAACTCCGTTGCGGTTGACGTCAAGCCCGAACAGTAACTCCGGCGTAACATCACGGACCAACAACATTTCATCCAGGCTATCCATTGGTCCATTTTTTACGTCGTACGCTGGAGATAACCCTTGGTAATAAGAGCCCTCGGTTCCAAAATCACGCACATCATCATCGGAATCGACCCAATCAAGGAGCGAATCAGCGATCTCTTCGGTCATACCCGGCAACGCCATCAGAATCTGTCGGGCACTGCCGGGTTGCCAGTTGTCGTAGAACGGCAACGCATTGATATTGATTTTGCTTGATTCATCGACCAATCCAAACCGATAGCCCTCGGGAATTGCATCCTCATTGAGATTGGGCGCGACCACGGCAAACCGTCCCACCAATTCCAAATTATTGACGTCGATCGAGGCGGGGACGCCCTGAAACATTTCGACATTGTCCCACAACCCGCCTTTGGCAAAGATGTCCTGCCGCTGGGCCGCAAGAAACAACCGCACATAATCCACCCCCGAATCAGCCAAGTACTTTGACTGCACCCGCCGTGATAAAACGCGCGACGCCTGCAGTTCCACTTGCATCAGCGTGGTGAACGTGTACGCAGCCAAAGTCATCATCACGACAGTGACCAACACAATAATCAATAACACACCATCGCGGTTCTGCCGCCGGTCGAGCGCGGGATTATTCATCTTCGTCCTCCAGTTTTTCGATTTCCCCTAACGGGAGATGCACCACGCTGCGATAACGTTCGAACCGCCCCTGAGATAGGACCTCCGATTCAAAACGTTCACCGTTGAGGTTGGTATCAATGGCGATGCTGATCTCTACCGCCGTTGGGAACCCCTCATTTTCAGTTGAATTCCACTGCGACAGCCACTCGGTGCCATCAAAGTAGCGAAACGCTAACTCCACAACCTCAGGTGCCACCATTTGCGAATACGCTTTGGGGGTGGTGGGATCGATACCGCCTTGGTAGAACGCCACCGCCCGGTCGATTTCGTCTCGAAATAACCCGCGCTGATTTCCACGTGATCCGCTGCCACCGGAGTTTTGGAAAACACTCGATGCGTTTTGCTCAGCTGCAGCCGAAACATAATAAACGACCTGTTTAATATCGGCCCCCGTTGTCACCTCATCCTGGGCAGTTCGAATCAGCGGATGGTACTGATCGATGCGCGGTAAACGGCTGATGTCCAACCAGATGTAGCTTGGACTTCCAATCAACCCCACTGACCAATCGGTTTCCTCTTCGTCTTGGTCACTTTGATCGGCGGATTGAGCATTGGTTGACGCAACTCCGCCGGACGCACCCGAGGGATTTGAATCTGAATCTGAATCTGAATCTGAATCTGAATCTGAATTTGAATTTGAATTTGACGTGTCTGATGAATCAGTAGACGATGCGTTTGTCGGCACAACTCCCGCAATTAGCTGCTGAGAAAGCAGGACTTCCTCCAATCCTGAAAAATCGGCGGCTTGGAACTGCACCGCAGCCCTCACGTCGTTGCCGATCATCGCCAACACGTTTCGCGCGATTTGCTTACGTTCGATCGACGCCTGAACGCGGGCCAGTGAAAATAGGTTAACGTAAATGGCCGTGGCGATGGTACTGATCACGATGATCGTCAGTCCTAGCGCCAACAGCAACTCCAACAACGTGTACCCGATTCGCAAGGCAGTTCTGCTAGGGAGCAAAGACTGACTTGGGTTGCGGTAAGAGCGCACTTTCATTGGTCTTCCTCCGGGTTGTAATCGGGGTCGGGCAACAATCGCACCAACGACATTTCGATGTCCTGTTGGTTACGCTGTCGAACCGAAACGGTCGCCAACAACAGCCCTGCAACATTCGACTCAACTACATCGACCGAGTATTGCCATTGCGGCCGGTTAGGGATGTCCGATCCACTGGATGGTTGAGGCTCAATCACGCCTCCCGCTAATTCCGCCATTACTGAATCGCAAATCAGAGTCGCGTCGAACTGACGTCTGGCCCGATCAGCGGCGCGATAGCCCAGATAAAAGAATTGGCTCACGATCGTCATCGAAGTACCAAGAATCGCGATCGAAAGAATCACTTCCAATAGGCTCAGCCCCTGGCGGTTGGCCGATCGAATCAGCCGCTTTCGATTGCGATTTTTGAATGTCATGTCAGTGATTGAAGAATCAATGTTGCGATTGAATAGTAGGTGCAGAAGGTCAAACGGGCCGCCGGTCGCGTTGGAAACAGTACATAGTTTGGTCGGACCGGCGACCAAACCAAATCGCGTTGGGTTCAGCGTTCACCGGCGGGAACTCTTTTAGCAATGCCCGTCAGCCCGCGTAGCACGACGGAAGTAAAATTCTGTTTGTCATCCTTGAGGTAGACTCTGGCGTCCTGTGATGTTCCGTCGGGATAGAACAGAATTGGCCGGATCGTCGATCCATCGCTAGACCCGTTTCGCGCGAATGCATCAGCCGATCTGCTGTCGCTGGAAGTGATGCCGTTGGCGAACCGGACCCCCGCGGGCAGCTGATTTTCTCCGAAGTCTCGCCGCGCGTTGTTCGTCGCTGCCCGCGCCTTTTGCGCGGCCAGTCCTCTTTGGGCCGTAATCTGAACAAAGGGCGCGACGTTAAACCAATCGCTCTCAATTTGAAAAAACAGCGCCTGGATCTGGCCAGATTTGATCGCCTGCACCCGGGCTTGCCCCATCGCGACGCGCACTTGGTCGGCCGACTGTCGCAGCGCTTGGGCCCCCATCGTGCGGGTCGCCAGAGGGATCGCGAGTGCGAATATCATGACCATCACACCCAAGACCAAAATCAATTCGATCAAGGTAAACGCGTTTTCACGATGTCGTTTGCTTTGCATGTAGTTTGATGGTTGAGAGGTGGGCATCCGTACTTGTTTCTCCAGCAAATGACACTTCGGACGACGAAGTTATTGGGCGCCGAAACAATTTGGATTTCCCAAACGCAGTTCCGATCTCAGTGAATCACTCCTTGGGAGGTAACTTCCCAAACGACCGCTTCTTAAACGTTCAGGACCCCTAAATGAACGTCGTCTATCCATTGGTGCCTGGGATGTCGTCGGATGTTCCATGTTGGCCATCTTTACCGGCCGATGAAATGGTCACCTGATCAGTCGAGTCGTTAGCGGAGTACTTGTAAGGGTTTTGCCAAGGGTCAACCGGAATCGAGCTCCCTTCTAAATAAGGTCCCCCCCAGGTCGCGGAGTTCATCCCCGGCGGAATGGCAATTAAGTTATCCAATGACTTGGGGTAGGGGTTGCCATTGAGTTTGTACATTGTGCAGGCGTTCTTAAGAATCTTAATCTGTGCGTAAGCCGCCTTCGACTGCGAACTGGATTGAAGATTTAAAACCGCGACGGTCGACAACGACGCCAGGATGACCAAAATCGCCATCACCAACAACAGTTCCAACAGCGTAAAGCCCGATTGTCGTTGGCTGCGGTAAATCGATCGTTTTCGCGAAGTTTTTCTAAAAGTACTCATATAAACAACTCTCCTCAAATCTCGTTTGGTTTCAATGGATGGATACAAGTATCATTGAATCTATTCTAAAGCGCTTCCCATTTTCATGATCGGCAACAACAACGCAATAACCACGACCAACACGACCGCGGCCATCACCATCAGCATCAATGGTTCGATAAGCTTAACCATCAGGTCAAGCCGACGAATAGTTTGTTTCTCGAGCCCGTCGGAGATGTTAACCAGCACCGAATCAAGCGAATTGGACTCTTCGGCGACGCTGAGCATTTCAGTGACGTCGTGGGGGAAGTGTCCTGATTTTTTAAGCGGCACCGATAAAGATTCGCCTGCAGTGATATTCTCTGACGCTTCGCCAATCGCGGCCGAAAGCACTTTATTCCCGGCGGCCTCTCGGCTGATGTCCAAAGCTTTCAAAATTGGCACGCCATTTTTGAGCAGCGTCCCAAGGACGCGACAGAACCGCGCGACCGAAAGATTGAGGAAGATATTCCCCAACATGGGTAACTTAATTTTCAGTCCGTCAAAAAACAAACGCCCGCGCGGGGTCTGCATTTGATATCTCAATGCAAAAAACGCGATCAACATCAGGATTAAAATCGGCACCCCCCAAAACTGAATCCGGGTACTAAATGCCAACAGGACTTCAGTCACCCAAGGTAACTGCCCGGTTGCTCGCAAAGTATCGAACATCGATTCAAATTTCGGCACGAAATAAACCAATAGCACCGCAACAATAACGCTGCCCATGCTAAAGAGAACCGCCGGGTAAATCATCGCACCGATCGTTCGTCCGCGTAGTTCGGCGGCCTGTTCGGTGAAGGTCGCGACCCGCGAAAGGGCGTCTTCTAAAAATCCACCTTCGGCACCAGCGCGAGCCATATTGACGGCCATTTCACTGAATATCTTGGGGTGACGATGAAAAGCATCCGAAAGATTCTCACCGTCTTCGACACGACCGATCACATCATCAAGGGCTGTTTTCAGCGTCGCAATTTTCGTTTGGTCTCGAAGAATCGAAAGCGATCGCAGCAGAGGCACACCGTTATTCAGCAACGACGCTAGTTGCTCGTAGAAAACCGCAATCTTTTGGTCTGACACGCCCGCCCCGAAAGAAACCGCTTGACGAGTTTCTGGGGCCAGCACCTGGATCGGGAACAGTGACTGTTTTGACAACGCACCGATCACATCGCGTTCGGTGTTTGCAGACATCTTTCCCGAGACCTTCGTCCCATCGATGCTACGTGCGGTATATGTAAATTCAGGCATTACGCAACAATTACTGAAGCCGGCGTTACTGCCGGTTCAAAAACTTTCTTTATTTAAAAAATCAAACTTCAATCGACGCACAGACGTTAATCGTGGGACGCACTCTGATCCGGGAGGCTTAAATTTCGATCCAATCCAATATCAGACTCAAAGGTCGGTCGAATAAGCTCGGTTGAATAAGCTCGGTCACTAAGTCCGGTCACCTTTTGTGATGCGGAGAATTTCATCAATCGACGTTTGGCCTGCGATCACCTTTCGCCAGCCATCGTCTCGCAGCGTTTTCATACCGCCAGCAATCGCCGCTTTTTTAATCTCCCAGGTGCTAACGCGATCATGAGCCAGTTGCCGCAGCGCATCGTCGACGACCAGTAACTCGTACACGCCCAATCGTCCCCGATAACCAACATCACGGCATTCGCGACAACCGACCGCTTCGTAGATTGGTGTCGCCCCTAGTTGTTCGAAAGGGAAATCCGATGGCAGATCGGATTTGGAGGGTACCACGGCTTTCTTGCAATCGCACAACCGCCGAACCAGACGCTGCGCCATCACCGCTTCAACGGTGCTGGCGACCAGAAACGGTTCGACCCCCATGTCGCCCATCCGCGTAAACGCACCTGCGGCATCGTTGGTGTGCAGCGTGCTGAACACCATGTGACCGGTCAACGAAGCCTGAATTGCATTCTCTGCTGTCTCAAGGTCGCGGATTTCTCCCACCAACACAACATCGGGATCATGCCGCAGAATACTCCGCAACGAATTAGCAAACGTTAAACCGATCTTTGAGTGCACTTGAATCTGATTGATCCCGTCAAGCTGATATTCGACAGGGTCTTCGGTCGTGATAATCTTCGTGGCGGCGTCATTGATCTCAACCAGCGAACTGTACAGCGTAGTCGTTTTCCCCGAACCGGTCGGGCCGGTGACCAGTACGATGCCGTGCGGCATGCGAATCAATTCGCTGAATGTTTCATAGGTCTCTTCGGACATGCCGAGGCTTTTGAGATTAAAAACCATTGACCCTTTATCCAAAATCCTCATGACCAAGCTTTCGCCATGAATCATCGGGATCACCGACATGCGGACATCCACCTCGCGCCCTTTGACGCGGATTTTAATACGTCCGTCCTGAGGCAATCGTTTTTCGGCAATGTTCAGCCTCGCCATGATTTTCAGACGACTGATGATCGCGGCGCGAAAATGGCTGATTTCGGCGGGCACCGGTTGCTTGTGCAAGATACCGTCGATGCGGTAACGAATGACCAACCCGTCCTGTTGGGATTCAATGTGGACGTCACTGGTGCGCGTTTCGATCGCTTCCAAAAGAATCTCGTTCACCAACCGCACGACACTGGCTTCTTGAGCCATTTCGGAAAGCTCACTACCATCGAGCTCCAGTTCTTCCAGCAATTCAATGCCGTCGTCTTCAATGCGTTGCTCAATCAGCCCTTCGATGGTTTCACCACCAACTCCCAAGTGAGTTTTGATCAGTTTGGCGATCTCGCTTTTCTCAGCCAGCACCGGTTCAACGCTCAAACCGGTCGCGGCGCTGATTTCATCCAAAGGATAAAAATTAAGCGGCTCACTGGTGGCGATCCGAATCGTGTCCTCAGTTTTCCTGATCGGAAAAAGGATCTGGCGATAAATGATCTTCTGCGGAAAATCATCTAATAAGGAAAGATCAACGTCAGTATCCGAAAGGTCGACGAATTCGACGCCCGCTTCTTTGGCACATGCGTCCAAAGCGGCGTGTTTGTCCACCGCACCGCTACTGACCAAATGAGCCAAAACGGCATCAAGGGTCTGACAAGGGGCCGAATGATGTGCCGATTCGAGCTGATCAGAGCTGATCAAGCCGTTTTCGAGCAAGATATTTCCAATTTCCATAGTTGCAGTTTACGCGGGAGGCTAACGGGAACGATCCAGTGGTAAAATCTTTGCCCGCAAAACAATTGCGGGCAGACCAAAAACTCTACGTGATAGTTAAACTGAGGCGGACACAATGCGTCCATCTGACGGATAAAGTGTTTGAAAACTAGCCCTGTGACGAATGTACCGATAAATGAAGGACCAAGTTTCGAAAATTGGCGAAGTGAAGACCGTCTTGCAGGTCTCTCAGGCAAACCCAACGCCAGCAACATGCTTCCGCCCGAACTTGGCCCCTGCCGTGCAACCAACATCTGGTCTACACAACCAGTCCAATCCATTCATCTCAAACGCGACAGCATCACTCAAATGGACATTGGCACCAACCACACAGGTACCAATGCCGCATGACGCTTGGTTCGCTCAGCCAACACAAGAACTACTCGGCGTCGTCTTCGCGACCTCGGTTGAGACCATCCAAACCACCCCTTCCGAACGCCCGCCGATCGAGACCGCGTACGGGACGTCCACCAATGCCCCGGGTGCGGCCTCGCTGTTGCTCAAATTCAAAACTGTCGCCCATCATTTTTTTAATCTGAGCCTGCTGGTCGCTGGACAGCACTGACAAAACATCTTCCCTCGCCGTACGACGAAGCTCTTCGATCTTCTTCTCCAGATCCTCTTTAACCTGAATCGCTTTGTCCTGCACTTCTTGAATTTGTTCGTCGGTCAACCCAAGCCGCTCTTTGACTTTAGGGTTGCTCAGCATCCCCTCCATTCCACCACGGCTGACTTGAGATTGAAACGACAATTCCTCTAACCGGGCAGCCTGGTGCGGAAGTAGAATCTCTTCCAACCGGGTCTCGAACCCGGACATTTCGGACTGAATTTTTTCGCGAATTTCGTTCATTAACGCACCGCGATCGACCCCCTTCTCACTGATTTTGCCCCGCATTCCGGAAAAACTTTCGCGAAAGATGTTACGCATTTCGTCTTGAAGCGTCTTCAGATCCTCGATCTGCTCATCGACCAACTCAAGTTCCGCAGCAACATTTTTGTCATTGATCAACCGAAACGCCGAACTCATCGCTCCACCGAGGCCGCCACGAGACTGTGCTGACGCCTCTGAAGCCAGCATTACACCGGACATCACGACGATTGCCAATAAAGAACGATTTAACAACATTGTTCACTCCCAAAATGAGCGCGGATTAAGCGCAGGTTCGACGTTTAAATTTGGTTTGCCGCCTTAATGGCGGAAAAAACTTATACTTTTAGCTGTCACGAAAAAACAAAGTTCGCAGGACAACTTACCATCAAAATAGTCGCCACAAACCTATACCAGCGACTCGGGCGAAAGAAACATTCCGATCGCCCACCCAATCTCCTAATAATCATTTGCCGAGTTTTATGAAAATTTAAATTTCGGTGTTAGACGCACACGCTGCCAGCCTGTCGATCAGCGGTCAATCATCCCACAACGTCTTTTGCCCCGAGTCCGGTTTAGGGCGGTTTCGCTTCTTCGGAGACCTCCCGACCGTTTTACGTCGAATCTCAGCCTCCAATTTAGAGTCCGGTGTGACGCCCGGAGCTGACGCCCCTTTTTGATTTCCAGAAACATGTTGGTCTGATTTTTGGTTCACGACGCGTTTGTTGGATCGCGATTCTCGGTCGCCGGGTTTGCTGATTTGATCGACGACCCGTTTGGCCGACTTGGCCGCTGGTAGTTTGCGATCTGTCGTTGCTACACTCAAGGTCTTCGCAGGATGCAGTTTCGTCGTCGCATCAACGGTGGCTTCGATCATGTCCAAATTGATCACATCGCCGGTGCCGATGAACGCCAATCGCGTCGAAATCGCCGACACTGGCAATCCCAAGCTCAGGCTGATCGCTTCTCGATAGGCAGACATCTGCGGAGTGTAGGCCGCAACCTTGGCCGTTAGTTCTTGTTTGCCGATGGCATCGCTTTTAAAATCAATCACATCGGCGGCTACTAAAACGTCGTCTTGGTACACTAAAATCAGCCGATCAACGACGCCCTCTATCAACTCGGTTGATTCGGCCGTGGCGACCGTCGCCGCGAAACGGCGTTCGTTGAACACCTCCATTCGATTGCGGTCATCGCTGAACTGGACCAGATAGTGCTCGCGATACTGCTGGAATTCCAACAGTTTCCGAAACGCGCCTTTTTCGATCGCGTTGTAAAATTCTTTGATCGTTTTCCGCTTTAACACTGGATCAGTAGCCACAGTGTCTAACTGCCGATTCAACTGTTGAGCCTCTGGAACCGACTGATCCAACCATTTCACTAATTCAAAACAGGCATGCAGTAGCCTCCCCCGTTCCAACGCTATCGGTTCGTCGCCGGCATTGAAAATATCCTGCAAACGCACCTCCTTGGAACCCTCGATCGACGAAGGCGCGATATTGCTCACACCTCGGCGCGATGAGATCCCAACTTCGACTTGGCGTGCGCGTTGATCTAACCTTGCCGCGTTATAAAATTTATCCATCTCCCCCTGCAACGTTTCCAATGGATTGTCATTCGAATCGTCGACAATGCTCTGGGCCCATTCAGGATCGCCTGATTCATAGATCACCGACTGTGTGCGTTCAGGCTGATCGGTCATCGTCGATAGAATGACGCCACCAACAGTTTTGCTTTCCGGTTTCTCCCCACAAGAAATCACGATGTGAAGTGCATGAGCGGCGCGAGTGAGCGCGACATATAGCAAACACATCGCCTCACGGATCTTCCGGCGATCATCATTGGCAAACGCTTCCTGAACTTCTGGGGGCAAAAACTTTTGCTGTTTTTGACCGACATAACGAGTCACCATTTTTGCCGGTTCGGCTGGACCGGGACGGTCGATGATGATTTTGGAAGCCTGCCCGGCAAGCCCAACGCTACCGGATTTAAAAATTGGCAGCACCACCGCATCAAATTCCAACCCCTTGGATTTGTGAATCGTCATCACACGCACCTGAGCCGAAGTTGCGTCTGCGACCTTTTTCTCTCTAACGTATTCAACAAAACGGCGTGGCCGTAGCGCCCATCGCCTCGCGTCTTGAGGATCCGCATAAGCCGCCTCGACAAGGCCCTGTAATCGCAAACACTCACGGGCGGTACACTCGGGCGATAGCGTGTTGGCCATTTCTTCGACCACCGCACCATAGCCCCGTTCAACGATCATCCTCCGCACCGCAGCGGACCCGCCGGCGACAGCCCCGCGATTATTGGATCGGTTCAGATCACCTTCAGCCGTCAAACCGAACATTTTGGCTAATGGTCCATGGGACACGTGATAGCGCGCGATATCGTCGCCCGGATGATCTGCTAAATGGAGGGCCGAAAGCACCATTTCCACTGCCGCCGAATCGGTCAACGGGTTCCCCCCCTCCTCACTGGCTGCAATCCCCGCAGACTGGAGCGCGAAAATGATAGCCCCCACGTCCTTATTGGTTCGCACCAACACCCCGATAGACCTGTCGACAGGGATGTTTTGGACCAAATCTGACACACGCTGAACGACGGCTTGGATGACGTTTTGATTGCGAACGGTGTCCTTGGTCGACGAATAAGTTTTGGCTAATTGGTCATCGCAGTTTTCGGCGTACTCGATCGTTACGTGACCGGGGTATTCAGTGCGTTGGGTTTGGTGAGGATGAAACCATTGTTTCCAACGATGCACCGCGTCGTTAACACAATCATCATCGGTCACAAAGCGATTAAGATTCGAAAACAAATCGTTCACAAATTCGATGATAACGGGACTGCTGCGATAACTTTTGACCATTTGCTGCGTGGTCGCGAGGTTAGGAAGGCTTTCTTCGACCACGTCGAAAATTTCGGCGACGCCACCACGCCAACCGTAGATCGCTTGTTTCATATCTCCCACGCAAAAGAAGGATCGTCCCGGTTCACCATCACGGGTAACCTGTTGGGCAAACGGACGCAAGATCGACCATTGCGTGGGCGCGGTGTCTTGGAATTCGTCCAACATTAAATGTTGAATTTGATGATCCAGCCGGAAGGAAAACTGTTCCGTACTTTCGCTTTGCACGAAATTCTTTAGCCGATCGGTTATGTCATCGAAAAACAATTGCCCCAACCTGTCCTTCGCGGCTTCGAACACATCCCCGAAAGCTTGCAGTAACTGACGCGTCGACAGATTACGCGCACGTAGATTCTGGATAATCCAAGATCGACAATGCGGGATCAACTGGCGAATCATCGCCAGTCCGTCTTCGGGCAGTTTCGATCGAGAATACCTCAAGTTTCCATCCAGAACGTTCTGTAGAAACGTCGATTCCGCAACGGCGCCCCACTGTTGGGCGAAAATTAACTGGTGCAGCGCCTCCCAGTTCTTTTTATACGTCGGATACTCGCGTTGACCGGCTTCCATCGCCAAAGTTTCCAACTCCGTCGATGTCAGCCAACCGGTCGGTTCGCCCAACTGATCCCACGCGTCAGGCCGCGAATCGCGAAAATCATTGTACAGATCTTTTACCGTATCCATCAGCAACGCCTGCACACGTCGGTTGGATTCACCTTTGTCCATTAAGTGACGCAAGGTTTCGAGTTCCTCGGTCCGAAGCACTGCCTGAACCGATTCCTCGCGCAACGTTTGAATTTGCTGTTCGTCGACCAAGTCCCAGATCGGTGGCAACCCTAACTCTAGGCTAAACGCTTTGGCCACTCGATTGAAAAAACTATCCAGCGTGCTGATCTCCAGTCGGTGGAGATTCTTCAACAGGTCGTGCAAAACCTTGGACGCATGGGGACGAGAAATTTGAAAACTCAGTTCCGCGCTGAGCGCTTCGGCGGCTGGCTGCGACAATGCCGCCGCCGATAACCGCTGGACGATGCGGTCAAGGATTTCCCCGGCACCTTTTTTCGTAAAGGTTGTCGCAAGAATCGACTGGCAGTCAACACCCGAAGCCAACAATACAAGGTAGCGATTGGAAAGCGCGAACGTTTTACCGGTCCCAGCGGAAGCTCGAATGATTTCATTGGGCAACAAAGGGCTGAGTGCTTGGTCGATCGTTTTTGGGTCTACCATGGCAACTCCACAACAGTATCCTTGGATTCAATCTTCATGTCACCAGGAGTGTGCTTTTGAATATCAAAAGCCTCAAATACGTGGTCCTGGCAAATCGCGGCAAAATCGTCCGAGAACTTCGGCGGAGGATCCGTCGGCGGCCAAAAAATGCCCGCGCGAATCTTACGCACACAATCAAAAACAAGCTCATCCGCCTCACGCAACATGTCGGAATCGAAATCAGCCTCTTCGAATTTTATGTTGTCTAAATCCCGAGACAGCAGCACGTAACCCAACTTCACCGTCGACAGGTTATCGTTTTTGACTACGTCGACTTCTTTGACCAGGTGCCGGTACAACGGCAGTTGTAGATCTCGCCAATGCTTGTTCTTGATATGGGCACGATAGGGCCCTTCGCCTTGGTCGGAGGTCTTGTAATCCCAGATCGCGATTTGGCGCGTTTCCTCGTGACGATCGACGCGATCAATTTTCCCAGTCACCGTGAAAACTTCCCCATCGACATCCAAATCATGCCTCAGCAATTCTTCGGTACTGACGATTTGCCACCCCGCCTTTCGATGTTCGGACTGGCACACTGCGAATCGTTCCAATCGCGAACGCAGCTGCTCTATTTGCAATCGTACCGCCGGAAGACTGGACCCCAGAAAAATTTCCTGCGATTGCGAATCCAATTCGTGGCTGAGAAATTCAAAAATCGTTTCAGCGTAAGTCGAATCCTTCAAATCGCTTTCCGCAAATGCCTCAAGCACATTGTGGGCCAAATCGCCAAAGGTACCGCCAGAGAGTTCTCGCCAATCGTCAGTCGCCGATCGCAGACGCATGATGATGCTTAAATAGAAACGATAAGGGCATTTGAGATACTCTTTGAACTTGGTCACGCTTAACTGGTTGGGGATGTTATCGCAAATCGGATACGGGACCGGCAATTGTTGGTCCCGAGGCAGCGACCGCCCGGCCCCCAACCACAGCGCGGACTGCTGACCGCTGGTGAAGGTGAAAAAAGCACGAGCCCTGATCGCCGCCACGTCGGCGGTGTCGGCAAACAGCAGCCGGCTTGGTTTTTTGGGTTCTCCAGTCTGGTCGTTGCGACCGGTAATCAACAAGTAGTTCTCGCGCACCCGAGTCATCACCAACAACGCATAACAATCACGCGCATAACGGCGGCTATTGTTCAGAATACCAAGCTCTTCGCACAGCGCGTTGGGTAAAAACTGATGGCCGACCTCTGAGGTTGGAACGTTTTCATCGTTCATTCCAGTGACGATCAGCACTTCGGCATCATCCAACGACAAATCCAACCACCCGGCAAGCTCGATTGCGTCGGGTTGAGATCTAGGTACAACGCGCTGTTGAGACGCTGCCTCGAGCGCCCACTGTAGTGCTTGAGCGGCGGTGGTCATCACGCCGAACCCGTCGGGAACCTGTTTCTGGTTCCCCAACGCCTCGTCGATGGCTTGGCAGGCCGTGATGGTTTGGCGATCGCCGTCGTTGCTTTGGTCAAACGATCGGTTGCCATAAACCGTGATCAAAATCGAACGCCAATAGCTCCCCCATTCTCCCAGCAAACGAACGCCTTGGGACAACGGCACAAGCATTGGCTCGATCAGATCGTGGATCTTATTAAGGCGTCGACATTGGTCGGCGAATTGAATCGCGCGGCGTTGCGAACTGGGATCTTTGGCATCAAACCGCGCTTCGATTTGCAGGGGATCTCCGAAAGGCTGGTTTTGGTTGACCAGAATTTTGTCCGGCAAATGCGCGTTCTGATACTCATCGAAATCGGCAATGAACGAATCGTTTTCAATTTCGCCCACCAGCCACGAAAAAACATCTGGATGGCGGACCAGCGACGCGAACGACGCATAGTCCTGTAAACGCAAATAGTCGCGGCAAGCGATCATCAATTGGACGGGCCCCGTCTGGTCCAGCGATTTTCCAGCAAGACTTCGATGGGGTAGCGCTGCGGCATTGAGTGCTCGTTCGATTTGCGGGATAACGTTTACGTCGGGCACTCCGATGGTGACTTGATCGGTCGAAACTTTTTTTCCGCCGGGCAGGTGCTGGAGATAATCAACGACCGATTGAGCCTGATCGACCGGTTTATTGACGATCAGAATCTTTTCGTTGTCAATCGGCACCTCAGCATCAATCCATTGCGACGCGATAAGACCGCCCAATTCATCAAATCGGTCGGCCATCGCTTCATCGGCGGCGATCATGCAGGTGACTCGATCGGACACCTGAGCCAGCATGCCGATGACGCTTCGATTGAGATCGGCAACGCCGACCAGCAAAATATCTTTTTGCGTGTGACATCGCGGTTCCTTTAGCACGTGGCCTTTGGCTGCGAAACTTCGCGCAGCCTGCCGGTCCCACAAATCAACCGACTCCAAGATCTTGTAGTAACTTTTTTGAATCTCTTGCAACGCTTCCCAGCGCTTACACTCTCGGGCCAGAAAATTCTTTAACTTTTTGACTTCCCTGGCCACACTCCGGAAGCTCCAAATGTCGCTGGCCAAACGCGTGTGCAACCGAACCATCAGTTGAGCTAACGGCTGCCAGTCCTTGAGATGGTCATCGTGAGCTGGATTGACGTCTTGTTCTTCGGCCGAAATCCCTGTTAAGTCTTCAATGATTTCAGGCGGCGATTGATCAAGCGCCTTTGCCCAGGCGATTTGCTGGGCGAGATCGCCGGCGAGCGATTTTTCGGCGGAGTAAAGTTGCTCTGGCAGATCACCGACGGTGATAATCTGGGGCGGAGTAAAGATAGCATTCTGTTCATCCGCAGCCTCAATTAGCAACTGCAGCAACCGGCGACAGGATCGCAACGTCGGCAGAACGACCAACGTCCCCGAAAGATCGACTTGCGCATTATCAGCGGCGGATTCCACGGCGCGCTGCACGATTCGCTGGGCCGCAGTGCGGAGCGGTGGTTGGGAAAGCCCCAAGAAAGTTCGTTCCATAGGTCGTTGGCTCACGATGATCATCCAAGTTGAAACACGGCGCGGTCCAGTATACGAGGATCGCCGAACCAATGCACGGCGCGGCGCAGAGTTTTTCGTTTACCTAACGGGGGAGTATAGCCTTGCCCGGCCACAGCGGTGGCGATTGTGGTTCGGCGGCGGCGAAGATCAGGCCGCCATTTGAAAGCCGCCATTTGTAATCCGCCAATCGAAAGCCAAGCAGTCGACCGGAAGTGCGCGACATGGGTTGATTTCGAATTCAGACAAATCCCATTGACGTTTCCCCAACAACGAACGCTTGCGAAGGGTTACTCAAATAGATCATCAAACGCCTCACGCTGGCGCAGCTTTTTCGTCTGTTCGAGCAATTTTTCTTGTGTGCTGATCATTCTTCGAACGATGTCCAGTAACTCATTTTGGGTTTCATACTTTACCAAAACGGACAATACATCATCCAACGCAATCAGCGCTTTGTCGGTAATCTGAATCGCCGATTCCGTTAGCAAAACCGCTCTATCGTTTTCTGCATCATTCATCACCGGAGCTATCACTGCATCCAATTCCGTGATCGTGCTGCGCAGTTCGGTCATCACTCCGGCTGGTATCGCACGTAGCGGCTGAACAATTTTTTCAGCCAGCCGAATTTCTCGGTCTTCGGAATCCACGCGATTATTGATCAATTGTAAACGAATGTCTTCGAAGGATTCTGCGACCCCGATAATCTCCTGAACCGATTTATCGAGCTGCAAGATGGCCCGTTGAGCGAATAACTTCCTCAATTCGTTCCGTTGATCGTCGGAATCGCCAACCAAGTCGGGTGTTGGGTTTTGGGACTCGCCGGGTTGCAATTGAAGCGCTGGCCGATGGTTATCTCGCCGGGTTCGAATTAAATACTCCCTCACGTCAGTCACTTCGTTGAAAATCAGTTCTAATCGTTTGCGTTGGCCGACTTCAAGCTGTTCTAAAATCTGAAGCAGTTCCGATGCAGACACAATCGACAGCGTGTACTGATCGCCGATCCCAATGTTGACACCATCGCTCAGGTCAAACCGATCGGCTGCTTTGACCACTAAAGAAATTTCACCGCCCGAAGAAGGGAGTGCAAATCCGTCTTCGGCCAACGCCATTGCCTGAAAGTCAAATTGCGTCGCAAATTTACCCGCGCTTTGGAGAACCACATCGCTGCGCAGCGTATCGGTGACCGGCGTCTCGACCTCCAACCAAGCCGCATCGACATCGTAATCGTCTTCGATGACACCATCGACCTGCAGCACCGCGTTAGGCGTGATGGCGGCCCCGATTCCCGCCAAGAAGGCTTCTACGGTCGGCGGCTGATCCGCGATCGGCGAAAGCGACACAATGTGAGGCGACTGAGAAACGACCCCATCGATATCAACCAAATAAAACTTTAAAGTCGTCGGCTGGAAAAGTTCTTCTACAGAAAATTCGAACCCCGAATCGGTGACCGTGGCCAAGGGATAATTCTGTTGCCCTTGGTCGGGGGCTTCGGATGACCGGTTGTCGATCACGTAGACCTTCATTAGCGGTTTGTTGCATTGCACACGCACATTGACGCGCGTGCCATAGGGCAATTCTGTTTTCCCAACCCAAGGGATTTCCCGCGCCGACCCACGCAGCGAGTTTTCATCCTGCATGTACTTAGGATAGGCACACTCCAAAACGGTGGCCGTCACGATTGGGGATTCGACGACGGAGATCCGATAGGGCCCCATCCGGCAATCCCCGCCTAAAACGGTGAAACTCAAGTCACTGTTGATCGCCGCTAATGGCGCTCCCTGTAATCGGTAAAGCTGCCAACGTTCACGCACCGCACCAACCTTGTTCAGCGTTTGACTGCCGTAGTTTTCGTCTTCGGTTTCAAAGTGTAGCTGGCAGGAGCGCGGAAGTTTCTTGGGAGGTGATTGATCAGGTCCGTTGTCAATCGCCGGTTGGGACGACCGAGCTTTCACCGTCAGGTTAAGCGTTGCACCTTTTGCGACTAAAAAGGTCACCGGCTGCGCGGGGTCGGTGTGGGTGGCGGCGACGGGTTGGTCGAATTCTGGAATTCCAGGAACCGGCGATTCGTATTCCGTTTTCAGGGCTACCCACTCCAACTGGCTTTCACGCGTCCACTGTTTCTGGTCCAGCAGATAAAGCCTTTCTAAAGCCGTCTGCAGCGCCGCTGGTCCTGTGACAGCAAATGCCACCAGAGACAGCATCCCTGCGGCAGCAACCCACATGGACCGTCGAACGTGACGGTCATTTAGCACCGTCGAAGCGGCGACTTCGCCTGCCAATCGATTTGCTTTTTCGCGGGATATCTCCAGCAACGACGGGTGTTTTTGAGACGACAGATTCCCGGAATCGAATTCGACCGTCGTGATGAGACTTTCGGCGAACTGCGGGTTCTTTTTTTCCACCAACAACGCCATGCTGCGATCATGGAGCGAAACGAAAATCCGTTTCAAGACCTTCGAATACAAAACTGTCGCAAGCACCAATCCGCTGAACACCAAAATCACGGTTCGTGCGGTTTGAGAAAGTTCTTGAAATCCGAACTTGACCGGCAAATAATCCGCGCACAACGCCCCCCAAAACAAAATCACGAAGCAGGCAAAAACAAGAGCGATTCCCTCTAAAAACACCAACCAGCGAATTCGCCAACGGACGCTTCGGAGTAAACGGCGAACGTTAGCGTTCGAGCGTCCAGCAGAATTAGGAGAAGAAGCCATAGTCGAATTTATTTGCCGTCAAAACCGAGTTCTATTAAGTTCTATTAAATACGCGGAATCCAAATTTATATTGGGCATCGGTGCCAAACACAACACACTCAGATCCGTTTTGAGCTTCTGTTGTGATTCGCGTTTTGCTACGGTGCGGCCTAAATGACAAAGAAAGACAAAGATTTCGGATCTTTCAGCATTGTACACCGTCCGATTCAACCTGACTTCTGTTCTGCAATGGTGCCCCATTTTGATCGCGATCACGGGGATACTGCTGTTTGGTTGTCGACCTGCGCTGTTTGGCACCGGGTTTGAATCCGCGGAAGTTCTGTCCACCGGCGAATTGCGGGTTCATTCGGACTTCGAGTTGCCGAGAAAACATCCACTGATCCAAGAATTAGTCGATCAAAAACGCCGGTTGGCAAAAACTACCGGTCTCAATTTTAGCACGCCGCAACTGCCGATCGATGTGTATCTTTTCCGTGACCGGGATTCTTTCGACGATTTTACCGCGAAATCGAGTTCTGCGTTTGCCGGTCGCCGGGCCTTTTTCATCAAAAACGATACGATGCTGAGCATCTATGCGGTGTGGGGAGACCGAATCGCGGAAGACTTACGCCATGAGGTGACCCATGGCTACCTGCACAGCGTCGCCCCTTCAATTCCGTTATGGATCGACGAAGGGATGGCCGAATTTTTCGAAGTCGGGCCTGGCACCGGCGGCCTCAACCAGGCTCACGTCCACCATCTGGCGGCGGCGTTTGAAGCCGGACTCTGGACGCCGTCCTTGGGGCGCATGGAAAGCTTGTTCGACCCAACGAAATTCTCACAGACCGACTACGCCGAGGCTTGGCTGTGGACTCATTTTCTGCTCTCAGATCCCAAAACCGCCGCCCTGGTTCGATCCCAGATACAGCGCTATCAGAACAAAACGGGAGTCCCATGGACCGCCAAAGTACATCACTTGGTACACGCCCCCAATCAACAGTTGCTAAAACATCTGACGTCATTAGGAATGCCGCAGCACGGAACTGAAAATGAGTGAACCGCATCGTAGCCCGATTCGCCTGAACTCCGGACGATTAGGATCGGCGCCGGTTGCATGGGTCCACGCCCGAATTTTACTTCTGTGGGCATTGGAATAATGCAGTCGGCGTCGATCAGTTGAACACCGCGCCAAACTGTGGTCAAGAAACCGATTTGTATAGCATCACCGTCACATCCCAATTCAGTCCCGATGTCTTCCACAGTCAGCCACGGGATGATCAGGCGTTTTTCTTCTGCGATCGTTACGCGAACAGCGGCCGCCGATGGCGACAAAAGTAACAAAACCGTCGTAGTAAATAAAACGGCGCGTCCAATGAGGGGATTGGATGAGTAGTCTCCTGATACTCCGATTGGATCGGGTAACGCTGGATCGGGTTGGAACTGTTGATTGTTCGGCAGTATGAACTTTGAAAGTTTGGCCAATGATTTACACTAATAGGTCCGTTAAGATGAAATCCCATTAGCTTTTGCGATCGTACTGACTTCACTGGGCCAACGCGATGATTTTTCGAACTTCCGTTTTCAGCATTTTGACTTCCGTTTTTTCCGCTGTGATCACGATTGCCATCGGCCCGTCGTTTGCAACAGCGCAACAGTCACCCTCCGCTACAGAAGCGCCAGCAGTTTTGGTTGACTCGAATTGGTTAACCGAACGGATCGACGAAGTTCGTTTAATTGATTTGGGACAGACCGAAGACGCGTTCAACCGTGGGCATATTAAAAACGCCGTTTACGTCGACTGGAAAACTCAGATCACCAATCCGACGACCTCAAATTTGTTCAATCTGCCGCCGCGCGATTCGCTGGAAACACTGCTTTCCCAGTTAGGCGTGACCCCCGAAATGTCGATCGTATTAGCCGACAACCGCAGCAACCGCATCAGCACTAGGTTTTACTGGACCTTAAAAATCTACGGGCACGCCGATGTCAGAATTCTCAATGGCGGCACTTTCGCGTGGAGAAAAGCTGGTAAAAAACTTTCCACTGAAAAACATCCCCCCCAACCGACCCAGTACAAATTTCCCAACGGAAATGAAAAATACGCTGCTGACAACTTCGCCGACACCCAATCGGTGATCGATTCGATCAAACAAGGCGATGTGCTGATCGACGGAAGACCCACACCACAATATACCGGCGCCGAACCCGGAATTGTTTTTCACACCAACCTTTCGCATCAACGACGCGGTCACATCGAATCGGCAATCAACGTTCCGTGGCGAGAAAATTTCACCGAACAGGGCAAATTTAAATCGGTCAATGAACTGGGCGAACTGTATGAAAACGCCGGAGTGACGCGCGACAAAAAAATCGTAACCTACTGCAACGAAGGACTTCACGCGGCACCAACATGGTTTGTGTTGAAAGAACTTCTGGGGTACCCCAACGTAAAACTCTACGACGATTCGATGGGCGTGTGGGCGAACCGAACCAACACCCCCATGACCCAAACCGAAGCGATAAAAAAGTAAACGCTGGCCTCTTCAGACGCCCCCGCGCAAATTTGCAAGCTCCTTATTTCGCCAGCGTTTCGCGGATTTTAGTCGCAAGCTTCGAAATCGTAGAGAGATCGGCCAGAGTTCCCGACAGCTTTATTCACGGGAACTCGGGGGACTCCCACAACATTGACGGGCCAAGGCAAGGCCCCGATCGAGGCCTCCTGCACGAACGCGCGCTAAAGCCTAAAACATTCATGGGTGTGTACTTACGACAAATTCCACCGGCAGCTTTTGTTTTATCAGTGCAATAACGGGCATCGATTGGCTACCCCTGCGCTAACAATTTACGGTCCAAAGCTTGCTCAAAACCGCGACACCCCGAAAAGGCGAAAAGGCTTCCATTGCAAGTCAATCTTGTGCTTGACCGGCACATTCTTTAGCCTCCGGCGATCGAGAGGGTTTCTCAGAGTCCTCCTAATCGTTTTCATAAAACGGAATCGTCTTATGTCGCAAGTCTCAATCGTGATGCCTGTTTTCAACGAAATTGAAAACGTGGACCTGATGTATCAGGAATTAGTTTCCACGATGAAGAACCAGCATCGAGGCTTTGAACTTATCATCGTTGATGACGGCAGTCACGACGGCACGCAGGATGCGTTGACGGAGATCGCGCACTCTGACCCGCGCGTAAAATTAGTTGTCCTGAGACGTAATTTTGGCCAAACTGCGGCCATGATGGCGGGCATTCAGAACGCAACTGGCGAAATCATCGTAACCATCGACGGTGACCTGCAAAACGATCCCGCTGATATCCCCATGATGATCGATACCTTGGAAACAGGCTTCGATTTGGTCCACGGCTGGCGAAAAAAAAGACAAGACAAAACAATCAGCCGCAAACTGCCTTCCAAAATTGCAAATTGGATCATCTCTAAAACAACCAAATTCCCGATCCACGATATCGGTTGCACGTTAAAAGCGATGCGCGCCGACGTCGCAAAACAATTAGAACTGTACGGAGAAATGCACCGTTTTATCCCTGTACTGGCCAACCACTTGGGCGCCAATTGCGCCGAAGTCGTTACCCACCATCGTGCTCGACAGTTCGGCCAGTCAAAGTACGGAATCGATCGCACCTTGCCCGTTCTGCTGGACTTGATTACGGTCAAATTCCTCACCGACTATCAAGCTAGCCCGATGAGGATGTTTGGGAAAATGGGGCTGATCATGGGAACGACGGGTGCAGCGGGTATGGGCGTTTCAATCTTGTTGTGGATGTTTGCGGTCGCCGGTTCTATCAAGGCGTTATTGTTCACACTGTCGGCGATCTCATTGGCCGCAAGTATCCACCTGCTTGCCTTGGGGTTAATCGGCGAAGTGTGCACCCGCATTTATTACACGCCCAACAACAAAAAGAACTACCAAGTGCGGTATTTTGTCAACTTTGAAAACGACGATGATCAATCTGCCCCCCCCGCCCAGAGCAAGCAAAAATTCCCTCGCTTGGCGGCTTAAAAGCGCGCATGAAACGATTTGAGAATTTGGTCGACGCCCCTTCTGTGCCCGAGTTATTATGGCCCACCGCCACCCGAAGGCGCACGTTTTTCCGATCGGTGGAGGGTCAAGATCAATGGGGCAGCAGCGCGGTTATTCCAAGACCAAACCGTCAATAAATTACCATATTGTTACGTTATCATGATCCACTTGATGTGCCGCGTCGCATTCGACTTTGGAATGCTTATCCTGATTTGGTTGGTCCAGCTAATCATCTACCCATCTTTTGAATTCACCGACAAAGACGCATTTTTAGGCTGGCACGAAAAGTACACCGGGCTGATCACCATCGTCGTCCTACCGTTGATGCTGGGCCAACTGGGGCTAACCCTTTATCAGCTAACCTACGATCGCTCTTGGTCGACGATCACGTGCGTTGGCCTGATAGCTTTCTGTTGGATTGTAACTTTTACACTCTCCGTCCCCGCACACAATCAATTGCAGTCAGTTGGAAATGAATTAGAAGTCGTAAGGTGGCTGGTGTTAACGAATTGGCTTCGAACGATTGCTTGGACACTAGTTTCGGTACTATCGATACGTTATTTCGTACTGCTATCAAAGCCATCATAAATTGAAAAAACGTATTGACATTGGGCTTGACGGTTTTGAAAGCGGTTGGTAATCACAAATTTATCCAACCCGGTCGAGCCACAGTTCGACCGATACTATCTCCTTTTCCAAAGAGTCAAATCATGAAACGTTTAATGTTCTGTTTTTCGTTGCTCGTCTGCGCTGTTGCTTTGGGTTGCTCCAGCACACGCACCACCGACACCGCGCGAACTGGGATGGAACAGCTATTGATCTCCAACGCAGTTGACCAGACCATGAACAAAACTTTTTTGCCAGACGTTGCCGGCAAAAAGGTTTACCTCGAAGAAAAGTATCTCAATGCCGTCGACAAAGGCTATATCGTGGGGTCGATGCGTCGCAAACTGCTCAACGCCGGTGCGATGTTGGTTGACGCCAAAGAAGGATCAGAGATCACGATCGAACTCTGTTCTGGCGGCGTGGGCACTGACAACGTTGAGAGCTTCATCGGCGTCCCGGGACTGACGGTTCCAGGATTGCCGATCGAACTCCCCGAGGTCCGGTTGTACGAAAAGAAAAGCCAATTCGGCACCGCAAAATTGAGCGTCGTTGCCTACGACACGCCTTCGGGACAGTTAGTCTATGACGGCAATGGAACCTTGGCGCGGGCCGACGATTCGAATTGGTCAGTCTTGGGAATCGGGCCGTTTCAGGAGGGTTCCGTACGCAACGAAGTCAACCGGCAAACCGGCGATACCGACTTCACCGCGCGGGTTGCTAATGCCGTCGATTTTGGCGCCAAAACGCGATAGGAGTTAATTCATCGCAACGGAATCCACACCGGGGTCGAATCTTTCAAACATTTTCGCCAGGCACCGCACACATGCGTAGGCTAAACCGCAAACCACCGTCGTTGTGCCGGCGAGAAAGATCGCTCCTACGGTGAATTGGTAACCGCCATCGGAAAAACCAAATTGTTTGGCCAAGTAACTGCACGCAAGCGCCCATATCAAAAGTAAACACAGCGCCAAAGCCCACACGATGGCTTTGCCCGTAAAGGTCAGCACCGATCGTATTAAAACGTCAGCCCCTTCCTTGTTGCGGCGGTAGGGATGCAGCATGAAAATGATGTTCTCAGAAGCGAAAATCAACACGTTCATCGGCACGATCACAAGCCAGCACAAGGCCAAAAACGATGCACTGGCAACGCCGGAAAATGACGCAATGCCAAACACAATCGCTTGAAAAAATGAACACAGCACAACCGGCGCGGCAAGTTGCCCGATCACGATGTTGATCGATTCAATCGGCAGTTTTTTCAACACCGCCATCCGGTCAACATCGCGGCGGAAATCTAACATCAATGCCGCCGGCAGCAAAAGGTAAGAGTAAAACAATAAACTGGCGACTAAAAACAACGCCGCATTCGGCGGCCGGGGCGTGGCAAACATTGGAACACAACACAGCGCGATCGGTATCGAAAAACTAACGATCAACGACGCCCGGTAATTCCATGCGCCATAGAATTGCCTCCATGCGACCGCGCCAATGCCGCGCAAACGGTAGGGCACGACGACCGGGCGTTTATTTTTTCCAATCATTTGTTGGCCTAACGGTGAGGCCGCTTTGAGCCGTCGCAAATTCGTTCGGTCTTGACGTTGACAGGCTCCAATCATCCACGTGTTGGCCATCACAGCAGCGTAACCAGCGATCCCAACGAAACATAATCCAGCCAGCAACCGTTGCAAGAACAGACCGTCAAACCTTTCGGTCAAAATCAAGTCACTGAAGCAGTAAAACGGATAGACAACCAGTGCGCCAAAACCGGAATTCGTAAATTCGGCGATCTGCATGGCCACGGCAAGCAAAAATTGATATGCCGCCGGACTGGCGAGTTTCTCTTGGACGCCGGGTTGGTCGATGACGTTGGCAACCGCAGTTCCCAACATCGCGCAGACCATCACCGCGCTCGCCCCCCGTATCCAGCGCAGGCGTTGTTTCCCGATGCCAAAAATAATGACTTCGGTGACAATCCGGACAAGCTCTAAAAAGCACAGACCGAAGGCCATTCCGATGAAACCGGCAAACCATTGTTTTAGGTCCGGGATCATCACCAAGACAAAACACACTGATTTCAGCAGCGCTGAAATGGCAGTCGTGGCCATGCGGTACACGACCAAAGCCGTTCGGCTGATGGGGGCCGTTTTGAGAATCTGCGTTTCGCTCGGAGTCCACTCGAAAGGTTCGACGGTTTTTCGAAAAACTATTTTCAGCATCTGAAATAACAAAAATCCGGCTAAACCCAACGCGAGGCGGGTCTGCAACATGTCACGGTCCGCCGGTTCGCGCAGAAAGACGCTGAGGACAATTTGAGACAACCAAACACACCCCAGCACCGCGGCCACAATCGTGACCGCCATTCGTCGTGGCGATCTAAGTGCGCGTAACGTTTTACAGGTTTTCGCTTTCGCGTTCTGAAGAAATAGGGCGCCCAAGGCAGGGTGAAGAATTGAGTTCATGATTTTTGAAATGCGATAGCCAAAAAAGCGGAGGTGTTAGACGCGCGAAGAGAAACTAATGGGTCACCGGAATCGGTTGATCAATCGCGGCGAAGTAGATCTCTTCTAACGTCTGAGCGATTCCTTCCTCTGTGTTGGTTAGGTTTTCGCTGATCCCAAATTTTGTCTTCAATTGCTCGATGGTACCCAAGAATTTTGATTGGCCCTGATCCAGAATCAAAATGTGCGTGCAAATGTCTTCAACCATGGCTAACAGATGTGAACTGATGATGACCGCAGTTCCAGATTTCGCCTGTTTTACGATCGAGGTTTTCAGCATTCGAATGCCGTAAGGATCTAAACCCGTCATCGGTTCGTCCAACAATAGCGCTTTGGGTTGTTGCAGGTATGCACAAGAGATCGCAAGCTTCTGCCTCATGCCGCGCGATAACCCGGAGGCGGGCGCATGTCGTTTGGATTCAAGTTCGAAGTCCGCCAACAGTTGCGTGATGTGCTCTGACGGGTTGGAGATAGAATAAACGCTGGCCGCGAACTGAAGATGCTGCAGCACCGTTAAATCGGTGAACAGTTCAGGATCATCGGGAACGTAAGCAGTGGCCTGTTTGGCAGCAATAGGTTGTTGTTCGATCGAGTGGCCGTTGACCGTAACGTCTCCTGCGCTGACCGAAACAATGCCCGCTATGGACTTAATTGTTGATGTTTTTCCGGCTCCGTTACGTCCGACCAATCCCAGCACCTGCCCCGGTTGAACGTCGAAGGTGAGATCAGAAACGGCGATCGAGTCGTCGTAGGATTTGCTGAAATTTGAAAGATTGATCACGTCGGTGTCCCTCGCGGTGCCGTTGTTTGAAAAGATGATAAAACTTAGGCCACCGTTGGCGACACGAATCATCATTTTCGTTGTGCTGCTGGGTTCGTGAGACAAAGTGACGATTGCGCCGTTTGTCGTGATTATCCAAAGGGCGGCAGACAGACCGCCGGTTGATGTCTGCTTAAATCACGCCTGCGCACCGGGAATCAGCGCGTTGAAAACCCGTGTTTCGGGCTTCGTTGCCCACTAGCTTTCGACTTTCGGACATGCGAAAATCGAGTTTAACGGTGGTAGCAGGCTTTTTGGGTGGCGGCATGGATTTCAAGCCCTTGCGGTGTCCCGCCATTTCGGCGCTGACCGCAGCCGCATCATGCAAACCGTAGCATTCGCCAAATCGGATGAGAAGTCGGCTTTGTAATCGGCCACTAAAACTCCCGAAGCGCCGAAAAAATGGCGATCCATCGGGTAATCAAAGAAGTTCAGGGCGACGAAACGACAATGGAAGATTTTGATATTAACTCGCTGTCGGCCCATCTTCACCTGACACCAGACCAGGTCAAAAAAATGGCCGAACGAAACAAACTGCCGGGTCGGCGGATCGGCGGCCAATGGCGATTCTCTCAAGCAGAAATCCATCAGTGGTTCGAACAACGCATCGGCCTTTCAGACGATAGAGAGTTGGTCGAAGTCGAAAAAGTATTCGAGATTCAATCCCAAAAGCAAGCCGTAGATGAATTTCACATTCCAGACCTCCTCAACGTTAACAACATCGCGATGCCTTTGCCGGCCCGCACGAAGTCCAAAGTGATCTCGAAGATCTGCGAACTGGCGACGGCCTCGGGAACGCTGTGGGAGCCGGGTAAAATGGCCGAAGCAATCGCTCGACGGGAGCAACTCCATCCAACGGCGCTTGAAAACGGCGTGGCCTTACTGCACCCTCGGCGTCCGATGCCTAACGCGATGGGGGAAGCATTCATCGCCCTCGGAGTGACGCACAGCGGAATTCCGTTCGGTGGTCCACGGGGATGTCTGACAGACATATTTTTCCTCATTGGGTCGACCAGTGAACCGGTCCACTTGCGTGTTTTGGCGCGGCTAAGTCGTTTGATTCAAATGCCAGAGACGCTCGACAACATTCGTGCCCAAACAACTGCTCAAGGTGTGTGGAGCGTAATCCAAGCCGCCGATGATGAACTGTAGAAACTAGAAATCACGGTAACCGGAGTTTTGTAACTTCGGCAAACCCCAAATCACCAACGGGAGATGAAATGACGGATGACAGCAAAAGCTACTGGATTGGCTTCGACTTGGGCGGTACGAAGATGCTGGCCGTTGTTTATGACGACAATTTCAAACAGCTTGGCAAGGCCAGGAAGAAGACCAAAGGCCGGGAAGGCATGGAGTCTGGTTTAAAACGAATCAACGGTGTCATTAAAGAAGCTCTCGAAGACGCCAATGTCGATCCAAAACAAGTCAAAGGGTTGGGCATTGGTTGTCCCGGACCGTTGGATCTTAAGAAGAAAGTCATTCGCACCGCCCCGAATCTTGGCTGGGACGATGTCCCCATCGGCCTGTCGATCGAGAAAGAATTCGGTTTCCCCGTCACGGTCGCCAACGACGTAGATGCGGGAGTCTTCGGCGAATACAAATTCGGCGCCGGCAAAGGAAAACGCTGTGTTGTCGGCATCTTTCCCGGCACGGGTATTGGCGGGGGTTGTGTGTATGAAGGAAAATTGTTTCGCGGAGCCAATTGTACGTGCATGGAGATTGGCCACATTTCAGTCCTCCCTGGCGGGTCAATTGACGGAGCCAACAATCATGGTTCGTTAGAATCGGTGGCGTCCCGATTAACGATTGCCGGCCAAAGCGCGCTCGCGGCGTATCGCGGCCAGGCACCGAATCTATTGGATAAAGTAGGAACCGACATCGCGCAAATTCGATCGGGCGCAATATCCGAAGCGATCAAGAAGGGAGACAAAGCTGTCAAAGCAATTGTCGAAGACGCCTGCGAGTACCTAGCGATCTCCGTCGTGACAGTCGTACATTTATTAGCCCCCGACGTCATCGTGTTCGGCGGCGGATTGATCGAAGCGATGCCCGAAGTGATGCTGCCTGAAATCAAAAAACAGGCTCAAAAAAGGATCCTGCCTGCATTGCGAAATGTCTACGAAATTGTAGAAGCCAAATTAGGTGACGATGCTGGGGTCATGGGCGCCGCAGCGCTTGCCAAACAGGCTTTTGAAGAATCCGCAAAACCTTAGCCAGCTTCAGCCCGACACCAGCGTTTGTAATTGTTCAACTCAAACGCATGTTTTGCTCAATTCTGGCGAATGTTGATATTTGCGAGGAAAAATGAATCATGATCAATCGAGACAGTAATTATCCTGCTGGAAATTCCAACCAAGAACCCAAGTTGGTCGCGGTGATCGATATCGGTTCGTCTTCGTTGCGAATGCAAATTGCAGAAATCAGATTCGACGGCACGATTCGAAACATCGAATCCTTCTCCCAGGCGCTCAGTTTGGGCAAAGATTCCTTTAGTAAAGGCGTGATTGAACGGTCGACGATTGAAGACTGCGTCCATGTTTTAAGTATCTATCGCGCAAAACTGAACGAATACGACATCACCGCCCCGGATCATATTCGTGTCATCGCCACCAGTGGCGTCAACGATGCCAGAAATAGCCTCGCCTTTAAAGACCGCATCTTTATCGCGACCGATTTTGTTATTGAGGCCTTCGATGAAGCTATTTTACACCGTGTGACGTACCTTGGCCTGCAACCCTACTTGCAAAACGAGCCCCAATTATTTGAGAAGCAATCGGTTGTTATGGAGGTCGGCGGCGGGACCACCGAAGTGCTATTGCTTGACGGAGCAGACGTTTCGTTCGCGAAAACATATCGGCTTGGGGCGTTACGGCTGAGGAAGCAATTAGAGGTCTACGATGCACCGTTGATCAAATCGCGCGAATTGATGGAGGCTCAAATCTCCAGTTTTTTAGACCAGTTCATCAATTGTGGAATGGAAATTCGCCCCCAGCACCTAGTTTCTATGGGGGGCGATGTGAGGTTCGCCGTTCAACTTCTGACACAAAAACCGGTCGGAAGCGAACTGGTTTCGATCGGTTTAAAAGAACTTTCGGACCTGACCGATAAAGTGCTGTCACGATCCCCCGAAAGCCTCGTTACGCAGTACCACCTCAGCCTCCCGGACGCCCAAACATTGGGCCCTAGTTTGCTGACGCATGTGATTTTTGCCAAAGGACTGGGCGTCAAACGTATGGTCGTAGGAAACGTCAACTTGCGTGACGGACTGATCAAGGAGATGACCGAACGGCATGAATGGACCGATTCCATCCAAAAACAGATCGTTCGGTCGGCAACATTACTGGGACGCAAATACAATTTCCCAGAAAACCATTCTCTGCATGTGGCCGATTTAGCCTGCCAGTTGTTCGATCAGCTTCAGGTTTTGCATAAACTGTCGCCGCGTTTTCGAGGCCTGTTGCAGGTCGCAGCCATTCTTCACGAAGTCGGCCTGTTCATCGGCAGTCGCTCCCGCCACAAGCACTCGATGTACGTGATCAGCAACAGTGAATTTTTCGGCATCGGCGCCAAGGAGTTGGAATTGGTTGCCCTGTTGGCGCGATATTACCGTGGAGCAACACCCCAGCCATCCCATGCCTCCTACTCCAGTTTGGGACGCCGCGGTCGCGTTGCGATTTCTAAAATGGCGGCGTTGTTGCGGGTGGCGAAGTCGTTGGACGTAACCCGAACCCAGCATTTTGATTCCGTCGAGTGTCGGATCGAGCCCGATCGAATTGTGATTCGCGTCGAAGATTCGGTCGACCTATCGTTAGAACGATTGGAACTGAAACAGACCAGCGGATTATTTGAAGACATCTTCGGCAAGCCATTACTATTAACTTCTAACCGCGACGAGCTATGAAGAAATCGAAATCGAACTACATCAATCGCGAACTCAGTTGGCTGGAGTTCAATCAACGTGTGCTTGACCAGTCCGCTGTAGAAACCGTTCCGCTGCTAGAGCGTTTGAAATTCCTTGCCATCAGCGCCGCGAACCTCGATGAATTCATGATGGTTCGAGTCGGCGGGCTAAAACTGGTGCAACAAAGCGACGACGCGCAGTTGGACATTGCAGGATTAACGGCAACCCAACAGCTAATTAAGATTCGCAATCGTATTCGTGAGATGTACGACTTTCAGTCAAAGCAACTCAAACGTTTGCAACCGCTATTGGCCGAAAACGGCATCAATCGGCTGCGAAAATCGGATCTTTCAGATGTCCAATTGGATTTTCTGCATCGCCAATTTACCAACGAAATATCCACCGTACTGGCACCGTTGGCGGTGGAAAATAGCTACGGATTTCCGCTGCTTTCTGGGGCTCGGTTGTGTTTGTGCGTGAAACTTCGATCGCGCCCCGATGACATCATCCACCCCAAAAAGTTAACCCATAAAACGAAAACGTCGCCCACAAACTCAAACGATGAAAGCGAAAATTCCACTAACACTTCCGAACGGTTTGCGTTGGTGCCGGTCGGCCGATCACTGAACCGAATCTGGACCGTTCCCGGCAGCCAGTTATTCAATTTCATGTACATCGAAGAAGTCCTCACGATGTTTCTGCCCGAAATTTTTGGTGGCCAGGAAGTGTTAGAGGCCGTCCCGTTCCGCATCACCCGCAACGGCGACGTTTCGATCGACGAGGACAGCCGATCCGATTTGTTGATCGACATGCAAGAGATGCTCAAGACGCGGGAAACCAGCCAAGCCGTCCGGCTTGAGATTTGCGATTCGGCGTCAGAGGAGATGCGGAACTTTCTCCGCCAGGCGGTCGAAGTAGACGCCGGGGATGTCTACCCGATCAACGGGCCTTTAGCGCTTTCGGATCTTTTCGCGATCAGCGGCATGAAGGGCTTCAACCACATCAAAGACACGCCCTGGCCGCCCCAACCGGTGCCTGAACTTGGTCGCCGGTCGGAGATCTTCGATAAAATTTCGGCCTCCGACCGCGTTTTGATTCACCCCTATCAAAGTTACCAACCGGTAATCGATTTCGTCCGTGCCGCCGCCGAAGATCCGCAGGTCATCGCAATTAAGCAAACGCTTTATCGGACCAGTAAAAACAGTGAAATCGCGTTGGCTTTGGAGGAGGCCGCGGCCAACGGTAAACACGTCACCTGCATCGTGGAGCTGAAAGCGCGGTTTGACGAAGCCCGAAACATTAAGTGGGCCAAGCGGCTTGAACACGCCGGGGTAGATGTTATCTACGGCATTCAAGGTTTGAAAACACACGCCAAAATTTGTATTGTCGTGCGAAAAGAGACAAGCGGCATTCGGCGCTACGTCCACTTTGGTACCGGCAATTACAACGAAGCAACCGCCAAACTTTACAGCGACGTGAGCTTTTTTACCTGTGACGAACAGCTAGGGATCGACGCGATACACTTTTTTAACGCAATCACTGGATTATCGGTGCCCCAAACACTGGGGAAACTTTCTGCCGCCCCAATCAATCTACGGGAAACGGTTTTAGAGATGATCGCGATCGAAATCGAAAACGCCCAGAAAGAGGGAACCGGTGAAATCATCGTCAAACTCAATTCTCTGGTCGATAAGGAATTGATCGACGCGCTGTATCAGGCGTCGCAGGCGGGGGTGAAAGTTAAATTGAATGTGCGCGGTATCTGCTGTCTACTGCCGGGCCGAGACGATTTGAGCCAAAACATTCGTGTCGTCAGCATCGTCGACCGATTGCTGGAACATGCGCGTGTATTTTACTTCCGTCACGGAGGCGATGAACGGTTGTTTATCTCAAGCGCCGACTGGATGGGCCGAAATTTAGATCGACGGGTCGAATTGATGGTACCGGTGGAACAGAGCGAACAGAAAGCACGCCTGATCAATATGCTGCAGGCGTACTTTAAGGACAACACAAACGCAGCTGAATTAAAACCCGATTGCGCCTACGCGCTTGTCGAAGCCAAGAAAAAGAAGAACCGGTTTCGCAGCCAAGAGTTCCTCTACAAACAAGCCCATCAAATTTACCAAGCCCACACTAACCCTAAAACGACCGTCTTCGAACCGATCCGGGGTTCCGACAAGTAGCCCCCAAATTCTGCGCGATCGACGCAGATCGCGGCCCAGTCTCCCCAGCCAAGTCCCGGCACAAGCGCGCCAACAAAAAGCGATCGTTTTGAATTTGCGGCGGCAGGCCGGTCTTATCAGTAGCGGTCGTCGCCTTATTCATTCCGGTTTTGCTTTAATTGTCAGGTTTGTCGAACTTACCATTGCCAATGACATTGCGAGTCGCATTGCGAGTTTGATTTGATGTGGTGATACGTTTGCGTTGCTTCCCGGAGAGCTTCTGCTGGAAATGAATTTCTGGGCTCAGGTAAATATGATGCCGTTTCATTTCAGGATCGTCGAGGTCTTGGCTTAAATCGCAATCGAATCTGGCCAGAATCGCATGATTAGTTTTCCATCCATTGACTGCCGTAAAATGGGAGATTCCCCACGTGATTCCACGCCCGTCTTGGGTATCAGTGAAAGCATCAGCGACAAAAGGGCCTGCCGCTGCGGGAAGCAATTCCACGTGAGCCGCGACTTCGAAATTTACCCCATCGGCGGCATACTGAACGGTGTTGTGTTCGTTGCCGTCGCGCGTGACCAACGCTGCCATACCTTCTTTGAAAGGAAACAGCGTCGTCTCATGGCCTGAAGCAATCACGGGATTCAACGGATGCTTTCTGAAAGGGCCCAATGGATCATCACCAGTAACAAGCCCCTGCATCCTAATCAAACGCGGATCACCATCAAAGTCAGACTTGTAGTAGATATAGATTTTGCCATCGCGGACGATAGGATAAGGATCGTGAATCGAATACTGATCCCAAGATCCCTTGGGACCGTTGGGAATAACGACCTTATGATGCGCTACCCAAGGACCGTCGGGAGAATCCGCGTAGGAAACAGCGACCGGGCAATCATCGCCGCGTTTTCCGCTGGCTTCCATGAATCCTTGGTAATACAAATAGTATTTGCCTTTCCAGACCAAGATGTCGGTTGTGGAAACCGATCGCCACCCCACTTGGGGTTTCTCAGGCCTTGGGATTGCGATTCCCTGTTCCTCCCATGTGAACCCATCGGTGCTGGTGGCATAAGCAATATCGCACAAATCCCAGTCGCTTGAGGGGATGGTATCGGTCGATTTATCGGCACCTTGGGGCGGCGTCAGCGTTTCACGTTTGGTGTACCAAACGTAATACTTCCCGTTGGCAAAAATGACCTTCGACGGATCACGCCGCGAAATCGTTCCGTCACCTCCGTTGTAATCAAATCCCTTGAGTCGCGTGTATTTAAATTGCGAGTACAGCGGATTGTCTTCTGGCCGTGGGGCCATGAAGCCATCATAGTTCCGCTGCATCGCAGCACTGAGCGGTTTGTTGGGTTTGTTTGCTGGCAACAGAAAAGGGAAAGTCTTTGGATTGAGGTCAGTATTTTGGCCGACGTCTGTTCCGCCGCCCTCCCCCTTTTTGCCATCCTCTGTATCTCGTTTAGCGTTCAGTTTTTTTTTTGAACCTGATTTTACGGTCAACACGTAAGCAAATTCAGAAGGATGTTCTTTGGGCAGTTCAACTTTCAATCCTGTCTGATCGCGCGTCCATTGAAGTTCAGCATCAGATCCCAACATCTCTACCGATGCGATCTCTTCCGGATAAAGGTCGCTTCCCTCCGCCAGCAACGTCACCACGACTTTACCGTCTTCAGGCCACGCCAACCCTGTCACAAACAGCGTTCCGTCTTTCGCAGTGAATCGTAGATCTTTAGCCGTGAAACGTTTGTCATTCTTCTCCGCAACGTGCCCCGAAGAAACACCAGTGGGTCCTTCGCCAAAAATCTTCCAATGGGTCGTATCGTATATTGATTCGCCATTGATCTTCAACCAACCACCAATTGCTTTGAGGATCGCTTGGTCCTGTTCGGGAATGGTGCCGTCAGCCCGTGGGCCAACATTCAATAGCAAACAACCGTTCTTACTGACGATGTCAACAAGATCGTCCACCAAACGATCGGGCGTTTTGTACTTCTGATCCTCGGTATACCCCCAAGAACTTGAACTGACGGCGGTATCGGTTTGCCAAAACGGTTTACGGATGGCCGCTTCTTTGGAACGCTCTTTGTCGTAAACGGCCGCTAACTCAGGAAACGCATTCCACTTATAATTGATGATCCCCACCCCACCATCCCACTCCGATGATTGATTGTAATAATACGCGGCGAATTGCTTGAGGTGATCGGCAAAGTGATTCTCTTGATAGCTTAACTTGCGGTTAGGCGCGATGCCAAAATCGAACCAGAAAACATCGGGCTTATACCTGTCCACAAGTTCGCAGCTACGGGCCAGCCAATCGTCTTTGAACTGATCGTCTTGAGGCGGAAAGTTCTTCTGATAATTCGACGCGTCGGCTGCAAACAAAAACGGCATTGGGCGTCCGTATAGATCGGCATACTGCGGATCCGCATTATCGAAGTCCTCACTGCGGACGTAAAAGACCCAGTTAAACGCCCGGTGGCTGGAGAGCCCAAATTTCATCCCCGCGCCACGCACCGCCTCGGAAAGCTCTTGGATGACATCGCGTTTGGGGCCCATTTCAGTGGAATTCCACTTTGTGTACGAACAGTCATACATCGGGAACCCATCGTGATGTTCGGCAACTGGAATCACATATTTTGCCCCGGTATCCTTGAATAACCGTGCCCATTGTTGGGCATCAAATTTTTCAGCCTTAAATTGAGGGATGAAGTCCTTGTAACCGAATTCCTTTTGGGGACCGTATGTGTTCAGGTGATGCTGAAAGAAATTGTCACCGCGCCGGTTTTTGTCGATGTACATCTGACGAGGGTACCATTCACTGCCAAAAGCCGGCACGCTGTAGGCCCCCCAGTGAATAAAAATGCCGAATTTCGCGTCTTTGTACCACTGCGGAATCTGGTATCGTTCAAGTGATTTCCACTCCGCATCGAAGGGACCGGCTTTGATGGTTTCTCGAATCGCCGCAACCGCAGACGCGACTTTGGGGTGCGGTTGGGTAAGATCAAAATCAGTCGTTGCCTGCGCTAGCGAGTTGGAACAAAGCGGGCCGCTGAACAGGCTTAAAAGTGAAATTGCACCAATTGAAAAAACGCTTTTCAATAACATCAGTAGGCCACCCTCGTGATTTCGGTTTATGGTCAAAAAAATGATTGGAACCATTGTAACCCGTGCCACGCGAATTTGTTACGAAAGCAAATTGAAAAACATCTTGGGCAAGAAAAATTGGAGTTCTGCGCGAATCGCTTGCCGTGCCCCTCACACTTGTTCCAACAATGCCAGAAAAAACGAAGAGATCAACCCAGAGTCACCTCCTCCAAGAAAAACGCGGCTTCAAACGAATCAGTTGGCGTCAGTTGGACCTGCGACGTCCAAAATGCTTACTCTTGCTGACCGGATTGTTTCACAAAGTTGATCGCTTTTTTCAACGACAAAAAACGAGGCGGAAGGTTAGCAAATTCCGGCACATTGATGCTCATACAATGCACTGATCCTTCCAGTTTTTTCAACGTGGAAGTATCAACAACGACGACTTTGTGTTTCGGCAACACGGATTTATAGACCGCAACGGCGCGTTCGACATAGGCATTTTGATCGGAACTAAATGCGGGCAGCAAAATCAAATCGTTTGCAAATATAACGTTGGTGAACGTGCTCCAGTATTTCCCTTCCCGTGGCGGAGTCGGAATCCGTGTCACCTTCAGTTTTCGGCCATCGTCCAGTTCCACGTTCCTTAACCGCTCCGCGTTGCGATCCAGCAACGCCGCGTTGACAGGATCCCCTTGCCGGTCTAACTGCGAAATCAACACATGGTCATCAGCGACAAAGGCAGCGAACATGTCGACGTGCCGCGTGGCTTCATTGCGTAAAGCTTCCAGCACCACTACCTGACTGAGATTACACTCCTTCCGGAACTCGTTGATCACCATTTCACGCCGCTCGATCTCTGGGTCAGTGCCCGGCAATGGATTTTTAAAACGCACATGGTTGTCGTCAAAAATTCTTTCGGTGGTCAGGGCTACCCCCCTTCCATTGAACAGAAAGTTCCCTCCCTGCATCGTCCATGGCACTGCGTGATAACGTTCACCTGTCAAATCTGACCACGCCTTAGGCATTTTTTCGTCGCGTGGCCGAGTGCCTTCGTAAAGAAAGTCAAACGCGACAGACCCGTTTTCCAACTGAGCAATCCGAGGCCCGAAATCGCGCAACCAAATCGTATCCAAGTCCAAATGGTAAAACTTAACGTGAGAGTACTCGACATTCTGCTTCAGCAACAATCGCACCGTGTCAATCAATTGCTTTTTATCATTGACTAGGACACCGACTTCAATATGCCCATTGCAGGCGTCTAAAATTTGCAAAAACACTTTCTCGTGCGTCGGTAAAAGTTCGCAAACCGAAATCAGAATCGCGCGCTGCGGTTCGAAGTCGGCCGCAATTCGAGGAAATGCCTTGATCGGCGGTAACTTTCCCCCAACGTATGAGGCACCGCCACCCGTTCGACCACCGACCTCCAACACGGACGAAAGATTCTGCCCCCCATCGACATTCGACCGACCTAGAGACTCAACCGGTGAACGTCCATTACGGGACGGAGTCTCCCGAAAGTCGTAGATCGAGTTGGCAGGGAACTGTTTTTGAATTTGTATTTGAAGCGGCGATTGAATCGCCCGTTGCGGGCGTTGCAGCGCGCGAATTTGCGGTCGATAACGAAACCGGCGCTGAGCATGGCAAGGGCTATCAGCGCTGAAGCCTATCGCCCAAACGAAGAAAAAACTTGTAAGCAATACATAACGCATGGCCGCAAACTCTAGCGCGAAAACGATATTACAGAGGCATCCAATCCCCAACGCCAGTCTCCGAACCGGCGAAGTCGCTCAAGGATACCACAGGAATGCTGAGCCGCTGGTTGAAAGATAATCATCTCCAGACCTTGATGGAGGAAACGAGGGTCTGTAGGGACGCTCCATCTAAACCAAGCCGCAATTTCCGCAAATTCCCCCGGACCGAAAACCACAATTTATTTCGGCGACACACAAATCGCGGCCCGATCAATCCCACCACCAAATCGACCCATCGGTGTTCGTGGAATCACCAACAGAAGATACAATCCCCGCAGAACCCGGTAAAGCTTGTCGGAAAATGTCTTCTTCGGCCGCCCCTCGGGGGAAGTCAATTAAAGCGCTCCGGTCCATTTTAATCGCCCGTCCGAGCCGATCAAAATCGAATTCAACACCGCCGGAAACGCCAACAAGGGTTCGGCGGTATCGCTTGCCGCGCTCGCGAAAACCAAACGTCTCAAAGTTCATAATCGAGTCGACGTCTTGAGCATAATCGTGGGAAATCAAACTGTAATTAATTCGCCCTAAGTTGACTTCGTTACTCTGCCCCGGGCGCCGGTACCGGGCTTTGAATGATTCGAAATTTCGCGCGTCATACCGCCGAATAATGTTCGCCACTAACGCCAAATCGAAAACGTTCTTCAGGTTTGCCAATTCAGGATGCTTCAACGAAAGGCTTTCAAAATGTTCTGTAAAATCGGCCGCAAAACCTGCGGTCGCATCATCGGCAACGCCGGTGTGAACTCGTCGACCGTTTGCATCGAGCAACTCATTTTCACTGAGAACTTTGACACTGTTACCGTCGATTTTGAACACGTTCCTATGTGCATCCTTCACCAACGCATCCGTAGACATCGTAAACCACCAACGAATCAAGGTCTGACTGTGAGCCGAACTGGGATCGTCTTTAACACGCGCAAAATAGTCTGGAACTTCATCAATCGAGGGCTCCAACCCCATACCGATTTTCTTCATTAGCACATCTGCTTCGACGATCGTTTGAGCAACACCTGAATCGGGCGACACACCGTGGACGATGATGTCTTGTTTGCCAACGGCATCTCGAAGTGATTCTCGCCATTTTCGCCCCGAGTTTCCGCCAGCAGTCGCGTTGATAAATTTTTGTGCCGCCGCTAAGGCGTCGGGTTTAGGCACGATGGTGCATCCGAACTTTCCGCCATCGTGGAACGCGTTGATCAAACAGGCTACCAAATCGTCTAACTTCAGCGTCGGCAAACCGGTGTCAACATTGACCGTGGTGCCTGAAGTGTTCAGCCTCCAGGGACCAGCTGGCCCGGCGATCAGAACATCATTTCGGGCGCTGTCGACGAAGACATAATCAATCCGGTAGATCCCAGCCAAATTCCTCAGCTCCGGACTCAGCGGACGATTTCCCGACGCAGCCGCAAATAGTGCATTTTCGATCCGGTTAAGCGAAATCGTCCTCAACTTCGAATCAGCCAGCGTCGGTGACCGAAACGCATTTTTTAAAAGATCTGCCTTACGCGCCGCCCCGACCGCTCCTGCGGCGTCAGCAAACACGCCTGCCGGGTAATCAATGATCGTGCCTTCCCCACCGTTGTCTTGCCAAGAATCGGTTTTAATCACCGACTGGATCAAATCCATCAGCGGCTGAAAATCGTTCGACGTGATGCCGCCGGCAAACCCACGGTTGTTGACGCCTGGCAGGGGCGGCACCGATTTTTCTTGGTTGTCCCCTGCGTCCCGCGAATCGGTTTCTGCAATGGGGGCATCGGTAGATTGCGCAGTCGAAGGTTGAGCCAGCAATCCCACCACCACGCAAAAGGCGACTGAGATAAATCCTATTTTCACAGACCGGTGGAAGAAACGATGGCCGCCCCCATCTGCGCGTCCGGCAAGCAAAAAAAACTTTGACATCACGACATCCTTTTTAATGAGCCCCATCCTATCAGTATAGCCGACTTAACAATCTCAAGGGGAAAGTTTTCTTCGGCGATACCGCTCCACTGCGGTTATCGTCCAAATGATGCCAATGGCCAATAGCGCTGCTGCGATTTGTGTTGATAAGTATACCTTCACCAACAAAACGCATCGGTCGACTGATGCCAGACTGACCATCGAGAACCCCAACGCCAACCAAGCGGTCAAAATCATAATGTGGGTCAATGTAAAACGGGAACGCCCCAAATCATCCCAGCGGTCCTGATATCGTTTGACTCCGAATCGTTTGTTGTGATCGTTAATGACTTTTTTCACGATCCCATAAGCGCTTAAATGCCCAATTGACATTGCCGCAAAGGGGCCAACCACACAAGCATACCCCAACTGATCAGCGCTGGGGTTTACCGCCAGTAGGCCCAGCATCGTCGGTAGAAAACCAGACAGCCCACCAACAATAAAGCTCTGAGAAATTGCGTTGATCGGCCATCCCAGTGACGCGTTGAACGGCACCACAATCAACGTCACCAATCCTCCTGAAACCACTCCAACAAGCGCACCGGCGGCCAATAAAAACGGCCACGCCAACAGCAGCCAAAATATCGAAGCGCTGTTCCAACATAACGCCACAGCAATCAGCAACGTATAAACCGATCCGGCTAAAACGCAGCTCGCCAAGCAGTCGCTGCAAACATCCCAGCGCGTAAGTTGCCGAAGCCTATCTTCGTAGACCTTCAGAACCGACTGCGGGACTGATTCCCGAAGCTTCGATGGCTCTTCAAGGTCCGAACGATCAGCAACCAAGATTTCTTTCTTCGGTAAATTTATCGACAACAAACAAAGCAGCCGCCGGTCACAGATCCGCATGAACCGGGACGTAACTTTAGCAAAAGCGGTGCTGTGCATTTTAGAGCACTTTTAATTTTTTCACCGCCTTTAATTTCTTCACTGCCCACGGTCGAAGTTTTTCCCGAAATATCTTACTGTTATGGCGGATGTCGACGGGGAGTTCTGGATGAATCAAAACATCTTCGATCGCATCGGTCTGCCAATGTCTTTGTGCTAACGTTTTCAATTCAGCGATGATTGCAAGTTTTCGATTCCGCGAAATGTTTTTGGCATTTAGCAATTCGACAATAATCACCGGCGTTTGTCTGCCCTTTTCCCTCACCCCCACCAAGGCGCTTCGATAGACGTCTTGATGAGTGTTGAAAATCGCTTCGCAGGTCACGGTGAACATGGTGCCGGTCTGCGTTTGCAAGCGATGAGACTTTCGACCACAAAACCAAAAACGGTTCTGGTCATCCAGATAACCAAGGTCACCCATGCGATGCCAAAAACCTTCGCCATCTTTAATCTTGTGAAGATCGTTGGCCGCTTCAGAAGTCACGTATTGATCGGTCACGGTCACCCCACGAACAATCAGTTCGCCCGCTTTGTTGGCACCAAGCACCCTACAATCTCCGATTGTAGGGATCGGGTCGTCCGAAATTTCGATGACCTTCCACTGCATTGTTGAAAAGGAGGTGCCCACGCAAGTCCCTCTCCCGCGGTCGGTCAGGGCACCGGTTTCCTCAATCACGACCGACGCGGAATTACAGGCCACCGGCAGCGCTTCGGTCGCACCGTAGGGCGTAAAGGCGTCTCCATCGACCGCGATAATGTTTTTAATGCGGCTCAACACGGTCGTCGGAACTGGTGCTCCAGCGGACAGTATCCTTTTGATCGTCGGCAATTTCACATGTTGCTGTTGGCAGAACTTAGAGACCGTGTTCCACAGCGCCGGGGAACCAAAAGATTGATCAGCCCGATACCGGTTGACCGCGTCAATGATGTTGGGAGGATGAACATTAGCGGGGCGCGTCGGGTCCATCTCCGGGAAGATCGTCGTGGTTCCCATCGCGGTATTGAACAACGCAAATAAAGGGAATCCGGACACGTCAACCGTGCCGGGTTGGATTTGAAAATAATCCCGGATTTGCTGAGCCTGTTCGATGAAAGTGCGGTGCCGATACAGCACACCTTTGGGCGGACCGGTACTTCCGGTGGTGAAGATAATCGCCGCGGCGTCCTGACGATCAATGTCTGGCCCCCGGAACGTGTCAGGGGAAAGCGTATCGAAATCGGATACTTTCTTTACGCCCCAAAAATCGCCAACGACGAAGTTTTTTTTACACCGCGGCAACGTCCTCCGCTTCAACAGCCTGATCACATGAGCCAGGGGAATTCCGACGATCCCCACAGGATCTGCCGACGCCAAACAATGAAGCATGTTTCGCCGCCCCATCCCGGGATCGATCAGGATAATAACCGCCCCGCATTTAAAAAGAGCGAACACCAGCGCGACAAATTCAATCCCGGGGGGAACCATCAGCGCAATTCGATCGCCCTTTTTTAACCCCGCATTGATGAACCCCGCCGCAATGCGGTTGGTGCGGGCCTCTAGATCTCCAAATGAAATTTCATCGTAACGGATCGGCGACCGCGGGGTCGAGCGCTTGGGCCCCCCTTTCGCGGCCGCCGCTACGGCGATCGCGTCGGGCATTCGTGCGGCCGTTTCGGTGACCACGTGCCCCACATTGTTCAGATCGTCTAATCGCCAAGCATCCATTATTCGGCCACTTCCGCAACGGTAATCAAATTACCTTGAATTCTCACAACTTTTACGGGGGTTTGAGGATCAACAAAAGAACCATCGCTGATCACGTCGAAGGATCGCCCATTGAAAACAGCGCGGCCCGAAGGACGCAGTAATGAAGACGCGACCCCACAATCCCCCACAGAAATCTCAGGGGCAACGGCGTTAAGTTTCTCTTGACCGCTTTCTGCGATTTGGATCGATTGATCAACGTTGAGCACCAGCCGATTGAACAGCGGAAGACTGCCAAGACTTCTTGTAATGAAAAACGCAGCGACCAAAAAAACCAAACCACTAATCGCAATCGTCAGTAGCGACACCAGCAACTGGTTCCAATCCCATACGGTCTGGGGAACGACAAAATCTTGGCTGGCTAAAACGACGCTAGCGACTAACAACAGACCACCCACCAGCCCCGCGATCCCGAAACCTGGAATCACGAAAATCTCCATCACGATGAAGATCATTCCCGCTAAAAAAAAGATGACCTCCAACCACCCCGAAGTGCCGCCGGACATTCGGCTCCAGAAAAACAACGCCGCACACAGCGCCGACACCAACCCGCCGATGCCAATCCCGGGGGCCGTTAATTCAAAATACAATGCCACCAAACCAAACACCAACAACAGGCCCGTAATCAACGGATTGTTAAGCGCGTGGATAATCGTGTCGGTCGTGGTGTGTTTGAAAACGACCACAACGCTGGTTGCACCGCCGTCGAACGAACCCAACACCTCGGCGCGGGTTTCCGCGAACCGTTGAGCGATACCTAGTTGTTTTGCGCGCTGCCCGCTGAGCGTCAAAAAACGCTCGGGCCCCGTTTCAGGCACCATCTGCCAAGGATCGTCGGGCTGATCGTCGGCATCCGCCCTAGCGCACGTGAATTCGTTTTCTCCGTCTTCGGTTTGCCGGAGGTACACAATCACGTCCTTGTCCACCATCGATTCAGCAAGATCCGTCGGCCTGCCTTTGGACTCCGCCAAATCACGCGCGTCGCGCGAAAGATAAGACTCGATCTTCGGTTCGATCAGTCTCCATGCAAACTGTTCGGCGTCAAAACCAATTTCGCCAATGTCACCGAATTTCGCATTGGGAGAAATCTGAATCTCGTCACAGCCCAAGGCCATCAGCGCCCCGCCGCTGATCGCTTCATTATTGATAAACACAACGGTGTAGGCCCAATCGCAGTCGCGAATCAATTTCGCCATCTTGAGACTTTCGGTCTTCAATCCACCGGGACTGTCGATTTCAATGATCAACACATCACAGCCAACGGACTTGGCCTGCCTGAATCGACTGTTGAAGTACCGTGCGCGTTCGTAATTGATTTCGCCTTCGAATTCGATCACCACGACGTTATCTATTTTTGCCGGCCGCAATTGACGTGCGTCAGGGACTTTATGCACCTCAACCTCAGCCCAAGCGATTTGCCCGACCGCCATCACCACCAACCCGGCAATCGCGCTCACAACGATGGGCAAAACGATGGGCAAAACGATGGGCACAACGATGGGCAAAACGAGGTTTAAAACGCTGGCCATTGGGTGAAAGCAGGAACGCAAAACAGCCGCTGTGTCAGCGTGTTCAACGGTGATATCGCGAGCTAGCATGGGTGGCTTTGAAGATTAAGGTTTCGGCGGTTCGGCAATTCCATTCTAATCCTTGAGCGAATTCTTCGAAAAGGCTCAAACCATTTTTTAACACTGTTTGACCCGCAAAAAACGTTAACCGCGCACCGCTGGGCCAAGGATCGGCAGAGCGTGACGCCGGCGAACTAAATTATTTTTGTTCTACGAAGACACGCAAAAATTAGAAACTCTTGTTGTTGCCCAATCCATGGAGGGAAGGGGATGCGGAATTTTTATGCTGTGTTTGAATCAGCGCTGTGGCCAAAATCATTAACGGTATTGGTTTTAGCTGCATTTTTTCTTGTCATCTCAATCGCTGAATTTGCTTTTGGGCAATCGTCCAGCAACGACACCCATCTGTATTTCTTCACCAGCCAAGGGTGCGCTCCGTGTGAGATGGTCAAACCCGCGTTGGCAGAATTGGACAGCGCCGGTTACCCGGTAACCACCGTCGATATTCGCCAGCGCCCCGATTGGGCCGACCACTTCGGCGTCGACAGAACCCCGACCGTGATTATGGTGCGCGACCGAAAAATCATCGGACGGCACGCCGGTGTGATCGGCTACCGCGACCTGTTGCAGTGGTTCTCGTCGGCCGGTTACGTTCCCCAACCAAACGCCAATAGAATCGGGCCTGACCAAAACAATGGCAATTCCACCGATAGTTCCGCGTTTAATTCCACCGGCACCAAAGTGGTCATTAACGAAACACGACCATCAAATTTAGACACCCCACAATCAAGTTCGACGCAACCCAACGCCGCCCGTCGAAGCCTCCCACTGCCGAATTCCAAGGCAACATTGGACTCGCCTAAGTCGCCAACCACGTTCACATCCTCGACCATGCACCACGGGACTTCTACACCGGCCAACAGTTTCGAACAAACCGCGCTGGCGGCAACGGTGAAGATCAAAGTCGAAGACGAAACCGGAATTTCTTACGCCACCGGAACCGTTATTCACACTCATGAGAACGAAAGTTTAGTGGTCACTTGCGGGCACGTTTTTCGCGACTCGCAAGGCGCGGGAGAGATTTCTGGAGAGTACGGTTTTTCCAGCCAGAGCACCTCAGTGGCTCAGGGAGAACTTATTTTCTATGACGCCGACGCTCGTGATATCGCGCTGTTGGTGCTCAAAACAAACGGAGATTCTCTACCCACCGTCAAAGTCGCCTCCAAACGTGCAACGATCGAAAAAGGCACCGACGCGTTCTCCATCGGATGCGACCACGGACAGCCACCAACCATCCGCCATACTCGAATTAAAAATCGAGCCTCCTACGATGGGGCGATCAAATACGACATTTACGGTCGCCCCGTTGACGGGCGCAGCGGCGGCGGTTTGTTCACCGACGACGGGCAGTTGATCGGGGTCTGCAACGCCGCTGTAGTCGATGTCGACGAAGGGATTTACACCGCCTTAGACACAATACACTGGCAACTTGCACACGCCCATTTGGACCACTTGTTCCAGCCCGACTTCAATTCGCCGGCATCCAACTCATTTGCGTCGGATGCGTCCGAGTCAGATTCAAACGATTTCGGTTCACCACCCCGCCCAGCTCATTCAGACATCGCCCAAGCCTCTCCAGCAGCAGCACCTGCTCAATCGGCGGATTGGCGAACAGCACCATCAGGGCGTCCAACGCCACAATTCCCTCGTTCAGTGGATCGCCCCCAAGGCAATTCGTCTCTGGTTTCTTTACGGTCCGATGCACCGTCAAATGCTAACTCCATCGATGGCAACAGCGAAGTCTTAATCATTGTTCGGTCCAAGGATGACTCAGGGATGGCCAAAACCATTACACTCCCCAATCCCAGTCATCGTTTGATTGACTACCTCCAGAACATGCCGCCGGTGAAAAGCACGGTTCGCCAAATCGACGCCGCAAAATATCACCAACCCAAAACCACAAACGCTGAATTTCGTCGGCGCGTACAGCGCGGAATGCTGCGTTGACCCAGAGGAACGTTGACCGACGCTTAAATTAACCAACGATTAACCAACGCGAAGAAACGACGGAGTTGGCAATTACTTATCCCGCACAAACTCCTTTTAACGCGTCCATTTGAACAAACAGCAGTTCGCGAGTATTAACCTCTAACCGCTAGGAGATTCACAAGATTTCGGAGCCGTCACAAGAAATTCGAAGTCGCGCGACTCCCCCGTCTAACTGACGACTGATTCGAGCGTTCTGGCAACGTTGACATCCTTGATCTCCGCCCAAGCTGCCGCTAACGCGCCGACCGAATGACGAATTTGTTCTTCCGAATGAGCTGCAGTCATAAAGATTCGCACGCGCGTTTCTTTTTCCGCAACCGCAGGATACAAAATCGGCTGCGCGTTGATTCCGTTGTTGTACAGCGCCTCTGAAAGCTTCAGCGCGCGGATCGAATCACCGGTGATGATCGGAATGATCGGCGTCCCCTGTGCCATCCCGGTATCCAACCCGGCCTCCTTGGCCAGCTTCAGGAATAATTGAGAATTATACTGCAGCTTCTTCACCAGTTCGGGCGATTTGTTGAGCACGCGTAACGAACCGAGCGCCGCACCCACGTTCGCCGGCGGCATCCCGGCGGCGAACACGTAACCGGGCGTCGTGTACCGCAAGTAATTGATCAATTCGCGCTTACCGGCAATGAACCCGCCGCAGCTCCCAAACGATTTGCTCAACGTGCCCATCCAACACTCAACGTCGTCTCGATCGACGTCGAACATTTCAGCAACGCCTCGGCCCGTTTCGCCCAAGGTTCCAATCGAGTGTGCTTCATCGACAAACATCCAACACTTGAACCGCTTTTTAAGCTCTACGAACTTAGGCAAATTTGGGTAGTCGCCGTCCATACTGTACAGCCCTTCTAGGGCGATCAGCACGCGCCGGTAGTCCTCCCGAATGTCTTTGAGAATATCGTACAGGTCTTTCCAGCTGTTATGTTCAAAGGGACGCCGCCGAGCTCCTGAAAGTTCGGCGCCTTGAATGATACTGTTGTGGGCGAAACTGTCGTGAACGATCAAATCGCCCGGGCCAACCAGGTGCCCGATGACTGATTCGTTGCACGCATGACCACCGGGAAACGTGATCACGTCGTCGACCCCTAAAAACGTGGCCAGTTCGTTTTCCAGTTCTTTGTGGATCGTTTTTTCGCCCGACACAATGCGACTGGCGGAGACCGAAGTCCCAAAATTACTGATCGCGTCGATCGCGCTGGCGTTAACATCAGGATGCCCAGAAAGCCCCAAATAGTTGTAGCTGGCGAAAGAAATGAGTTCGCACCCATTGATCTTCGTCGTGTCGCTGATGCGTCCTTCGTGGACACTGAAAAAAGGATTGCGGATCCCAGTCGATTCAATTTTCTCTTGAAGCGAATGCAAGCGCAGGTATTCGGGCATTTTCTCCAAACGGTAATACGATTCGGGAATCGGGCCTTCAATGCGCGAACGCCGCCGCGAACCGTCGCCGACCAGTTCGCCGACCAATTCGGTCCCGATGTGCTCTTGAATCGCTTCGGCAACTTCGCGCACCGTTTCAACGTCCTGCAAAACGTCTTCAGGCAATCGGCCACCGAACATCTCCTCAAGGGTATGAGCGATATCTAACCGCTCCATCGAATCTAATCCCAGATGCACGATGTTGCTGTCGACTTTTAAATCTTTGGCGCGGCTTTCGCCGATGCGTCTGACCACCGTCAACACCGCATTGAGCACCGTTGGATTGATTCCGTGTTCATTCGAACCGGCTCCATTAGCGATGGCTTCGGAGGCCAGATCGACGGACCGTTTCTCATCCTTGGCTGCTGTTTCCTTCCAGGAAACCCATTCGGCGATGACCAGCAATTCGCCATCATTAAACGCATTTTTGCAGGCGTGACGTTGGACTTTTCCGCTGGACGTTTTCGGAACACTATGAGCACGCACCAACACGATCGCATCCGGCGGCAGGTCATGTTCAGAAGTGACCGCGGCGCGGATTGCGTCGATCACAACGTCAAACTCTCGACTCTTGCGTCCCCGTTCGACTTCGCAAACCACGACCAAGTGCTCTCGGTCCCAGCGATTGACCGCAAACGCGGCCGCTCCGCCCGAACGCGTCCATTGATGGCATTGTTCGACCGTCGTTTCGATGTCTTGCGGGTAACGGTTGACGCCCCGCACAATGATCATATCCTTCAAACGCCCAGTGACGAATAGCTCGCCGTCGTGCATGAAACCCAAATCGCCAGATCGCACATAGTGTTTGCCGTCGTCGGGATTGATGTGGGCGCGGAAGGTAGCCGACGTTTCTTCGGGACGATTCCAATATCCCATTCCGCTGCTGGGACTGTTGATCAGAATTTCGCCGATCTTATTGTCCTGAAGCGGTTTGAGCGTTTCTGGATTAACGATCACAACTTCTTCACCACGGCAAATTTGCCCGCAACCGACTAAAGGTTTGGCATCATCATCGTTTTCATCGCAAGGCACAACGCGATGTTGCACCAATTCGTTTTTGTCGAATGACTGAATGATCGGTTTGACGCTGGGGTCGCCACCGGTGACCAACAGCGTCGTTTCGGCCATCCCGTAACACGGATAAAACGCCTCTTTCTTGAAACCATATTCGGCGAATTTTTGGCTGAATAGATCCATGACGTCCGACCGTACCGGTTCAGCACCATTGAAGGCAACTTTCCACGACGTGAGATCGAGCCCTTCACATTGAGCGGGTTCAATTTTCGTCGCGCACCAAGCGTAAGCAAAATTAGGGCCGCCCGTGACTTCCACTCGATATTTCGAAATCCCCCGAAGCCAACGAATCGGATAGGTCAAAAAGGAAACCGGTGACATCAGATTTTGAGTCACTCCGCAGAAGGCAGGATTCAAAATCCCTCCGACCAACCCCATGTCATGGTACGCCGGGAGCCACGAACACGCCGTCGACGTGTTGTTGACTTCGAACGCTTCGGTAATCATCCGGCAGTTGGCCATCAGATTGGCGTGTGTCAGCATGACTCCTTTGGGGGATCCTGTGGAACCCGAGGTGTATTGCACCAACCCCAAATCCGATCCGGCGATCGTTGGCGGCACCCAATCGTTGGCCAGAACTTTTGGAATGTCTTCAGTGGCGACCCAAGGGATTCGCCGCAGGTCCGGGGCGTCTTCTAACTTCCCCGCCGTTTTCGACGCCACCGCTTCGACGCTCAACGCCACAGACGCCTGGCAATTTTCCGAAATGGAATTGATGCGCCCCATGTTTCGGTTGCGGCGCGGCGGATACGCCGGCACTGGAATGACGCCAGCGTAATGACAGCCAAAGAAGGCGCGGATGAAATCCAATCCCGGCGGGTAAAGCATCAACGCGCGCTGGCCGGCAAAGCCCATTGCGACCAATCGCGCAGCAATCGCACGGGCTTGAGTGTCAAGCTCGGCGAACGTCACAATGTCAGTTTCTTCATCGCCTTCGAGATATCGAAACGCGACAGTGTCCGGGGTAGCAACGGCCCAGTATCGGATGCGTTCAACGAAGTTCGTATCCGGTGGCGAAAATGGAGCCAGTAGGCTTTGTGTATCTCTCACTTAATTTAGTTCTCCAGCATCGTGATTGTGAAGATGCGATTTGCAGATGGCATGACTTCGCAGAAGGCCAAAATGCGGAGCTGCAATGTTGATTTTCGACGACACCCCACTCGCACGTTGAACCCGAGTTAGTAATCGCTGTAACCACAACTGTTGGTAAAGGTTAGTATAAACGTAACGTGCCTGCGTTAAATTGGCCACCGCCGTCAAAAACGCGATAAATCGTCCCGATTTGCTGCTCTCCTGCTCTCTTCGCCGATCACCGGCGGTCCTTCAGCCAATCATCGGCCGCCCCCTCCAAGACGTAAATTGGTAATCAAACTTACCGAATCGAACCGTTTGCCCCAATTTAGCCGGCCTTGTCCGAAAAAAGCATCGTAAAACTGGCTCCAACTGCGGTCGTCAGACTAAAATGATCGGAGGTCACGGTTACCAATTCAGGGCGAACAATTCAGTCGTGATTCATTCGGTTGAGAGAAAGCCGCGGTTTGCTGTGACCGGCCCGAATGCCGGAGAATCCAACCACTCAAAATTGAAACTTGATAAACCGCGAACGTTACATGGTTAAGCGTTATTTGGACACACCCAATCGATGGGGAATGTCCAAGCGCTGTGGAGTGTCCAAGCGCTGTGGACTGTCCAAACGCGTTCAAAATCGCGCACACTTTTGATCAGATGGACATTTGCGGGACGGGCCCTGAGGAAATTGCCTGTTATTCCGATGGTTATCACCAAATAATCGACAATTGAAATTTGACTTTTAACGATCCGATACCATCCTTGGGAGTAACATCGCGCGAAGCTAGTACGTTTAGTGAGTTATTCACAGAACAAGGCAAATTAGCTTCATGGTCTCGATACTTCCCCCCGACACTTCCCACCTAAAAATCCTAATTTTCTGCGGTTCAACACAGGAATGCGAACATCATGTCGCAAGACGTTTTAACACAAACACAAAACGATACAGTCAAGCACTGTCGCAGTTGCTTTCGAAAAGACATCCACAAACCGGCTCATTTTTCCCCCTTCGTATTCGGATTTTTGACGATCGCGACACTCGGCATGTTTCTCGTCTTCCGTCCCCTGCGCTGCGTTTGCTGTGGCACGATGCGGGTGCTTTAATTCGTTTGTCCGCCACCGTTTTGCGAATTTCAGTTTCTCCTCTATCTTGAAAAACGCCCCGACTCAAAAGTTAGCTCAAACGCGATCGAAATCTGCAGCGCACGCCGCGCTCCCGGGCAAATCACAAACCGTGACTCTGTTGAAGGCTCAGGCATCGGCAGCTTAGGGCATAGGCAGCGCAGAGCATCGCATTCAGCGCGTGCATTGTTTCAGCGCGTGCATTGTTTCAGCGCTTGGGCGAGTGCATCGATGGGATTTTTTGATTTCGGCACAAACTCCTGAGCCACATAGCCTTGGTATCCCGTTTCAAGGATCGCGTCCATGATCGCCGGGTAGTAGAGCTCTTGACTGTGATCTATCTCGTTTCGCCCTGGGCATCCGCCGGTATGGTAGTGGCTGATGTACTCATGGCGACGACGAATCGTGGCAATGATGTCTCCTTCCATGATCTGCATGTGGTAGATGTCATACAGCAGCTTAAAACGGTCCGAACCAACCCTGTCGCACAGCTCGACTCCCCAATCGGTTCGGTCACACATATAGTCCGGGTGGTCGACGCGGCTGTTTAACAGTTCCATCGTCAACGTCATGTCCAGCTCTTCAAGCACCGGCAGTAGTTGAGCGATTCCCGAGGCGCAATTTTCAAGGCCCTCGGCATCGCTCATGCCGTCTCGATTGCCGGAAAAGCAAATCACGTTATTGGCGCCGGCGGCTTTGGCGGACCGCAAATAGCAGTCGTATACTTCCAGTAGCGTTTCGTGATGTTGGACACGATTAAACGCGGATTCGATGCAACCCACGACCTTGCCATCGGCCAATGTCGCCACAGGAAAAGTCGTCATGGGGCAAACTAAATCGAATTCAGCCGCGACCAAAATCTGTTCAGGCGTCAGCAAATCAACCGCATCAAGCCCGATCGATTTTCCTTGTCCACAAAAGTCTTCGATGGAAAAACTCTCGTAACACCAATAACACGCGGAGTGTTTAATTCTCACTCGAACTTTCCTCCTTATTATTATTTTTATTTTCGCCAACTCGTGCCCGGTCCAGCCCGCTGATTTTCACCAACTGGAAACCGTCGGTCGCGCGGTTTGATTTGCAAATCACCCACGCCCTGCCCTTGTGATCAATCTTCATCATCTGAGGTTCCGGCAACGCCAACACCTTTTTTGTCGAACAACCTTGGTCGCCCATATAAATTTCGTAGATGCCGCTGGTCACGATTTCCGCGACATCTTCTGCCGATTGAGTTCTGCCGGCCCCCTCGGACGCCACCAACGCATACAATCGGCGGTATTTGGGAGTAAAACCAACAGAAACCACGGGGGCAATTCCAATCGCAAAGGATTGAATCGGCACCCCTTCGGCACGCGCGAACATTAACTCAGTCGTCCCCCCCTGCTCTCGTGAAAGGGAAACAAAATATCCACCTAACGGGTCCACCGTCAGCGTCCTCAAATCCGATACTTCGGCCAGTTCCGCGACGTACCGGTCGTCAACCAATTGCCCCAGTCCGCCATCTTTAAGATGAATGTCACAGATCGTCAGCGCTTCAGCGCCCACTCGACGGACCATCGAAATACAACGCTGCTGTTGAAAGAATTTGATCACATCGAAAGGGTCAACGTGCTTAAGCCATCGTTCATAGGCGCGTGACAGTGGAAGCATGTTTTCCATAAAATCCAGCGGAAACTCTTTGGCCGAAGACAGATCGAACAACGACACTGCTAATTTTGGCGACGTAAACCCCGCCACCCCGACCATGACTCGGTTGCTATTGATCGCGCTGACCGAAATCGACGACGCGTTTTGATCGGGCGCTTCGATTGCCTCGATGACGACTTCGTTCGAATCTCCATGCAATCGCCGGATTTGCTTCCCATCCATTTCGACCCAAAAGACGGTTTCTCCGTCAGGCGAAACGGAGAAATCCGTCCCCGCATCCAGCCCCTCCGCCATCACCTCCGATTGAATCTCTGCAGCTCCAACCGCAAGCGTCTCAACCTCTTGGGCGCGGCTCGAATCGGCCATCAGAGCCGCCCCAATCACCAGCATCACCATAGTTGAACATGAAAACGAAAATGACGAAGAAAATGAGAAGCACGACATGAATTTTGACTCTTTGTTTTCTGTATCCATCAAAAACTTTTGTGTCGGTAGAACACCGCCGGTCCACGATGCCAGTTAATCACCGCCTGATCGTCAAAGTCTACCAGACTTCACTACATCCGGCATTATCCGCACCCGTAATTTTACCTTCACCCGTCACCTTACCGTTACCCTTTGCTCGATAAACATTTTAACGTAACAGAACAGTGAAACCCCCGACGGTGATTGACGTGGTAAAAAGGAAAAAGACCAGTACGCCTATCAAAATAATCGCAATCGCAACGGTCACCGCTGGCGTTGCTTTGAGCACACGGCGGGCGGGCAACGACTGCCCGCAGATCGACCATCACGAGACGCCGGTCGCGACCTATCCGGTGGACCGCAGCGCCTTATCCTATCGCATTTTGCCATCAAATACCCGGGCCTTCGGAACTTCGATTGTATCTTTGGCCGTCGACGCTGCCGATCCTCAAGCCGACCATGCCGTCGAACAATCCGCGTCGGCCTACCAGAAAAAATTAGACGACCAAACCGCGTGGGGAAGCCGACAACGCCCGGTCGCACTGCGCGCCGGTAGATCAACTGGGTTCACTCCGCCGGTGCGGACCAAAATCGTGCGCTCTGATTTACCCATCGTTCCCGGCATCGAAGACCCGCATCGTTGGCACGAACTTGACAACGATCAACCTGACACCAAGATTGTCTTCGCATCGGCCGAACAAAGCGCTCTCTCCCAAACGGGAGCCATGGTCGAATCAGCCTTGATGGTTGAACCAGCCGCGATGTTAGAGACCGAACCGTCGCTGGATACTGCTGACCGTTTGCCGATGCTGGTAGATAAAGAATCGGATTGGGGTATTCCGGCCGAAACCACGCCGCCGTTGTGGTCTGCCGCAGGATCTGCCGCCTCTGGGATCGCTATTCCAACAAAGCAAAAGGCTCGTGCATGGGAAACGGGAAGGTATTAAGTCAAGCAAACGCATTTTGCCCGTTCAAAAATTGACCGCGTTGCCATAAAATCTGGCCGGTCTCCGTGAGGCGACCTTGAGTTGAAGCCACTTCGAGTTCTCCTGGTGGCGGTCTCGAGATTCTTTGCCCCGCCTGCATACCCAGTCTTATCGTTTGTTAGTCGCTGAATACCCACCATTTCGCCCCAACCAACTCCTCACCACCGGAATGACTCAGACGCTCGGGGCGCTGTTGTTCAGAGGCCGGCAATCCAAATACGGCGCGGTCAAGCACGTGGTGGACCTATTTGATGGTGACCGGATCGTAATCCACGACGACAAACCCGCGAAGTGGATAACTGGAGACCGAATCGCGATCCAGTTGCATGGTCTGCTGAGCAACCACCGGTCGCCCTACATGGTGCGCGTTTCGGATAAACTTCGCCGCAACAGCATCCGCACAATCCGAGTCGATCTGCGCGGTTTTGGAGACAGCGCTTTAATATCGCGTTCTCATATCAACGGCGGTTGCAGCCCGGACCTTGAATCGGTGATCGACTACGTCCACCGCATTTCGCCGCTGTCCAAGATCAGCCTGATCGGGTTTTCGATTGGAGGTAACATCGTCTTGAAAACCGTTGGCCAATGGGGGGACCAATTCCCTCGGTACGTCGATTCAGCGATCGCGGTTTCTCCCCCGATCGACTTAAATTATACGATGTGGAACCTGCGACGGTTTGGCAACCGTATCTACGAAGCCTATATGATGGCGCGACTGAAACGTTCTTTAACCTATCGCCGCAAGCACGTTGCGGGTTTGGTCGACACCGGCATCACCCCAATCCCTGACCGCCTATTAGCCTTCGATGAGGAATTTACAGCGCCCATTTGGGGGTTCCAAAGCGCGGCCCAGTATTACGAAAAATGTAGCTCTGTTCGGTTGTTGGGAGACATCAAGATTCCCACCATCATCCTATCCAGTCGTGACGATCCAGTGGTTCCTTTCGACATGTTGAACAACGTATTGATGTCGAACCATGTGGATTTAATCTCGACGCGCACCGGAGGCCATCTGGGGTTTCTCAGTCGCGGGGTGCGCGACCCCGACCGATTCTGGATGGACTGGCGAATCAGCCAATGGATCTCCGCCATTGATGCGGTGGCTTAATGACGCGATAGCTTAATGACGCGGTCGTTTCATACGGCAAACCCGAAAATCGTTTCCAATACTCCATTCACTTAAGAAAAGGCAAACTTTGGCTGCAAGTTGAGCGCCAAAGTTGCGGGAAGGAGCACTGATTGCGCTGTCGGCCCTCTGGTTACGAACAGCTTGTTGCCAAAACAACATAGCCATTTAATTGCTTGCTCGTAGTAGTAGCACGTTGAACCGATCGGAAAAAAAGTTATTCCGAAAGCCAAATCGCAGTGAAAATCTTCGCCAGCACTTCGTCGCAGCGATGGGCTGGGGTATAAAAACGTTAACTAGAATCACACTAAACTTAAAACTGTCGTCCGTCGATCAAGCCATGCTCTCCCAACAATCAATTTCCCTGTCGCGATTCTTTGTCGCCCTTCTGATGCTCAATGGCATCGCCGCACGTCCCGCGTTTTGCCAATCCGAGGATTCGCCAATTGCCGCTGCCAAAACCAGTTTGCACCGGATGAATCAAGCCGTCACCGCCGGTGAATTTAAAATCGCGCGCGTTTACATGACCGACCAAGGAGCCACCGAAGTCATCGGCGACCTCGCCGGCATCGCCATTTCGTTGGCCGATCCGGCGATCAACGAATCATTTCCCGCTCAGTTCGATGCATTCAAGAAAGAATTTAACCAACTGCTTTCCAGTGCTCAATTGACCACGAAGTGGGCTGCATTGAATGACGACCCCACTCAATTTGAGAAATTCCAATCGCTTCAAACAAGCGCCGACGGTTTGAACGTGCTGGATCAATTGCTCAACGCGGTCGCTGCGATGCCGTGGAATGGTTTTGGATTTCGCGGTGTTGCAACTGCGGGCTATCAAAAGCAGAACGACATCTTCATCGCCATCGGCCCCGAGGAGAAAAAGGAGTTTGCCGAAAATGCAAATGTTTCAGTTTACCGATTTGTTTTAGAGGGCGACATTTGGAAATTTGATGGCATCTCAAACGACCAAACCGAGGCCTACCAGAAAAAGCTCGACGCGATGCCGATGACCATTAAAGACCCTTCCTTCACTGGCGAAACAGCCGACGGCAATAAACTTTCTTTCGCTGATTATAAAGGGAAAGTCGTGCTATTTGATTTCTGGGGGACTTGGTGCGCCCCCTGTGTCGCGAAAATACCGAAGCTGAAAAAAATCCACGCGGCCTTTCAACCTCATGGGTTCGAAATCATTGGCGTCGCCTTAGACGACGCCGAAACTCTCAAAACCTTTTACGAATCCAGAACGCTTCCCTGGAAGAACCTCGCAGATCCCGACGGAGAACTCGAAGAAAAATTTGGCGTCAAAGCCTACCCCACCACCATGCTGTTAGACCTAAACGGCACCCACATCGCCAGCAATCTAAAGGAAGACGAATTGGTCGACGCGCTGGTAAAACTTTATGGGCTCAATCCGAATGATTTCGCGGCCCTAAAAAAGGCTGTCAAAGACACTGACGATGAAAAACGCCACAAATAGTCTCACTCAGCCAACATCCGGCAGCGCCTCGATCAGGCGTCTTCCTTTTTCGGTGCGGGCTTCGAATTCGATTCGGCGCTGGTGTTCATCGGTGGCTTGAAGGGTAACCATCACATCGAACTGAGGTAAAAACTCTTCGATCAGTTCGGCCCATTCAACCACGATCACAGAACCTTCCTCGAGTTCTTCGTCGATCCCTAATTCGTCGACTTCACTGCCGTCTTTGATTCGATAGGCATCTAAGTGCAGAAGTTTGACACGCCCGTAATGAGGGACGCAAATGGTAAAAGTTGGACTGGTCACGTCGGTGCGCGCGATTCCGATCGCTTCGCCGATGCCTTGGGTCAAATTTGTTTTCCCAGCCCCCAATGAACCGACCAACCCTAACAACGTCGACCGTTGTAAAACGCTACCCAGCGCACCGCCAAATGCGGCCGTTTGATCGGGACTGCTGGACGTGAGAATTCTATTTTCGTGTTGAGTCATCTGTTTAAAGAAACAAAAAGGAGAAACGGGAACGTCGGGATTACCATAAAACGCAGTGTTCAAAATTTAATGCTCATACCCCTTAACAGCCAGAGCCGATCGGTTGCCCAAACGGTCAATCAAACTGAAACGTTGGTCATCGGTCATCTTTCCAATCGCGGTCATTGTGTTTGGCAATTTGGAGTCGTCGAGGATTTGTTTAGCGGTTTGGGCGTCGACGACAACGGCCAATTCAAAATCTTCCCCGTCATACAGCGCTGCGTTTAACATCGCAGCGCGATCTGGGTGGTGCTGTTGTTGCGCGTCAGTGGAAATCGGAATCGCCGAGGTTGCTAACTCCATCCCTAATTGAGACTGTTCAGCGATTGCTCCGAGGTCGATGGCCAACGAATCAGTAATATCGGTCGCCGCATTAACGCTGTAATGGTTCCGCAAGAACAACGCCAAATCGACGCGCGGCGTGAAGGTCAAATGCTTCTGTTTGATTGAATTCCCGAAATCTCCTGAAACGAGAATCACATCGCCGACTTGGGCTCCATTGATCCTCCAAGATTCAACCGCTGTCGCGCGCTCCTCCAACACCCCCATCACCGCAACATTGATCACCAACGGGCCATGCCAGCGATTGGTATCCCCGCCGACAATGGACACGTTGAACTCATCCGCCAATTTAAAAATGCCATCGGTGATCGATTGCGTCTGTTTCATCGACATCGACTTGGGCAACATCAAACTGACCACTGCACACACCGGTTTGGCTCCCATCGCGGCAATGTCGCTCAGGTTCACGGCCATCGATTTCCGGCCAATCAATCCCAACGGAGTCTGCCCGAGAATAAAATGCACCCCATCGGCTAACATGTCGGTCGATATCACCGACGCGCAGGATTGAAAATCGACGATCGCCGCATCATCTCCCACGCCTAAAATAATTCTGGGATCGACGTTGGTTGGTGTTTTGGTTTTTAACCAATCGATAAATGCGTGTTCCATATTGCCTGCAAGCTTTTGGAATGATTTTCCAGTGGAGCGATCACCGAAGTCTATTCTGCGGTTTCAATTAAGGTGAAGGGCGGGATTTAACGGGTGCTGGTTATCGTAGTGAGATTCGCCCGAATTCCAAGCTGATTTCTGAGAGAGAATTTTGGCCCAAACCACGCCTGAAAGGCGATATCTTTGAAGCCCCTCAAAAAAGAAACCGCCAATCTGCCTACGGGGGCAGACTGGCGGTTTCTGTGCAGAACCTTGGGGCACGCAACCGGAAGCTGGACTTTTCTGGGGCAAGCCGCTTCAACGGGCGTTTGGCGTCGGGCTAACGCGTTAGGGTATCGCGTTCGGCGATACGCATCTGGCCCCAAAACGGTTCTTTGTCTCGTAGGATATAAAACATAAAATCTCCTCGTTCTTGAATCAGTTTTTCATTAAGCACAAAGGATAGATTTTCTGTCGTTTCGGTTTTCCAACCGTGCATCGCGACGATGATGTCTCCGGCCAAAATACCCTCAACTTCGGCTGGACTTTCCGGACGCACATCGGTCACTCGCAACCCCCTGGTGTAGTTCTGATGCATTCCCACCATCTCCTCAGGAGCAACATTGGTCACCTTGATGCCGATATCATTCCATGCCACCGAACTGGTCGCCGAAGAAACCTGCCGCACCTTCAACCGAACGTTGCGTTGCACGCCACGGTTACTAACCGTTAGCTTCACCCCATCGGAGTGAACGTCTCCGACGAAGGCCGAATGAAAGTGCATCGCGTGACTGGATTCACTATGATTGATTTCAACAATACGATCGCCCTTACGAATTCCCACTTCTGCCGCAGGGCTGTCAGCATCGACCGACGCCACGACCAATTGCGGTTGATCGTTGACGTAAATGGTACGGGTTGCGATGCCATGATAGATATCATCGGCGACTAATTTCTTGATCAGCTTCGCAGCCACTTTCATCGCATCGTTGACAGGAATGGCGAAAGCAATGCCTTGGGCTCCGATGCGAACCGCGACGTTGATTCCAATCATTTCGCCGTAAATGTTCAACAACGGCCCCCCCGAATTCCCCGGATTGATCGCCGCGTCGGTCTGAATAAGATTGCGATAAATCTGTTCGTCGTTGACCTGTACAGTCCGACCTAATTGGCTGATGATGCCGACGGTGACGGTATGTTCATAACCGTATGCGTTGCCCACCGCAGTGACCGTTTCAGCCAACATCAAATCCGATGACGTTCCGATTGCGATCACCGGAAGCGGTTGCTCGACCTCGATTTTAAGCACCGCAAGGTCCGTTTCCGGATCGTGTGCCAACAGCCGCGCGGTTGTCTTTTGGCGATCACCGGTCGTGACTTCGATGTTTTTAACGCCCTGGACGACGTGGTAATTGGTCAGAATATATCCGCGTTTGTCGATCACCACCCCCGTTCCCATGCCGTTGACCTGTTTGGTCTTGGCCGCCGAATTTTCGTCGGCGATCGTTTTTTTTCCTCGCAGATTGACCACCGAAAGCCGGCAATCCCGCACCGCCTTCACCAACGGCGTCATGCGTTGCTGGAAACGACTTTGGTCTTGGGCAGAAGCCTGGCCGACAATCGTTGCGGTCAACAATGTCAGCCAAAGCAAAGCGACCCCGAGGGCCTGTGGGATTCGAAATTGCATAAATGGGTCTTGCTTCAGTCTGTTCCAATTGCAATCGCAGCGTCTGCGGGGTGCTGAAGCGAAGCTTTGAAGGTTCGCCGCCGATTGCATGTTATTCGTATAATATCCTCAATCGGAACCTACGAAATTTGCCGTTAGATCGTTATGACCGCCCCGCAAAGTCGACCTAAACTGACACCATCGGCCCGCATTTCACCCGCCGCCAGCCCTTCCGGACGCCGTACTCACCAGCGGTTCCCAATAGCGATTGCAAACGGGGACAACTTCCGTCGTTTTCCCCCCACGTTCCGAATTAACTTGCAAATCCCCAACGCAACAATTAGAAAATGGCTGACTGCAACCCACCTAAGAGGAAAAAATGAAGACGAAATTGAGACCTGTTTGCTTGACTTTGCTGACCGTGATAGCGTTCGCCGTTCCAACAACGGCTCAAGAAAATTCAACTCAACAAGATTCGATCCAACGAGGCTCGGTCCAAGAAAATTCGGATCAGAACAAAACCGTCCAAGAGCCAGCCTCCCCCGCTCCGGTCCGAATGGGCAGCGGCGACCTCACTTTTGAAACCGTCCCTGGCTGGGGGTTGCGACCTGATGGCAGTTCCGCGATCGGCACAACACACGGCGCGGTGGTCGTTGATAAATTAGGGACCGTTTACACCAGTAGCGCCAAAGGGGTTCATGCTTTCACCGCCGACGGAGTGTTGATCCATTCTTACACCGACAAAGCCTACAAGCAGCTTCATGACATGGAGATCCGAGAAGAAGCGGGCGAAGAATTCATTTACGGCGCCCGTAATTCGGCCGGAGAGGGTGTCAAGTTCCGCGTGCCAGATGGCAAAGTGGTTTTGCGATTGCCGTTCCCCAAGGAATCGGGGTTGGCTCTCAAATCATTTAAGCCTACGGCGATAACCGTCGCGGCCAACGGAGATATTTTTCTTGCTAATGGGTACGCCAGTAATCACATTTTCAAATTTGACAAATCTGGAAAATACCTGATGCACTTCGGCCAACAGGGCAACGGCATAAAGGAATTTAATACCGCTCACGGGATGACGATGGACCATCGTTACACCCCGCCGCGTCTCTTGATTTGCGACCGCAACCACAAACCGCGCGGCAGGCTGGTCCACTACGACCTCGAAGGCAACTTTATTTCAGAGGTCATCACGGGGTTAGGCATGCCAACTTCGGTGGCAATTCAAGGTAACCTAGTTTCGGTCCCGGATCTGACGGGTCGTTTGGTGATTCTGAATAAGCAAAACATGATCGTGGCGGTGCTGGGCCACAACTCCAACCCTAAAAAGGGCAAAAAGTTCAAGATCCCGCAATCTGAATGGATAGAAGGCGTCTTCAGCGGCACTCATGGATCATACTGGGACGCCGACGGCAACCTGTACGTGCAAGACTGGAACATCGACGGACGTATTATGAAACTGCGTCGAGTCAAATAAGCGTTCGGGTTGACACGACCGAGCGCGATTGGCGATATCCATCGCAACTCCAGCCGGCTTGGCTTCTCTTGATGCTGAATCTACACCATTGGCTCAGGCTGGAATTTTCCATCCATTTTAAAAAGTTCGCAAACAGCCCATTGCGGCTCTACTGTTCACCGGACTTCCACCGGCGAAAACCGAACATCAAGCACTGCCTCGATGGTTACGTAACGTATTGAAATCTATCCAGCGGCCGTGGGCTGACTGCTGCTTCATGGTGCCCTTCGCCAGATTCAAAATCCAAAAAATGCTCCCGCTAAGTCAAACACTCATTTGTTTGCCGCTGTTTGCACGTGTATTGCGTAGCAGGAATAGGAATTCTCGGTTTGGAGCCTCTGCGTCTCTCAGCCAGTCGTTGGTCCATTTCATCCCAGCCATCACATTGCGTTTGTAGTCGAGTTCGACCACTTCGACGATCTCTCCATTCTCAGACAAAACCTCATTAAGTTCTCCTGCCGTCGCACGGCCTCCCGAACTGTAAGAAAGGATGATCCATTTAGCCTTTGTCGCACAAATCAATCGTTCGATAGCTTCGACTGCCTTAAAACGCCCAGAATCCCCTCGCCGGAATTCTTCAAATACGGATGCCGCCACAACATCGGAAGTATCAGTACGGCGTTTGGCCTTGCCGAACAAATCGGGGCGATCGTTTAAGCAGACCGTTGCCCACACGTGGTAATAAGAGGCGTACCGAACACGTGAGGGGGGCATTTTTTCATTGTTAGAGCCGTATGGTGGATCGTAATAAGCAAGGTCTACCTTGCGATCCGCAACAGAAAACACGTCCCCGCGAATCACATCGTGGCATCCTGAAGTCGGTCGGATTTCAGGCACCCTGAGTTTCAAGTCGTTGTACGAACGAGGCGACCACTTTTTTAGGTAAGAAACAAAATGACCAAGAGTGCTGTCTACACGATCGAGTCCCAAAAGCAGACTTGTTAGTGCAACAGATTCTTCAACAGGTTCGAGCGCGAGTGCTGCGATCTCGTCTCTGATACCGTCGAGTTTTCGCGTGTTGTGGATTTGCCAAGGCTTCTTTAGACCATCTTTTTGAATGGCGGAACCGTCAAGAGGATGGCCACCATAGTGCTCAGTGAACCAACCATCTTTAGGTGGTACGTTATTGAGGTGTTCGATCAGATCAGTGTATTGGGATCTTGGTTTTGTGCTACACAGATAACAACGGGCCATGTGTTCCGACCAAACGGACACGTCATTGGCGATTACTGAACAACCGTTCTGTGCAAAGGCTTGTGAGACTCGCGTGCTCCCAGAAAATCCGTCCAACACAGTTGCTGCATCCGTCTGCGACGCAAGTTCAAGAATTCGCTGTAATAGTTTCAGTTTTGAACCAGCATACTTGATGCTCTCAGCGTTTTGTTATCAACGCTTCATGCAGCAGCAGCAGCAACAGGTTACAAGTTGAACAGAGCGGAATTTCTACCTCTCTACAGATGTGCATAGACAGCCAGAGTACATTTAAAGCTGGCTTCACCACAGTCAGACTTAGTAGCGCTGCCTGCATGATAATAGTTCGGGATGCATTAATCTTCGCATATATCCATTAACTCATGAAAACCGGTCGATACACTCATTGGGTGTTGTGGTTCGCTCATGCCAGAACTGCTCCTGTCAGATTAATTTAAAATTTGGGACGGTACATATTCATATAT
>CALDYR010000064.1 GCA_937944405.1 uncultured Pirellulaceae bacterium
CCATCCCCTAAAAAACCAAAATTCCCCGCGACACGGGTGGCTAAAATTGGCGTCCCGTAGACGACCGCTTCGCAAATGACTGCCGCCCCACCTTCGATCTTAGAACTATTGATCAACAAATCACTGTGGGCGATGTGTTGGAGCGATTGGTCGTGCGAAATTTCTCCTAACCAGCGGTAACGCGCATTTTGTTGCGTTTCCTGTTCCGCTGCGATGTGCATTGAATCGGTCAGCGCCCCGCCAATCTGGGTAACACGTATAAGAGAATTCTGCGGCAAACACCGCGCCGCCCGCGCCGCCTGAAAAGGGTCTTTGACCGTCCGCAGGTGACCGACAACGCATACCTCAAAGTGATCGCTTGGTTTTCCAGCGGTCCAAACAAACGGGTCGATGGACTGAAAAATCACCTTTACCTTTTTCTGAAACTCAGCGGGCACGTCGTCGGCGGTCGCCGTTTGTAAAACCACAATATGATCCGCAAGGGCCAGCGATCGTTGCACGGTTGCGTTGGACTGTGGATCGTAAATATCAGTGCCGGTCACGGCGACGATGATGGAACACGCGGGATGCGCGCGGCTGAATTTATCGATCGCAGTAGCGCTTTTTTCCGCGTGCAAAGCAACCAACGCATCGAACTGGCCGGGGTGAGTGATGGGGGCGAAGGTGGACGCGATTTCCACCGCATGCCCCAATTCACCAAATCGTTTTCGCCAACGTTGAGCGGTGACTAAGTTGCCGTTTTTTAGACCGCTGACGGCCGGATAGACGATCAGGATTCGCATCTTAGTTCCTACCGATGGTGGTCAATTGATTTGGCGGCGATTTGAAATTGGATTGCTAATGGGAAGAATTTAGCTTCCGAAGGTGAAAATTGCCACGGCCACTTCGTACACATAATCCCGGCAAAGACATCCCATGCTTTGAATCGGGGCAGTCGCGCCGAAAAAAATCTCTTAACGCGGCGTCGTGCCACTGGACTCCCAAGAGAAAATTGAAAATTGTAACGCGGCCCCCGCGCCGTTTGGGTGTATTTCGATTTTTTGCCAGGTGTCTGGGCGCTGATTCGCGCTGCGGGACTTTCACAAATCAGGGTTGTCGGTAGCAATGGTGAATTTCTCCCAAGTTCATCCCGTTAATCAGTCGATAACACCATAGCGATGGGTTGCGATGAAAACCGTCGAAGTATCGCTTGGATGGTTTCGGTTTTGACGTCCTTGGATATGCGCTGTCCGAAGATTCCAACGCATGCAGAAGCCGTTGCCTGCACGTTTTGTGTCTGTGGTTTCTGTTTTGTAACGTAGTGTTCTAGTTTTTAGGTGTGATTTTCGTGAGTGATTCGCAAACATTTGATTATGAGAAATTAGACCGCGGTGCTTTGGTTGTCTCGCTGGATTTTGAGCTGGCGTGGGGGAGTCGCGGCGGCCCTGTTTCGAATGAACTTAACGACCGCTTCGCTGCAACCCGATCGGCGGTCGACCAGTTACTTTCTCTGTTCCAACGATACGAAGTGTCGGCAACGTGGGCGATTGTTGGCGGGATGATGTTGGGAGGAACGAAGCGGCATCCTCTACTCAGTGACGACCGATACCGCGATATTCCCGTTGGCGATTGTCGATCGCATCCGCATTGGTATGCCGATGACGTCGTGGAGTCGATCAGGCGCTGCAGTGTCGTACAAGAAATTGGATGCCAAACACTGACCCACATGGGCGTCGATGATACCCCGCAAGGCCGGCAGCAATTTGATAGCGAGCTTGGTCAGTGCGTGCAACTATTCCAAGAACGTGGCTTGCCCCGTCCTGTGTCATTCGTTTTCCCCGAACATTACATGCACCACTTTGATTTGTTGGCCGCCCATGGGTTCCAGTGTTATCGCAGCCCGGAATCGGGTTGGTTCGAACGTCTACCAACGGCACCGCTGAGAGCGGCGCTGCGGTTGCTTAATTCTCGTCTGCGGCGTTGCCCGATCGTTGAGTGGCCGGACAGAACGGGGGAGGGGTTGGTCGAAATTCCGTCCAGCTATTTCTTTGCACCGTTGCAGGGTGGCGGCAAGTTGATTTCGGTAAAGGATCGCGTGGGCCAAACAATCGCTGGTTTGAACGCCGCTGCCGAACAGTGCAAGGTTTTCCACCTGTGGACGCATCCAAATAGCCTTGGCAAGGACACCGCACGGATGCTCTCAGGCTGGGAGACAATTTTAGAACACTTCAAAAAGCTCCGCCGCGACGGAAGAATCGAAAGCCGGTCGATGGGTAGTTTAGCCGACCAAGCCCTTAGCCGACCAAGCCCTTAGCCGACCAAGCCCTTAGCCGACCAAACCCTTAGCCGACCAAACCCTTAGACACTAATCGAGGTACACCAGTGCTGGGCGCGTGAGCTGCAAAATTGCGGTGAGGTGGCAAGATTCCCCGCCGATCCGCGATGTTAAAAACGTCGTACCGCAGCAACGTGAATCGCCTGTTTTCGATCATTCGCCAACGCGCTTTACCAATGCGTTTTACCAATGCGTTTCGCCAATCATGGTCGGATAGGCAGGGGACAGCGGAGCTGTTTTTTTTTTGAAACTGGCCCCCCCTAATTTTTTTCAATTCGACTTGGCATAATCCACTTGGGCATGGATTTAAGGTCATCGTTTTGGCCCTGCGTTAGATCGGACAGCACTTTGAAAATAAATACCATATGCCATTTCGAAGAACGTTCGGACGCGACGCCGCGCGGTGCATTTGATTGCGTGAAGACAAAAAAACGCCTTCCCAAGGTTGCCAAGGAAAGGCGTAGTGAACAACAGGATGTGGGCTGCGTTTTATTACAGCCGGTCGTCGAGTTAACCGCCAGACATCGTTTCCTTTTCCATCTCTAAGAAATCGGCAAACTCGAACTTGTCGTTTTGCGCTGCGGCTCTTAATTTGTTCAGCGCCCGTGCTTCGATTTGTCGGATACGTTCTTTGGTTACACCCAATTCTGCCCCCACCTCTTTCAAGGTTTGAGGTTCTTGGCTGTAATCCAAACCGAAGCGGCTGATGATGATCTTCTGTTCGCGGTCGTCAAGGTTGTCCAGTATCTGATTGACTTGACGTTCGCGTTGCTCTTGTTCGGACTCCAGCACGCGTTGGTCGGTGCGTTGGTCTTCGCGGGATAAGAACAGCTCTTCAGAGGTCGGGCGGAAGCGATCTTTTTGTTTAAACTCACCGGGGATGGTGCGAGCGAAGTTTTTCATGATCGCCCAACTGGCGTAAGTGCTGAACTTGTTGCCGCGTGCGTAGTCGAATTTTTCAACCGCACGAATCAGACTCATGTTGCCATCACTGACAAGTTGGAAGAAGTCTTCGTTAGCCGAAACGTGGCGTTTGGCGATCGAAACGACCAAACGCAAATTCGATTGTACGATTTGATTTTTCACTTTCACGGCCATATTGTACAGCCGTTCGATTTCATCCATGTCGGCTGCCCGGGCGCTCATTTGGTCCATTTTCGCGCGGTGTTTTGACGCTTGGTATTTTAAGAAGTTGTATTTGCGGAACAGGTATTGTTCTTGTTCACGCGTCAGCAATGCGACTTCATAAAGCGACGCCAGGTAACGCGGCAGACCCGCTGGCGGTTTCGTTTTGCGGCGAACAGTGTCCGAAACCGGCATCTCAGCGATGACGATTTTGTTTTCGGCACCTTTGCGTCGGAATTCATCGTTGTCCATGAAGTCCAGCGGTAACGCCATGATCATCGCTGCACGCACTTCATTGACAACACGGTAAACGGTCGTCTTGGTGCGGCAATACCTAGCCGCGATCCATTCGGCTGATTTGCCGGCGACGAACTCCGCGTACATCCGTTCTTTCATTTCCAGATTCAGCGGCCCCGTTTGGTTGGGGAACACCGCAAGTTCAGGATTATCATTGTCGAATTGCTTAATGGTGTAGCGAATCGTTTCGATGCTACGGTTCATCGTTTTAGCAATTCGGCGTGTCACTTCGGCGGGGCAACCGCCGGCGCGAGACAAACGCCGGGCACGGTCGATGATGTCTACTTTGTCATCGTTGGTAAGTTGGCTGAAGCGTTCGCCACGTTTCACTTTGTCACGGTTGTTTTTGGTGAATTGATCCACGCTGGCGTGGAGGAAACCAACGCGTTTTCGGCCGCCTGAAAAGATGAATTTGCGGCTAACTAAGCCTTGCTGGCGCCAACGCGAGATCGTTTTGGTGGAGACATTAAACCGCTTACTTAAATCATCCACCGTTAGTACCGGTTGGCCGAACTCTTCGGCTTTCAGGTTCGCCGAATCGGACAAATCTTCGATGAAGAAGTGTAAATCAGCGCGAAGGTCGACACCATTGATCTTAACGATCGGACCGGGGTCGATGCGGAACCCGGTGATGCGAAAACACACAAATTCGAAGTTATAAGTTTTGTCGACTTGGATTTCTCGAAGCAGAGCCTCGGCGCAGTCAACCTGCTCCACTTTCTTCTCGCGCGGAGCGAACCGGACCTGTTGGTCGCGTAGTTCTCGAATGGAATCACATTTGTAATCTGTATGCATAACTTAAAACCTCTCCGTCGGCACAGCGACAGTAATCAATAATTGACTAACCACTCGGACGCTGTAAAACCTGACAATGTTCCCAACCAAAGTTCCTCCCGATCTAATTAAAGCAGAATTGATTTGCTTAAAGATCAGTACGCGGTTTCCCGATTAAGGTTCGCGATCGAGGATGTTAGTAGATTAGGATATATAGTTTGAAACGTACCTCAGAAACTCAGCAGGCGTGTGGAGAGAATGGTTCGGATTTCAAATGCTACCAATACCCCTCATCGCCGCAGTCTCGAACCGAAACAACCGCAGACAGGCGGCTGGCAATTCGAGTGCTCGAACTATGGAGCATGCAAAGTTCGTTCCAATCCTTAATTTTGCTCCCGAATATGTTGATTTTTTCGGTTTTTTGGGATGCTATCGCTCAATAACTCCGTTGCCCGGACTTCGTTTTCTGTATTTGGAAGCGTTTTATTCTGCTTTTCAAGACGCCAGTCTCAATGTGAGACAGTTTTTTGTGCCAGCCTTACCTGCGTCGAATTAGCCCGGAGATTACGTTTGGCGGGAAAGTATCCGCTGTTGCGTCATCCGGGCGGGCTTAGTCGCTCAGTAGGGAACTGCTGACGTCAATATCGCTCAGTCTGAAGGTTCGAAAAGGGAGTGGGATCGCAATTCAGTCTTTGCGGGCCGTTAACTTAGGCCTGTTTCGAAAGCGTGTCAGGCGTTGGAATGAGAAGCATGGAGTCTCCGGGGATTTTTCCGCCAACTTTTCGCGTTGAAATGTCGATGTTCGAATATCGCCGTGCCGCGCACCTTGGGTGTGTTGGGGTTCGCAGCGCAAGTCACCGACTTCAATCATTTCATTTCTGGACCGAAAAAATGACGATGGTTTCCCCGCTTCATCCGTCAAGTAAATTGGCGTTTGCCAGCAACTTTTTCTTCACCGCCGCGACGTTGGTGTGCAGTTTGATTGCCGCTGCGGCAGCATCTGCCGAGACCTACGATATCGAAATTTCCACTGACCGCGGTATGCAAACGCGCGTGGTGGCTCGGTTTGAACATAATGGCAAAGTCATCGTCGCTAACGACGGGCAACTGGATCAACAAAAGCAGTTGCCGATGAATACGGTCGCTTCGATGGCCTACTATCAGCGTTTGACTGGAACCGAAAAAGACCCTCAGGCGATTCGGTATTTTGAAAGCTCCAAAGGGAATTTTAATATCGAAAAAGGGAAAGTCAGTTCTTCGATCTCCCCTGAGAACCGAATGATCGTTGCCCGGCTGAAGTCTGTTCCCGGCCAGCGACTGCAGATGGCGTCGGTCTTGGACACACTCAGCCAATCCGAATTTGAACTGATCAAGAACCCCGCTGATCCTTTGACCTACGCCAACCTATTGGGCAAACGCAAGGTAAAGATCGGCGAAAAATGGAAAACCAATAACAACGCGGTCGCGGATTTCTTGGCCGTGGACCGTATCCTGTTCAACGAAACGCAGTTGCTGCTCAAGGCCGTCGTCAAAGGCACCGCGCGGATCTATATGCTGGGAAAAGTCGATGCGACGATTGATGATGTCGCCACGGGGATGAAGGTCAGCGGCATCTTTGACGTTAATTTGAAAACAGGTTTGGTAACCGATGTGCGTCTGAGTATGAGTGAAGTCCGACAGGCCGGTCAAGTCGCAGCTGGCTTTGAGGGCAAAACCAAAATTGATATTCGTTTGAGCAAAGATCGATCCTGCAAGCATCTCTCCAATGACGCACTGAAGAAGTACACCAAGTCGCGCCGTATTAAACAGAAACTCCAATGGGCGTCTGAGTCTGGCAAATTCGCTTTGGAGTATGATCCTCGTTGGCGAGTCATCGCGGCCGAACAAGAAGCGGCCGTCCTGCGCTACGTCGACGACGGCGATTTGATGGCCCAGTGTGATGTCGTGCAGTTACCGGCGCGACCGGCAAACAACCCGCTGACCTTGGTGGACTATAAAAGAGAAGTGGAAAAGATAATTCGTTCCGACGAAACGGCGCGGATCGCTGATGCCCAAACGCTCACCACAGCCAACGGATTGAACGCTCTGAAAATCGTTGTCAAAGGCGAAGAAAAAGAGGTCCCCGTCCAATGGATCTACTACCATGTTGCCTCCCAAGACGGTCGCCGGCTGACGTTTGTGTTCACCTTGGAACAGGAGATTGCCGGCGTATTCCAACCCTCAGACCAGCGGATGGTCAATGGTCTTAGCTTCTCCGATGTCCCCGGCAAGACGGTTGGGAAATATACGACCCCGCAAACCGCGCGTCGTAACAATGCTGCAAAAACGGCGCGTCAGCGGTAAATTGCGTTGGGGAGACCACCCGGTTTACGCCCCATCAAGGGGCTCGCACCGGGAAATTGGCTTCATGAAAAAGGGGGAAAACCCCCGCTACGCGATCCAGCTACGATCGGTTAACTTCTGTCTGTTGCAATTAAATCTTCCAGACGAAAGTTAAT
>CALDYR010000065.1 GCA_937944405.1 uncultured Pirellulaceae bacterium
CAGCTTTCGATCATGTCCGGGCTGTCCACCTGCTTTACGTTTGCGAGGCCGGCCCGGCTTTTTCTTCTTCTTTTTACCTGCGTTGGTAATGTCACTTGAGGCAGATGGAAGATTTCGACGAATTGGACGAGTCTTTTTTTAGCTTTGGCAAGCCGAAGTTTTAACTCCGCAACTCTCGCCGATAGCTTCTCCACCACTGCGCGAAGTTCTGCGATGATGTCATCCTTGCTTTACATGCCCGAAAGATGCAAAATTCAAGCATTCAACGCACGAGCAATCTCAGTACCGTGAACGGTTACGATTGGTTTTCCCATCAATCGCTCCGGGAAAAAAACTTGTGTTATCTGTTCAAGCCATTACTACGCAGTAAAACGAGCGATTTTTCGACAAGGCCAACTGACACTGCAACATTCCGAGTTCTTCAGCGTCTTCCGCGGCCAAACTATTTTTGAGAACTTTAGAATCTTGGGACAGTACGTTTTGAAAGGAGACAATGCCAACGCGAAAAGCGCCGGAATTTGACGGCATCGAGTTCATTCAACCTATGAATATTTGTTATGCTTACTCCTACAATCAAAAACAAACCAACGCACGTGCCACTTGCTAATAATGCGGTTGTCGGTTCTCCTTGAGAACCTTTAGTTTACTTTGGCGATCAAACGCACGACCCATCACGCGCCCATCGCTTAACGTACGTTAAAACCGAATCGGCTCTGAGACTACAATTCACTCGATTATTTGAAAGACTAACATGCCACCGAGAATTAGGGTTGCAACTCTAAAAGATCTTGAGGATCGCAAACCTGCGTACGCCCTTGCTGGCGAAGTCGATTTAGTCGTCATCCGTTACGACGATCAAATCTCGGTTCTGTTTGGTCGTTGCTTGCACCGTGGCGCGCTGATGAGCGACGGGCATGTCGAAGGCAATAATCTGTTTTGCGGCGTTCATAACTGGGACTACCGAATTGATTCAGGTGTCAGCGAGTACAATAATCACGAAGCGCTATACAAATTCAAAACCGAAATCGAGGGCGATGATATTTTCATCGACTCGCAAGAACTGGCTGAGTTCACTGCCAAACATCCTCAACCTTACCAACGCGACGACTACCTTGGCGTCTATCAGGACATTCACGGGGCCCCGGAAGAACCCCACAATAATTACATTCAAAAACTGGCGCGTGAGGGAGCGAGCGGCGTTGGGCACCATGGGCCCGTTTCTTCGATGGGTGTTCCCACGACCGAACTGCCTCAGTGGAGCGACATTCAATTCGTCACCGCGCAGCTTTCAAAGATGCCGCTGTTGGACGACGAACCCGTCGAAACGAAGCTTGTCGTTGGCCCGAACGCCAAACGACCGCTGGAACTGGAGATTCCCATTTTCGTTTCCGACATGTCATTTGGTGCGCTGAGTGAAGAGGCGAAGGTCGCGCTCGCCCGAGGAGCTGACCTGGCCGGGACGGGTATCTGCAGCGGTGAAGGCGGCATGTTGCCCGAGGAACAGAAATCCAACAGTCGTTACTTCTACGAATTGGCATCAGGTCGTTTCGGTTTTTCGATTGACAAAGTCAAACAGTGCCAAGCTTTCCATTTCAAAGCTGGCCAGGGGGCCAAAACGGGAACTGGCGGTCATTTACCCGGCAGCAAGGTAATTGGGAAAATCGCTGAAGTTCGTGGGCTAGAGCAGGGTGAGAACGCGGTCAGCCCCTCTCGGTTTCCCGATTTGAACAGCGCCGAGGATTACCGGCGCGTCGCTGCCGAGGTGCGGGAGGCGACAGGCGGGATTCCGATCGGCTTCAAAATGTCGGCTCAACATATCGAAGCGGATATTGATTTTGCGATTGATGTGGGCGTCGATTACATCATCATCGACGGACGTGGCGGTGGAACGGGTGCTGCACCGGATCTGTTCAAGAACAACATTTCCGTCCCGACCATGGCAGCCATCGGACGTGCTAGCCGTCATTTAGAGGCGAGCGATCAATCAGAGATCACCTTAATCGCCACCGGTGGGTTGCGCACCGACGCGGATTTTGCCAAAGCGCTTGCGCTCGGTGCCGACGGCGTGGCGATTGCCAATTCCGCGATGCAGGCGATTGGATGTTTGGGTATGCGTGCCTGTTCGACAAACAATTGCCCGGTGGGCATCGCAACCCAAAAAGAGAATTTACGCAACCGGCTTCAGGTGGCTGCATCGGCCAAGCGTCTACAGAACTTTTTCGAGGCAACGACGCAGATGATGGTGGTTTTAGCCCGAGCGTGTGGGCACCGTAATCTCAATCAGTTTTCAAATAACGACTTAACCAGTTGGAAAAAAGAGGTCGCTCAACTGGCAGGGATTACTTACGCGGGAACGGGGAAACGTATTTAGTAGTCCCGTGAATTTCAACTCCAGTGTCTTTCCGCGACTTCCTCGGCAATTCAACTGGCGGGAGAGAGTTTAATGGAGCCGACGAACACCGAATTTTTGCATGAACGTGAAAGCTACTTGATTCGCGGGCCTTGCTTTGAGGTCTACAAGGAGATGGGGCTAAGATTTCTTGAAGCCGTTTATTAGGAATGCTTAGAGGAAGAATTTTAGAGGCAGAACATCCTCTTTGTGACTCAGGAAAAGCTCGCGTTGAATTATAAGGGCGTGCGACTGTCACAGACTTACGCGCCAGATTTTATCTGCTTTGAGGAAATCATTATCGAAAGTAAAGGGACTCGCGCCTCAACATCAACATAAAGCACAACTCCCTAACTGTCTCAAAGCCACTGGATTAAAATTCCGGCTGTTAGTCACTTTTGGTCACTACCTGACCTGAAAATCCAAATCGAGCGGCTGGCAAGATCAATCTGATCGTCGCAGTCTTTTGGCCGATGATTTGGCCGCCGAATACGCGGAATAACGCAAAAGTTGTTTGTGAACTTAGGCCACTTACCTTCGGCGTTTTTCAGCGTCTTCAGCGGCTAAAATCGACTAATTTTGGGAAGTCTACTGGGCACCGTAGAATCGGATGCTGGTGATCTTTCCGTTTTTCCAGCGCTCGACGACGGCTTGTTCGATGTTCACGTGTCCCTGATCGGCGTGCTGCCAAACCATTTGCACTTCGTACATGATGACGCCAGTGTCGTCGCCCCGATCGTCGATCGCTCGCGCGAATACTTCTACCTTGTCCAAGCTGGTGACTTTCCCTTGGTACTCGTACTCGGCTTCGGCAAGCTGTTTCATGCCGGTTTTGACTTCGTCATTGTTGATTTGTTGCGTAACATCGTCGGCATAGAACGCTTCGATGCCCTGAGCAAATTCGCCCCGTTTGACGTAACCCAAAAGATCATCGTGAAGTGCTTCGAGACTCATTGTTATTTACCTTGTTTTGAGAGTTAATTAGTTTGGTCGACCGAACCGCTCGATCGACGGCACCATATCCAACGCCGACTACCGCGACAACCCTGAACTAAGAAACTCCAGCGATAGAAGCGGATTAGTATGATCCAGGTCACATCGTCAAGATTGCCGTGATGCGGATAGTTCATTTATTCGCAGCCTTGATGACTTTCGGTGCCTTGTTGTTAGGCGAATGGCCGATGAGAATCTCGCTACCGGGCAAGACGAGTTTTGGTGAGTGCTTTTCGACCACCCGGGCTTCGGCAAGGCACTGCGGTATTGAAAACAAAGGCTCGACCATGCACGAACTACTCTTTATCATCGCTGCAACAACGGTAATTTACTCGTTGATCTCAAAAAGGATTCAGGGATCGATCGTCACGCCTCCAATGGTCTTCACGTTGATTGGTGTATTGACCGCTTTCGTCGCCGGGGATTTCTTGAACGAGGAATCGAGTCACGAGGTTCTTGAATTTGTCGCCGAACTGACGCTGGTGATCGTGTTGTTCATTGACGCGTCGCGCATCAAAATTCCACTGTTGATCAAGGACTACCAAATTCCGACTCGGCTGTTGGGTGTGGGGCTCCCGTTGACGGTCGTCTTCGGGACGGTCGCAGCCAAGTTGATTTTCCCCCAGCTATCGTTCTGGGAAGCGGCGTTGTTGTCGGCGGTTCTGGCGCCAACTGATGCAGCCTTGGGACAAGCCGTGGTCAGCAGTCCAGCAGTCCCGGAGAAAATCCGCCAGTCGCTTAACGTCGAAAGTGGCCTCAATGATGGGATCGTTTTGCCACTGGTGATTCTATGTGCGTCATTGGCCGGGGCCGGCGAACCCTCGGACGTCGGAGGGTTAATGATTTATTGGGCAAAACAGGTTGCCCTCGGGCCGTTGGTGGGAGTGGTCGTTGGCTGGTTCGGTGGGCGGTGGCTTGAACGGGCCAAAAAAGCGGATTGGTTGAGTCCCTCATTCGAGAAACTCTCAGGAGTCGCGTTGGCGTTGTTGGCGTGGTCGGGAGCTTTATTGATCGACGGCAACGGTTTCATGGCAGCGTTTGTTGCGGGCATGGCGATTTCTTGTCACAGCGACTGTATCGGCGATGCGATGCGGGACTTCGGCGAAGCAGAAGCGCAGTGGCTGACGTTGGTGACATTTTTGTTATTCGGTGCCACTTCGGTTTTGCCGGTATTAGAGAACTTTGAAGTTATGTTCGTGGTTTATGCCATCCTCAGCCTGACCGTCATACGCATGGTTCCAGTAGCAATTTCGTTAGTTGGATTAGGGTTTCATCGGCCGACTTTTTGGTTTGTCGGTTGGTTCGGGCCGCGCGGGCTGGCGACGTTATTGTTTGCGCTAACGGTAGTCAGCAAATTTGAAGTTCTTCACGGGCAGCTGATTTTCAATGTCGCGTCGGTTACCGTGGTACTGAGCACGGTGCTGCATGGATTGTCCGCCGTACCGGGGACGAAAGCATACAGTAAGGCGCTCAAACGCACCTGCAACGATCAATCGCTCGAGCGACAACTCGCAAGTGCCTTCCCTTTGAAGTTCAGGATGTTTGACGATTGATGATTAACGTTGCTCAACGCCGTCGTGTTTTTGCCGTAAGGTGGAACCGGTCGAAGCGTCCAAATCTTTCCCGAATAGGACGGGACGATGAAAGGGCGACTTCAGATTAACGCTTTGGGTGGCCCAAGAAGAGGTTCATGAAACCTACTGCAACGCGTGAATTTAGTACCGGCACAATCGATACCAACCGCTCACTGCGGCTTCTACACAAAGGAAAAATATGAAAGCGTCTGATCTGTTTATTAAAGCTCTCGAGAGCGAAGGCGTGGAATACATTTTTGGAATTCCCGGCGAAGAGAATTTGGACTTCCTCGACTCACTTTCCCGATCCAACATCAAACTGATACTAACCCGCCACGAGCAAGCCGCCGGTTTTATGGCGGCGACTTATGGCAGGCTCACTGGCAAGGCAGGCGTCTGTCTGTCAACGCTTGGCCCCGGCGCGACGAATTTTGTCACCGCTGCCGCGTACGCTCAGTTGGGCGGCATGCCGATGATGATGATCACCGGGCAGAAACCCGTTAAAAGCAGCAAACAAGGACAGTTTCAAATCGTCGATGTCGTCGACATGATGCGACCGCTGACCAAGTACACGCGGCAACTGGTCAGTTCGGCAAACATTCCCTCGCGCGTGCGCGAAGCGTTTCGATTGGCTCAAGAAGAGAAACCGGGGGCCGTCCATCTAGAACTCCCCGAAGACATCGCCGCCGAACAGACCGATGAAAAGATCATTCCGGCAAGCATCGTTCGGCGACCGACCGCAGAAGAAAAAGCCATCAACGAAGCGGTGACTCGAATCGCAAAAGCGCGACACCCGCTGTTGATTGTCGCCGCTGGTGCCAACCGGAAATTGACTTGTAAGGTACTGCGTGGCTTCGTTGAAAAGTTCGGCATCCCGGTGGTCACGACCCAGATGGGAAAAGGCGTTGTCGACGAACGGAGTGAACTGTTCCTTGGCAATGCGGCATTGTCTGCTGGTGATTTCGTGCACCGAGCAATCGAGGCGGCTGATTTGATCATCAACGTGGGGCATGACGTCGTTGAGAAACCACCGTTTTTCATGGATGCCGACGGAGTCGATGTGATCCATGTAAATTTCTCGACCGCTGCGGTTGATCCGGTTTACTTCCCACAGGTCGAAGTCGTCGGCGACATTGCCAACAGCATCTGGCAAATTTCACAGCGTCTTAAAAAGCAATCGCATTGGGATTTTACTCGGTTCCTTGAAGTCCGTGCCGCCGGCGAGCAACAAGTTCTCGAAGGCGCCGACGACGACCGTTTTCCCGTCATCCCGCAGCGTCTGGTGGCCGATGTTCGAACCGCCACCGAGGGACGTGGGATCGTGGCTTTGGATAACGGCGTTTACAAAATTTGGTTCGCACGTAACTACAAAGCGCATGCTCCCAACACGGTTTTGTTGGACAACGCTTTGGCGACGATGGGAGCCGGGCTGCCGTCAGCAATGGCGGCCAAAATCGTTCACCCCGACCGCATGGTCACGGCGGTCTGTGGCGACGGCGGGTTTATGATGAACTCGCAAGAGTTAGAGACGGCGGTTCGGTTGGGGCTGCACATCGTCGTTGTGATCCTCCGAGACAACGCTTACGGAATGATCAAGTGGAAACAGGCCAACATGGGGCTGGCGAATTATGGTCTCGATTACGGTAATCCGGATTTTGTGAAATACGCCCAAAGTTACGGAGCCAAAGGTCACCGCGTTGAAAAAACAGCCGACCTATTGGAAACATTGACCGCGTGTCACGCTGAACCCGCCGTGCACGTCATCGAAGTCCCTGTTGATTACTCCGATAACGATCGTATTCTCAATCACGAGATCAAAGAACGCAGCGCGAAAGTTTAACCCATTGGTTTCTACGATGTTTGTGGCTTGAGCGCTGTCAAACCAGCGACTTACCATTTCCACTACGACATCCTTGTTAAACGCCCAAAATAACCCTCCCTAAAATTTGAATTTCTCTACGGGTATCCAGAATGCAAGAATGGCCTTTCTATCTAGCGAACAAACCATCAAAACCCAACCTCGACCTGTCGGTGACCAACAAATACACCGGCGAAGTCGCCGCGCGTGTTGCTTTGGCCAACCCCGAAACGATCGACCAAGCAATCGCTGCCTGTGCTTCGGCGACCGAACCGATGGCGCGGATGGCGCCTTATGAACGTCAAGCGGTTTTGAATCACTGTGTCTCGCGATTCACCGAACGCTTCGATGAACTGGCCGGTGCGCTTTGTTTCGAAGCCGGCAAACCGATTCGCGACTCGCGCGGCGAAGTGACTCGGTTGATCGACACCTTCCGCATCGCGGCGGAAGAATCAGTGCGGATGCGCGGCGAGGTGATGAATCTCGAAATCTCGGCCCGTGCCAAGGGCTATCGCGGGATGTGGAAGCGCGTTCCGATCGGCCCGTGTTCGTTTATTTCTCCGTTTAACTTTCCATTGAATTTGGCGGCTCATAAAATTGCACCGGCCATCGCGGTTGGATGCCCGTTTGTGCTCAAACCCGCCAGCCGAACTCCCATCGGTGCGTTAATCATAGGAGAAATTCTGGCCGAAACGGACTTGCCGGAGGGCGCGTTTTCCATCCTGCCATGTTCGCGCGACGGCGCTGATTTGTTTACGACCGACGACCGTCTGAAACTGCTCAGCTTCACCGGTTCTCCCGCCGTTGGCTGGGATCTCAAAGCGCGTTGCGGCAAAAAGAAAGTCGTGCTCGAATTGGGCGGCAACGCGGCGTGCATCGTCGATCAGGACGCCGATCTGGATGACGCTGTTGAGCGTTTGGTTTTCGGTGCCTTTTATCAATCGGGGCAGAGCTGCATCGGCGTCCAGCGCATCATCGCTCATGCCTCGGTCTATGACCGGCTGAGGGAAAAACTTGTCGCGGCTACGAAGCAGCTGATCGCAGGCGATCCACAAAATGAGGAAACCTTTATCGGGCCCATGATCACTGAAAAGGAAGCAATTCGGTTGCATGGTTGGGTCGAATCGGCTGCTGCGGCCGGCGGCGTGGTGCTGTGCGGTGGCGAGCGTGACGGTGCGATTTTAGAAGCCACATTATTGGAAAGTGTTCCGGCCGATCAGAACATCTGCACTCAAGAAGCGTTCGGCCCTGTCGCTGTGCTTAGTTCGTTCGTTGATTTTGAAGCGGCGCTGGCAGAAGTCAACAATAGCGTTTTCGGTTTGCAGGCCGGAATCTTTACGCGCGACTTATATAAAATGCAGAAGGCGTGGGATACGCTGGACGTTGGCGGCGTCGTCATCGGTGACGTACCATCGTGGCGAGTCGATAACATGCCCTACGGCGGAGTTAAAGACAGCGGTATCGGGCGCGAAGGAATCCAGTTTGCAATGGAAGACATGACCGAGATCCGCAACCTTGTGATTCGGACGCCTCAGTAGCAGAGCTCGCCGGAATGCGTTTTGAGCTTCACCGATGGAGAAATAAAGGAACCAACAGACAGATCATCTTTTTCACCCCGATTTGGCTTCTTGATGTGCAACGGGTTTGGCCATCCACCGGGGCGATTGCATGGCTACCTATTTTCCAAAAACAATTTTTTCCATGTATTGATCGTCCCATCCTGCAGACAATCGCTTGTTTTTGCCCCCGCACTTTGCTGACATTTCTTTTTTCAGAAGGCTCAAAGCGGTTCTTCGTAGTGTGCTGAAGTTGGCGTCACCATGGCCTTTTCGAATTCTGCATTGGTCTTCTCCAAAGGTCACGTCGAGTTGCCAGTGACAACTATTCTCAATCCCCCAGTGGCCGCGCACCGCACCGGCAAATTCTTCCCCCGTAAGAACTTTGCTAATGATGTAGTATCGGATCGCGAGCGCTTCCCCTTTGCGTCGTGACGTGTTGTTGATTGACATGCCAATCGCTTGTAAGCCTTCCCAGCGCGAAGCGTCTGGAAGTTCTGCCGGCAATGCGCAAAGGTAGTAGCTGCGCTGATCAACTCGACCATGGCCTTTCTCT
>CALDYR010000066.1 GCA_937944405.1 uncultured Pirellulaceae bacterium
TTGGGCACTACAAAGATTTGGAGCCCGGGAAGTGGGTGAAAATTGCCCAGTGCTGCGGCGTCGACGTGGCCAAAAAACTAATCCTTGAAGCGATCGAAAGAGAAAACCAAAATCCGACTGACAAGAATTCAAATTAAGAACTGTTGGCCCGCATTCCATCGGTTCACATTTGAACAACACCTTGGTAAAAACAGTCGCGGCATTAGCCAGACTTAGGCGACCTTAATACGGCGCCGCGCCAACGTGGCGGCGGTGTCATGTCAGGCCTCGTTATAATCAAGCCTAGAAATAAACAGGCCTCGTAATAAACGGCCCTCGATATAATTGGCTCTTCCCGGATTTCCGTGGCAAGTTTGAAAAATCGTAGTGGGATTGGCCAGAACTCTCGTTGGCTGTGTTTGCGAGATTTCCGCCAATTCCCCCTTTCATTTACCAGAAACGGTAATCTTGGGGCGTGCTCGGAACCGCAACGTTACGGGGAGCACTGTATAATTGGGCGTCGATGTATTCCGAGCCACGTAATGCCCAACTGCCTTCCACACTCCGGTGCGTACGCCAACATCGCGGGTCAGCCCTGCTTGAACTGATGCGTAGGTTGGGCAAATCTAACGCTGAATGTTTTTTACAACTCACAATCTGAAACCGTTATGCATATATCTCAATTCGTTGCCGCGACGCTGATGGCAATGAGTTTCAGCGCGCTGTCGTTTGCCGAAACAGAATCCACACGGCCTAACGTCGTTTTGATCGTCACCGACGATCAGGGGTATGGCGATCTCTCGTGTCACGGCAATCCAGTGGTAAAAACCCCGCACATCGACAAACTGTTTCACCAGTCCATTCGATTGACCGACTTTCATGTCGCTCCGACCTGTTCTCCGACTCGGGCTAGTTTGATGACCGGGCGTCACAAATTGCGGACCGGCGTTTGGCACACGGTTCAAGGCCGAAACATGATGCGCGCCGACGAAAAAACGATGGCTAACGTGTTTCAGGATGCTGGCTATCGGACCGGATTCTTTGGCAAATGGCATCTCGGTGACAATTATCCGTTGCGGCCTGAAGACCGAGGGTTCGGCCACGTCGTTTGCCATCGTGGGGGCGGGATCGGGCAGACACCCGATTTTTGGGACAACGCCTATTTTGACGATACATATTTCGTCAACTCACAGCCAAAGAAGTTTAAGGGGTACTGCACCGACATTTGGTTCAACGAAGCCAAAAAATTCATCGCGGAAGAAAAACCGGAACCGTTTTTTGCATACATCGCCACCAATGCGCCTCACGGACCATATCACAGTCCTATCGAATCGGCGAAACCCTATTTGGACCAACAACCCGCAGTTGCGAACTTTTTCGGCATGATCGCGAACGCCGATGAAAATGTCGGCGCGCTGCGCGATTTTCTTGACCAAAGGAGACTGACCGAAAATACGATTTTTATTTTCATGACCGACAATGGCAGCGCTGCGGGGCACCGTGTGTATAACGCAAACATGAAAGGCAGGAAAGGCTCGGCGTACGAAGGGGGACACCGCGTGCCATGTTTCATTCACTGGCCTGCCGGCCAATTGGCTCAAGCGGTCGACGTTGATTGCTTGACATCGGTAACTGATGTGTTACCGACATTGATGGAGATGTGTCAGATTGAACCAGAATCGGATTTGAAGTTGGATGGTCAGTCGCTTGCCGCTGTCTTACGGAACCCTGAAACTGTAGACGACTTTTGGACAATTCGCATTATTATGACCGATTCACAGCGTGTCGTGACGCCCGTTAAATGGCGCAACAGCTGCGTGATGTCAGGCAAATGGCGATTGATCAACGGAAAAGAGCTCTACGATCTCCGCACCGACCCCAGCCAGGAAAAGGATGTCGCCGCCAACCACCCGGGGCAACTTAAACGGTTGTCGGATTATTACGAAACGTTTTGGACTGACGTTAGCGCGACCTTCGATCAGGACGTACGAATCGCGTTGGGCAACGACCACGAAAACCCCACCCGACTGACCTGCCATGACTGGATCAGCAAAGTTTCACCACCATGGAATCAGGCGAAAGTACGTGCTGCCGATGAAGTGGAGACGTTGAACGGATATTGGAACGTAAACGTGGAACAAACCGGTAAGTATCGAATCGAACTCAGCCGTTGGCCGCGCAGCGTCGACGCCGCATCGACTGCAGCGATCGATGCGGGGGCACCGGTGCCCGGTATTGAAGCGTATCGGCAAACCCCGGGCCGCGCGATACCGATCGTTAAAGCGCGGCTGACTGTTGGCGATGAAGTGATGCAGTGCGATGTCGTGGCCACTGAATCGGTCACCGTTTTCGAAGCCGACCTCAGCGCTGGCCCGACCCGCTTGCGGGCTGAGTTTCAACAATCTCAGGGAAAGTGGTTGGGGGCATTTTACGTATCGGTCACCAAATTATAATTCGATATCCAAGTGGTACCGCCAGTCGACCGAGTCTGAGCTTACCTCCACCGCAGTACAAACCGGAGTCTTACGATTTCCCCTAACTATCGGTCAATCCAAATTTGAATCCCGCCCCCCTATACGCCCCTGCAACGCAGGGTGGTGTAACATCGGGCATGCAAGACCGACGGCGCAGTATCAACATTGCAATGAAAAATTAAGGAAGGCCTCCACGGCCATATCAGCGAATGAAAATTCTCGCCATCGAAACTACCTGTGATGAAACCGCCGCCGCCATTATCGGCGATGATCTGACGATTTACGCCAGCGTCGTTGCCTCGCAAGAGGCATTGCACGAACAGTACAACGGTGTCGTTCCCGAAATCGCGGCGCGGGCTCACGTTGAGAGAATCCTGCCGGTGATTCAAGAGACGGTGCAGAAATCTGGACTTTCGTTGATCGACGACATCGACGCGATCGCCGTCGCCAATACACCGGGGTTGGCAGGATCGTTGCTGGTGGGAGTCACTGCGGCCAAATCTTTAGCGTTATGTTTGCAAAAGCCGTTGGTCGCGATCAACCACCTGCACGCTCACGTTTACGCTTGCCGGTTGGATGCCGGACGAGACGTTTTTCCGTGCGTGGGTATGATCGTCAGTGGGGGACACACACACCTTTACCATTACACGGACGCTTTGAGTCCCAAATATCTGGGCGGCACGATTGATGATGCCGCCGGTGAGGCGTTCGATAAAGTCGCCAGCATGTTAGGTTTGCCTTACCCAGGTGGTCCTGCGGTTTCAAAAATCGCAATCAATGGTGACTCGGCCGCGCACCGATACCCGCGCAGCTTCATCCGTGAAGACCGATTAGATTTCAGTTTCAGCGGTTTGAAAACAGCGGTCCGGTATTCCATAACCGGTCCGGGCAACATCGCTCTTGATTCGGTCGATTTAGATGATTCTCAAAAAGCTGACATCGCGGCCAGCTTTCAACAAGCGGTCGTTGATTGCTTGGTCGCCAAAGCGATTCAAGCAGTCAGCAAAACCGCTTCGAATCGAATTTGTGTCGGCGGCGGAGTAGCGGCAAATCGGGTTTTTCGTAAACAACTGGAACAGGCGTGTGAAGAAAAGGGAATCGAAATTTTCATCGCCCCGCTTAAATACTGCACCGATAACGCCGTGATGGGCGCGATTGCGCTGGAGAAACTAAAGGCGGGCCTGGTCGAAGATTTATCAGTCGACATCCTGCCCGGTTTGGTGCGTGCTTGATTCACCCCTGCTGAACTTGAAACACGATCCGAGCAACAGTCACCTTTTGCCGATCCCCATTAAGTCTTCGAAATGAAGGCTCAAAGGAAAGCGTCTGGGGACGTGCGGGATAGGAACCGCTTGGGAACGCCAACATAGGGACTGTTTAGGCAGCAAACGAGACCCTTTGGTGTTCCGGCACGTCTATTGTTTAACGCGGTGGTGGTGCTATCTTCAGCGGCGGGAGGCTTGAATGCTGACCGGCGAAGTTCAGTTTTGTGGGCGCGATGCCGACGTCGTGCATTAAATCGGCCAACACCCACTGCACCGTCGAAAGCTTCTCCAGATGACTTCCGTTACCACAGCGGTAGCTCCGTTTGCATGTCCAGTTTCGGATGTCGGATTCAAGACGATGGGCCAGACTGTCGAGCCCCTTCAAAGTGCGTACGATTTTGCCTTTGCGATTTGATTTTGCCGCCGTGCGCACCGTTTGGGCTGCGTCCAAAATGCAATATACTTCCCTGTACGTCACCGCAAATTGCGAGTTGTGCGAATAGTTAAAGTGCAGATCCAATAACAAGTCATTGGCGGCCTGTTCTAATTGCTGGGTCAGTAGTTCGATGTTGCAGAACGTTCCAAAGGGCACGCCGGTCGCAGTTGGCGGAACCGGTGTAGAAACCGAAGTAATGATGTCTTGCAAAAGATGCAAGTTTTCTTCGGTTACCGAAAGAAGTTCTTTCACACGCGCGGTGTGTCGTTTGACATGACTGCGTTGTGCTGCGGCATCACCTGCAATGACAGTAAAGGTTTCTTCCAAATGATGAAAGCTGGTGTCCAGTTTCGCCAAATCTTCTGCAAGACGCTGTAGATCCCCGTGTTCGTAGGCGACGTCATGCAAGTGCATCGATTGCTTTAGCATCGCAGAAGTGTCGGCAATTAAGTGGCCGTAGTGGGGCGAATGGCGGTAGTGCTGATTCGCCACACGGGCCAGCTGTCGCGATTGATCCTGTATCTTAAACGCCAGTCGATCAATCTGAGCGTGCAGATCTACAAACGTAATTTCAGTTGGAGCAGTTTCAACCGTTGTCTCCGACCACAGCCAATTGTTTCGCGGGCCGGCAATCTGCATTCGATTACCGCCATTGACGGGGAAACGAATCGTCTTGGTAAGGGTCTGATTCGAAAACCCCAAAAACTCTCCGTCGCGCGAATCGAATTCTGGGCGTCGGCGATAGTTGTACCCAACGCCGTCAGTGAAAATCGTTAGCGTCGTCCCGTTAAAAGTTGCCCGAGATCGAACTCCATCAGTAGTCACCGCGTAGGTCTTGGTTTGATTGGGTGCACCATAGGTTGGCGTCAAAATCTGTGATGTTTGCGTTTGTGGTGGTTGCGTTTGTGGTGGTTTAGCGATAACCGGCGGGCCAACGAAAAGAGGTTTTACGTCGTAATCAAAACCATTCTGTTTCTGTAAAATTTGGTTTCTGATTTCTTCCTGAATCTGGCGAATAATTACCTGGCCGTGGCTAAACGCAGTTGGCGATACCATCAACAGCAATAAAAAGGTCGCTAAAACGTGTTTTTTCATGAGGTACCCTAGCGGAGTCTTGGAAGGATCGGCATCGCCTGCGGAGTGAAGCGGAATTCGGCAGCGCCGTATTATGTATCGTTAAAGCTCAATCGTCAAAGGTGCTGGTATCTTTTAACGCGCCGCCGGTGTTAGCCACTGCAATTGGAAAACAGATACCCCAGCAGTAACGAAATTCCCGCGACGCTCTGCAGTGTTCAGCAAATAAACACTCCCATTAGCACTTCATTGAATGGTTTCCCCAATTGTTCTCCAATGGCGATGGCGACTGCGGTCATCCCAATCGCCATCACGGTCATCATCACAACCCGATGCTGCCACTTGATACCCGGAGGAAGCATTGACAATCCAACCAACGCCCAAGGGCCAACGAAAACATGAAGGCAAGCTATTGGAGTCCGCACCGACGCTGAGGACAGTGCCTAAAAACAGCGCTAAAATTGGGGCCGCGACCAAGATGGAAGTTATCGAAAACGGGAAGGAATTACGCGCATCCGGCGAAAGGGATTGCCGACCGACGATGTTGAGCACGAACCGATTTAGGCGTTCATACTTCCACTTCACAACAGCGCCGACGACCAGCGCGAAACACGCACCGACCCCACAGTTCGAATAAAACGCCGGGAAGTTGACCACGAACTGCCCGTCGGTTTGCCCACGTCGCCAAACTTCGAAGGGGATCTAATCGCTTCCTGCTGTAACTTCGACGCACCGATCAGATTCAATACTCCCTCTGACAAAATGAAATAGGAGACCGCGCTGACCGCCGCCGCAACCAAAAGTCCCGCCAATAACCGTCGACCAAACCAGTCCCAGCGGCGCGTTCCGATGCCCGATGCGTTGGGGGGCGTTTGCGGTTGGTCGTGGTCTGTCGTTTTGAGTGTCACGCGGATCTTAAACAGGATCGGTTGCCGAAAGGTTTTCCTGGTTTTGCTGGAAAGCTGCTTTAGAAACTTTATTAGCTTCGAACTGGCCGATGGTTTGTCTGCATCAATGAACCAATCGAGGACTTTCGCGAATTCAACAGCGCTGACCAGCACTCATTAAATGCGCGGATACACTTGATGTTAAAAAAATGTGACATTCGGAAAGGGGTCAGCAGTTCCGCCAGAAATCGTGGCGAAAGTGGCGTCTGGATGCAGCGACATGTTTTATTTCTGATAAGAAGCGTTTTGCGTCAACCGGGTAGCCTTTGGTAGGTTTTAAGTCAGGGACCAGTTCCCGCCAGAAATTGTTCCAGGCCACCATAAAGGCTTCTCGTAAGTACTTAGAGACCATCGAAGCTAGTGCAACAGGGAGTTGGGTCTCGCCTTTGGCGGTAAAGCGAATCTCCATGGCCTTCCCGTCTTCTGACCACCGATAGATGCTGCTGGCTGGCGATTCGTGAACAGCGGTAACGGAGCGACGGGTAAGTTTTTCTTGAATCAAAGGCAGGTAATAATTCCTTCCCCCGTGTTTGTCGCACTCGACTAAGGTGTCTTCGTGACCGTTTTCAATTAGGTTCTGAATCAACTGCAAAGTTCGATCTGAAAGAAGGTGGGCTTTGTTTCCGAAACTGACAAGGGCGGCATTAAATTCTGGTGGAAATATAATGGTTGAACGAATCTCTTTTAGTTCAACCGAGTTGTTCTTGCTGGCGCGTTCAAACTGATCGGCCAATTCAGCAATGAGTTCCAATCGGTCATCGGACGCTACGATGGGAAGGCTGACATCGGCGTCTTTGAGCCAAAATTGGTTCTCGAATAAATCATCCGGAGCCTCTGGCATCACCAAGGCGGTTAATTCCCTGAGTGTCGCCGGAACTTCTCCGAATACGACTTTCAAAAGCACCAACACGGAGAGTTCTAGGGTTGCGATCGATCCTGAGCGGCAAGCGGTTTTTGAATCGGCGACCAAAATTCGGGGTTCTGCGTTTTTTGTCTTTGCCAATTTGAGCGAATCGGTAACGACAGTGCTTAGAATTTCGTTGAGGTTTGATTCGCGCTGTTGGCATCGCCAGCCGGTCGCCGTGATGACCAGCGGCCCCAGCGGCGGGCCGTAGCCTGCTTCATCAGTTCCGATCAGTAGCGCCACTGTTTTACTGTGCTTTCGGTGGATAAGTTCTGGGGGCAGTTTATGTCACGGATTATAGCAAGTTTCGGCTGAAAAGTTCTCCGGGGGTAGTGAAGACGTTTTTCGTCCGCGAGCGGCTGGATATTCAAAAGAATCAACGCCGGATATAGCGAACGGTGATGGTGCTTGTTAGAACTCATGGGCAGGGAAGAGCGGTCGATGCATTTTACCGGCGCCTTTACACCAAACGTTCATGCTTTTCGAATCGCGAATTGTGAAGTTATGATTTTGTAGTATGTGGATCAACGAGAATTCAGGTCAGTGTCTGAAAAACCAAAGTCGTGCGCCCCCCCTGTCGATCCTTTACCAAAATTTTTATTTGAAGAACCGTTAGGTTTAGATATTACGATAACGATTCATCTCGGCGGTCCGGCAACCGATAAAAAATTGAACAAGATGACACGCCAGGGCGATTGCATGGCTACCTATTTTCCAAAAACAATTTTTTCCATGTATTGATCGTCCCATCCTGCAGACAATCGTTTGTTTTTGACCCCGCACTTTGCTGACATTTCTTTTTTCAGAAGGCTCAAAGCGGTTCTTCG
>CALDYR010000067.1 GCA_937944405.1 uncultured Pirellulaceae bacterium
GCCACCGGTCCCGAGGCCGCTGGGGTGATTCACACCGACTTTGAAAAAGGTTTCATCCGCGCTGAAGTGTTCACCTTGGGTGACCTAGAAACCTACGGCAGCGAAGCGGAGATTAAAAAAGCGGGTAAATTACGCGTCGAAGGCAAAACTTATGTGGTCAAAGACGGCGACATCTGCCATTTCCGCATCGGTTAGCCCCCAACCCAATGGGGCCAGGGGGTATTATTCTCAACTTACGATCTTTGCCCCATGCGACGCAGCGCGTTGTCCATGGCTGTACTGCGGGTTTCCCATGCGAATCGTTTTCGACAGTCGGTGACGATGGCGCGTTTGATCTGGGGTGGTAGTGTGGTTAAAGATTTCAGTTTTTCAACGGCATCGTTAAGGTCTTGGTAGAGGAACCGAGCGCTGTCATCCGGGGCGATGGCTCGGATCACTTCGGGATAGGCCAACCGATTGGGGACCAATGGCAGCGCCCCGCGCGCGGTCCCTTGAACCACTGACAGCCCAAAGAACTCGTGGTCGGCGGTAGAAAAGATCACGTCCGTCGCCTCGAGAATCGCCCAAAATTTATCGATCGGCTGAAAACCCCAAGCATCAATTTTCTCCCCAAAGGTGGTTTTGATTCGTGAAAACGCGGGCGGTTGCTGGGCGTAGGATTGCCCGATGATGTTGATGCGAAAGTTGATTTTTTGATTTTTAAGAAGGTGCAGAAAGGCCTCCAGTTGGTCCGGGCCTTTGTCGTGTTCCCATCTGGCGGCCCAAGAAATCACGATCGGCCGCGTGTTCGAAGAATCGTATTCGCGTAGGCTGGTCGGAACATCGACGCCCGGCCACTGGACGGAAGACTTTTGGCGAATTTGATCTAACCGATTCAGCGGGCGGAAGTCGGGAAACCGTTTCAACAATCCAGCAGCGCCCTCAAGGGTGGTTGTGCGATTAAATTCTGAGTTGAACCAGACTTCGTCGGCGGCAACCATAGTCGTGAAATTCGTAAACGCGAAGTGCAAATCGGATGTGCTGTGACGTCGATTGGGGTAGGCGAATTGGTTTTCGTGAAAGTATACCTTGACCGGCGTTTTGCCCAGTTGGACCAACCCCTTCAACGCGGCAACGTCTAACATGTCGGTACAAACGATCGCGTCCCAGCGTTGTCCCCGGAGTTGTAAGTTTGAAATTTGTTCCGCGAACACAAGCGGCGCGTGACGCATCCGCCACTTCCAATGGCGATCGGGAAGCGCGAGCACTGTCCAGTGGTGATCGCTGTGTGTGATCCAAGCATCGTTGAAGTCGCGATGACTGCCACCAAAAAAGGGCTGCAACGAAAGTATTTTCATTACAGCCCTTTTGAAAATTTTGAAGTCCTAAGAACGGTGTGCCTAAGAACGGTGTGGCGCGGGGTTAGATCGGTTACCAGCACTCGTTTTTCAGTGGCTACGGTTTGTTGAAAACTCAGACGTTAAACCTGAATTCATGACAACGTACCTTGGTACAACCTGAGTTCATGACAACCGGCACTGCAGAACGACTAACGACGACTTCGTCTTCCTCGACTTCTGCCGCGATCGGAACCGCCTCCGTCATTAGATGAGCTTCCGTTTCCGCCACGGTCGCTTCGGTTAGAAGAGTTCTGCGGTGACTCGCCACCGGAACGTCCACTACCGGATCGTCCACCACCAGATCGCCCTCGTCCTCCACGGCTTCGGCCACCACCTCCGCTGGAATGGCTTTTGATATTGCCGTCGATGACACCGGTGATCGCGTCATACCAAGTCGGCACTTGGCCGTAATCGACTTTCTCGCGCGGTTCCGCACTACGGCTCCGCCCTTCGTTTCGGGATCTTCCGCGCGAAGGCCGGCTGTCAGATCTATCGCCTCGGCTGTCTGGTCTGCTACTTTCGCCGCGCCCTTCGGATCTACCGCCACTGCGGATGTCGTCTCCAGTTTCTGGCTTTGGCCGTCGTGATCGTCCTGATGATCGTCTGCCGGAACCACTATCGGAGAATTCGCGGACTTCTTCGAAGTCCCGGTCATCCCTATCGTTGGGGGCGCCTTGGTCTTGAGGGGCGCGGTCAGAATAATTTCGGCCTCGACCACGTCCGCCTCTTCGGGCTCGTCCGCCGCGTGACCTTGGCTGGCGATCATTGGAGTTAGGCTCGCCGTCGTTTTCCATAATGCCGGCACCGAACCCGACATCAGCATCGGCGTTGTCCAAACCGACTTCATCGTCCCACGAATCTGATTGGTTTTTGACGGTGTCGCGCTGATTACGGTTGCGTTCTCGGTTTGAGTCGCGATTGTTTTCGGTGCTCCGTTCGATAGGGCCTGAAACTTGTCGATTATCGTCTCGGCTTCTTCCGCCGCGTCCGCGACCGCCACGGCTCCTGCCACCCCGTCCGCGACCGCGTGACCGGTCTGATTGGCCACGGGGAGGGGCGGTATCGTCGACGCCGCCGTTGCGTGGATCGATATCGCGTGGATCAAGATCTTCTTCGAAGATGCCAACGGCAAATCCGTCGTCGTGCTGGTCACCAAACTCCGTATCAGACTGTGATGCAAAATCGTCTGAGTTGGCGACGACGTCCCGTTCGTTTTCTTGGTCACGATTTTGTTCGTCGCGCCCACGACTCCGCCCTCGACTCCGACTACGGCCTCGACCGCGTCCACGCCCACCACGGCGTGTAGAACGATCTTCACCGTCGTCTTTTATTTCAGGATTGGAATCCGCGGTATCAGCCGATGATTCGACGTCGACTTCGATATCGTCATCGACTTCAGAGGTTTGGGATCGATTGCTCCCATGGCGATTGCGTCCATGCCCACGTTTGCGGCTGGTGGAGCGGCGACCACGAGCAGCGGCCGCGTCTTCGTCGATGTCGGTGGTGTCAAGTTCCTCGATTTCGAATTCCACAAAATCGTCGTCTTGTTCGGCCTGTAGCTGGGGTTCTTTCGCCGGACGTTTAGAGCTGCGTGTAGACTTTTTCGAGACCGGGGCTTGCTGATCTCTGTCGGCGTTGTCATTTTCGCCAACGTCATTCCCTTGGGCGTCATCCCCAGTCGCGGAAGATGCGGTTTTGGTTTCGTGGATGGTTGAAGGGTCTGAATCGTCGAAACGGAATCCAAAGAATTCGCCTGGAAGTTCTTCAGCAGACTGATCCGAAGCGGCCGGTGTTGTTTTGGCGGTGCCTGAAGCAGCAGACAACGCATCGGTTTGGGCGGATGAGCGCTTAGACGGGGTTGATTCCGAAGAAGCATCGGGCGTCGGTTGCGGTTTGGCTGCTTTTTCCTTTGGTTCAGAATTCGACCCCGCAATGCCGAACATGTTCGCCAAGAAGTCCCAGTGGCCTCCCGACTTTTTGGGGGTAGTTTGGTCAGCGGGTTCTTCTATTACAGCGCTCGTGGGCGTCGGCTGGACCGACGTTACCGCTTTGGCGGCGGGCGCAGTTGCTTCGGCTTCGGCGGCAGTCACCCCGGTGGGTTTGGAGGGCTGTGGGGTGGCAGCGGCGCGAGGTTTGGCTGTGTTGTTGGCTGGTTTGGACGATGTCGGAGCAGGTGCGCTTCCGGCGAACGCTGCGAAGATGTCGTCGGGATCTCCAACAGGGGCGTCTTCGTCATTCAGTTGGGAATGAGTGTCTGTTTGAGACGCTGAGGGAGGGAGGCTTAAATCGTCGTCGAATTCTCCACTATCATCATCATCTTCGATGGGTTCGACTTTGCGTGCTTTGTTACCGCTGAAATAATCGTAGATATCGTCTGTCACTTGAATCGCTCCTCGCCCCGGATGGGGCAGATTTTTTTCGCGGCATGTTTGGCCGCGTTGCTTGAATCGGTCGGTGGAGGGAGACAGCCAAAACTTTTTTAGTGGTTGTCTTGTTTGAATTATTCAAAACTTTTTTTCTAGCACCGGCCGTTAGAAATGATGCTGGCGGTTGGCTCTTTGCAATGCGTGATCTGCAACATGTTCTTAGCGAGGCCCTGCGTTGGTGGCGTCGCATTTTTTATTGCGTCGCCCGATGCATGGCTTTGCGGATTGCATTGTTTCGCATTTTACGGTGGCTGGGCAATTCCCAATGGCCACGGTCTGCTGAACCAAGGTTTCCCGTTAGTGTGTTTGGGCCGGCGATACTATTGTCGCGACGCAATTATTGGAACGGGCTCCGCCTGTCTGATCTTTTAACAATCGTTATCGTATCCGAAAGCGGCGATTTTAGGGAAGGCCCATTCACCGTGTTTTTCAGGGTTTGAACCCAATACGAACCGATAACTCCCGGAATATCCCCCCGGTCGCGTGAATAGGGACTCCTGTCGGACAAGATATCCCCGTTTCAAGGGCCCATAAACCACAATTTTGGGCCAGCGAGGACAAAAAAGGCCTTGCAAGATACTCTCTAACCTTGCAAAGCCGTCAAAACGCGTTTGGGAAAGCCTAAAAACATGCTCAAACCAACAGATTGAGCTTGGGGGGCGTGCAAAATTAGGGTTTCGCGGCTTCAGCGACTTTGGCAGGGGTGATGCCGAACTGCTCGTACAGCACCTCAAACGGAGCCGAACCGCCGAAACTATCCATGCCGATAAATTTGCCTTCGCTGCCGATGTACTTCTCCCACCCCATTTTAATTCCCGCTTCGACCGCGACACGGTTGGTGACAGATTTGGGCAAGACCGATTCCCGGTATTGGTCGGACTGTTCGTCGAACAATTTCCAGCACGGCATGCTGACGACGCGCGTCTTGACGCCTGATTCTTCAAGTTCTGCGGCCGCTTGGACGCAGATCGGGACTTCGCTGCCGGTGCCGATTAGGATCGCATCAGGCGTCCCGTCACAGTCCTGCAGGACGTATGCCCCTTTAAGGACGCCGTCGGCGGACCCGAATTTCGATCGGTCGAATGTCGGCATGTCCTGACGCGACAATACGATTACCGTAGGCCGTTTGTCGTTTTCGATAGCGGCTTGGTAGCATTTGGCGACTTCGTTGGCGTCTCCGGGACGCATCGTCAACACATTAGGGATGGCTCGGCAGGCGGCCATGTGTTCAACCGGTTGGTGGGTCGGCCCGTCCTCACCGAGCCCAATCGAGTCGTGCGTCATGATATAGAAAACGGGTTGATGCATGATGCTGCTTAATCGCAGGCTTGGACGAAGGTAGTCTGTGAAGACAAAGAACGTCGCCCCGTAGGCTCGAATACCTGACAACGACATGCCGTTGCAGATCGCGGCCATGACGTGTTCGCGGATGCCGAAGTGGAAGTTCTTGCCTGAGAAATCATTCGCACCGAAGTGCCCGGCGTCGGGGTCGTCGTTGTTAGATTTGTTTGAACCAGCGAGGTCAGCCGAACCGCCGATGAACCACGGAATCGCTTTGCAGACCTTTTGCAGGACTTTACCGGAACTAACGCGCGTGGCCATGCCTTTTTCGTCGGCGTCGAAGGTTGGAATTGAGTCTTGCCAACCTGTGGGAAGTTCTCCAGATTGAATCGCTTCGACTTCAGCGGCTTCCTTGGGGAACTCGTTTTTGTAGGCCTCGAACTTTTCGGCCCAGACGGCGTAGGCTTGCTTGCCACGGGCTCCAATTCCAGCCCGGAAATCATCGTAGACTTCGCCAGGAACGTGGAATTTTTCGGCTTCCCACTGATAGTTTTCTTTGGCGAGTTTGATTTCCTCTTCACCCAAAGGAGAACCGTGGGCACCGGAGGTGTCCTGCTTGTTGGGGGCGCCGAAACCGATGATGCTTTTGGCGATGATCAGGGTCGGGCGGTCTTGGCATTTTTTGAATTGATCGTAGGCGCTGTTGAGTGCCTTGAGATCGTTGGCGTCAGTCACCGTGATGACTTGCCAGCCTAAGGCTTCGAACCGCGCGGCGACATTTTCACTAAACGCCAGTTCGGTGCGTCCCTCGATGGTGATTTCATTGTCATCGTAAATCCAGCACAAATTAGACAATTTCAGATGCCCGGCTAATGAGGCCGCTTCGTTGCCGATTCCTTCCATGATATCGCCGTCGCTGCAGACGGTGTACGTGTCGTAGTCAAAGAGTTCGTAACCGGGACGATCGTAGGTCGCGGCCAACCATTTTCCGGCGATCGCCATGCCGACGCTGTTGCCAAGCCCTTGTCCTAGGGGACCAGTGGTCGTCTCGATGCCCGCAGCGTAGCCGTATTCGGGATGGCCGGCACAGGGACTGTGCTGTTGGCGAAAGTTTTTGATGTCATCGATCGAGATCGAAATTTTGTCGGTCGGGTTTTCATTTTTGTCAGTGGCGGAAACTTCGGCAAGATGAATCATCGAATACAGCAGCATTGACGCATGGCCGCAGGACAGCACGAATCTGTCGCGCCCCATCCAGTTGGGGGTGGCCGGATCGTAGTTGAGGTGGTTGTTCCAGATCGCGTAGGTCAGCGGTGCGAGGGCCATTGGGGTACCGGGGTGGCCGCTGTTGGCGGCTTGAACGGCATCCATGGACAGCGTGCGAATCGTGTTGATGGCCAGTTGCTGAACGTCGATCGTGGATGTTGACATCGCTTTTTTACCTTTTAAGTAGCTTTTGGTTGCGTTATTGAAAATTCGAAGATGGTCAACCGGGCAAATCTCTGGATATCAATAAGAAACATGCCTGTCGTTGCAGGGGAGAAGGTTTCGTTTTGACGGATTTTCGACAATACGATAAACTACTGGCTAACTCTTTGCCACTACCGCGCGGCGGCAGTGGAACATCTTTAGAAATTTTTCGGAAACGATATGGCAAACGATCCCCAGCAACGCGGTGCTCGATTCGATCGAGGGGTGTCACGACGTAGTTTCCATCGGCGAGCGATCGCTTCGGCGGTCCCAGCGCTTTTGTCGTTGTCGCCGATGACGGGTTCGGCGGTGTTTGCGGATCGAAAAAATTCTGATAATGAAAAGTCTCCAGCGGAACTTATCACTCCCGCGGCGGAGGCAACGATCGACAAAGCGCTGTCGTATTTGATTCGTAACCAAGTGAAGTCTGGACGTAACCGAGGAGCGTTCGGCAACGGCGGTTACAGCGGAGGGGTAGCGACGGCATCATTGGCGGGGTTGGCGATGATGTGCGGCGGGCATGCCCCGGGCCAAGGTAGATTTGGCAAATCGATCGATCATTGCGTGGACTTCGTGTTGAAGAACGTTCGTGATACCGGCTACATCGCGAAATCAGAAAACAGCAACGAAAACATGTACGGGCACGGGTTCAGCATGTTGTTTCTGTCTCAAGCGTACGGCATGACGCAGAAAACTGAGATCGGCGATAAGCTTCGCAAGGCGGTGCAGTTAACCTGTATGACTCAGAATCGGGACGGCGGTTGGCGCTATCAGCCGCGAAAGAGCGATGCTGATCTTTCGATTACGGTTTGTCAGATTATGGGGCTGCGGGGGGCACGTGATGCGGGGATCGATGTTCCTGACGATGTTCGGAAATTGTGCATCGACTACGTCAAACGCAGCCAAAACAAGAACGGTAGTTTTCGTTACACGCTGCGGGGCGGTCATTCAACTTTCGCGATGACAGCGGCGGGAGTGACGTCGCTGTATAGTGCCGGAATCTACGAGGGGGAACAAGTCGAGAGCGCGTTGAAGTACCTGAAGAAGTTCAAACCTTCCGGCGGCAACCGATCGTCCCACTATTTTTATTCCAACTACTACGCGGTGCAGGCGATGTGGCACGCGGGGGGGGCGTATTGGAACAGTTGGTATCCCGCGATCCGTGACGAACTGGTGAAAGCTCAATCGGCCGACGGTTCATGGAGTTTCAGCGAAGCCGAAGCGCCCTTCGGTGCGGCGATGGGCGGCATCATCCTTCAGATGCCGCTAAACTACGTCCCCGTGTTTTCGCCGTAGCAACAAACACGGAGACGACAGAGGGGCCATTGCGACCTTGTTTTCTGCGTTTTCGTTTGAGGTCGGCTGGCGGGTTGCCTGAGCCGATTTTAAACGCGTCGCTTTAGTCCGCGTCGATTTTTACTTGCCGAAGATGATTTTAGGTTGAGAAACCAGTCTCCATCAACCGCAAGTTAGACGTTGACGTTTTCTCTTTCGATGATGACCGGGCGACGACGGAAGTTGGGCCGCTTGGGGCTCGCATTTTCTGTCGTGGTTGGTTGGGCCGCCGACGCAGACTGGTTGGTTTTCGTTTCGGCGACACGATCACCCGAGGCCGGAGGTGTCGAAGTTTGTGTTTGCGAAGTTTCCGACTGCGAAGTTTCCGATCGCGAAGTTTCCGATCGCGAAGTTTGCGATTGCTTGGAAACGTTCTTTTCGAAGTGCAGATATAAAACGGCGGCTTGACGTTCGGTCAGCAGTCCACATTCAACGGCCAGTCCACGAATCGTTTCGGCTGTCGTTTGTTGTATCTGCAGTAGGTAGTCGACTTCTTTGGCGTGCAGATAACCCATCTCAACAGCCACCTGTTGAAACGACTTTTCTGCGTTCGACTTGGTTGTGTCTAAAACGTCTGCGACCTGACGAATCGTCATCAGGTTCTTCGTCAGCGCGATCGTCGGCAGGGCCTTGGCTGATTCCTGTTGAATCTTGACCAAGCCGCAGAATTGCTCGGGCGTGACGATTCTTTGTTCAACGAGATAGATTCCAAATTTAAGACTCATAGTAGGTCGCCGCCACGGTTTGAGGTTGAATCGTCCTTGCAAATGGCCGGGTGAAAAGTTTTGGGTCGGCCAGCATTACCTTAGGGATATCGGCCATCATGCCTTGGCGTAGCCAATAAAATCTTGTTGGAAACAAGAACAGAGAGCGCGTAGTCGATGGCTTGCGGCCGTTCAATTGGGAGAATCGTTAGAAGTTAACGACAGCATTGGAGTTGAATGCCGTCTTGGATCGCAGCGCTGTTTCGGATTTGCAACGGGTAAAAACTAAACACGTCTTCTTTTTCTGACAGCGACAGGGGCGTCTTGGCCTCTTTTCGCTTTGTTTGGCGGGGGTGGTAGGCTCTGTAGCGATCATGCGGCGCGGAAATCCTATTGGCAAATGAATTGCAATGTTTCCGATCGCAAGGTTACTCGACCAGCAATCCATGAACTACCTTTCCGAGATATGTACACCATTGAGGCGCAGCGGGAATCGGTGCCAAGGGTTTCCACGAACGCACTTTGTTGCATCGGTCTTCCCAGCTGCACGTCAATGGTTTTCCAAAACATGGTTGCAAGTGAGAGCATAAAGGTCGGATATGAAACGCAGTAGACAACAGAAATTCGTAGATACGCACGTCCAAGGGGCGCTCCTTCGCCGGATCGTTTTTCATTGGATAGCATTTTTCTTCGTTACCGCGCTGACGGTCATTTTGATGAAGACTTTGATTGGCGACATGAATTTAACTTTCATGGAGAACATGCAGAACTCGGTAGGTGAGTTCAGCTTGGTCGGTGTGATCTTGCTTTGTTTGTTCCCCGTGTTCTTGTTAGATACGGTTCGTTTCAGCAATCGTTTTGTTGGACCGATCGGTCGCCTACGCCAGCACTTGCAAGAACTTGTCAACGAAAAAACGACTCCGAAATGCACATTCCGCGATAACGATTTCTGGTCTGGAATGGCCCAAGAATTTAACCAAGTTGTGGAACTGGTGCAAAAACAAGAGGCCGAAATCGCTCGACTCAAAGAACAACTCTCATCTTCTGGTGTGACCGCACGCGGATAATTGAGAGGCACCGGCGGTCGACGAACGTAGCGCCGGAGATAGAAATACCTCAGGTTTATCAATTCTTTTTAGATAGAGACTTAGATGAAAATCGCCCCAATTAAATTACCCCTTCCAGGCAAACGAACTTCGGCAAAGCGTCAGGGACGCGGCAACCGAAAAGGCGCCGCAGTTGTCGAGTTCGCTGTCTGCCTCCCCTTAATTTTACTGATCATGCTGGGATCAATCGAAGCTGCGAACATGCTGTTCTTGCGGCAGGCATTGGTCCAGGCTTCGTACGAAGGTGCCAAGGTGGCGATTAGGAGTAATTCGGATAACGCAATGGTTGCCACCATTGCTAACCTCGTCGCTGACGGGCGTCGTGTGGATGGATTCAGCGTTGAAACGGTACCGGCGAATATTTCTACAGTTGCGGAAGGGCAACTGATTCGCGTTCGTACCTCCGCGCCAGTGAACACTAACAGCTTTATCACAGGGACCGTCTTTCGAAATCTGACCATCGACGCCGAAGCGGTCATGGTCAAAGAGTAACCCAGAATACTGGCTGGTCCTGCCATCAAAAATTCAATTCGATTTTAGATTCAATCTCACCTTTTTTTTCTTATCCATCCAAGGAACTCTACTACTATGCACTCTTCATTACTTCGGCGTTTTCAAAAACGCGAAGGAGCCATGCTCCCTTTTATCGCAGTCGTGATTGTGATTCTATTTGTTGTGGCCGCATTGGCGATTGACGTGGCCCGCATTCACGTGACCCGCAGCGAGCTTCGGACCGCGACCGATGCCGCGGCTAAAGCGGGAGCCGAAGCCCTCGGTCGCCAACAGTCGACCTCGGCGGCGACCGCAGCGGCGTTGGCGGTTGCACGAGAGAACATTGTGGCCGGCCGTGGTTTCTTGTTGGATCCGAGCAACGTGGCCATCGGATCGGCGGGGCAAAACAGCGACGGATCGTTCTTTTTTAATCAAGGCGGCACTCCGTTTAACGCTGTCCGCGTGGTCGGAGAGAAAACCAGCACATCCCCGGCAGGAGCGGCCAGCCTCTTTTTCGCTCCGTTGTTTGGAGCGGACAGTTTTGAACCGATCCAAGTCGCGACCGCGACGCGGGTCGACCGCGACGTCGCTTTGGTGTTGGACGTTTCGGGATCGATGGCAGAGAACAACCGTTTCAACGCCCTGAGCAACGCACTGGACGTGTTTCTCCAGGAGCTTGAAAATACGCCTCAACGGGAAAACGTGAGCTTGACCGTTTACAGTAACAAGGACCGCAAAATTCAGGAATTGACGCCCGACCTGAATAACATTCGAAATGCGTTCGCCCTCGAAAGCCCCGCCGGTTACACCGCGATTGGACGAGGATTGCGGACGGGTTTGGATTCAATTCTAAACGACCCCAACGCGCGGCCTTTCGCGCTCAAATCGATCGTCGTGATGACCGATGGTATCCAAAACCGGGGCATTAGTCCCGAGTTGGTCGCCCCACTCTGTCGAGATGCCGGTGTTGTCGTACACACTATCACCTTCAGCGCCGGTGCCAACGAAACCTTAATGGCTCAAGTCGCTCAAATTGCTAATGGTATTCACCTGCACGCCGACAGCAATGCTGACTTGGTAACCGCTTTTGAAACCATTGCCCGACAGTTGCAAGTTTTGTTGATCGAATAACCTGTGAGATAACTTTTTCTTGCTGATCAATTTCACTTTTCCCAAAGCCCCATCTGAGTCCATCATGCTTCGAAAACAAAAAAAACGATCTCAAGGTGCCATTACCGTTGAAGTCGCGTTGTGTCTCCCTATTCTTTTGACTGTTCTGTTTGGTTCCTACGAATTAGCGCGGGCGAACATGATGTTGCACTCGACCGAAAGCGCCGCCTACGAAGGGGCGCGAGTGGGAATCATTCCCGGGGCAACACCTCAGTCAGTCCGTGATTCGGTCGGACACGTGCTACGTTCGGTCGGTGTCACCCAGTTCAACGTCCAGATCACACCTCCGGTGCTGACCAATGCAGATGAAGAGATCGAAGTGGAGGTCACCGTGCCTTTCCGCGAAAATCTGGCGATCCCAACCTTCTTCATCCGCGACCCTGTTTTTACCGGTACCTGCACGCTGAGGCGGGAATTGTTGTAAACGTGCGGGCGTCAAATTTCTGGCAAAACGCAATGCGAATGGCGGGCGTAGTGCAATGATAATTCACTAAGTCGTGTCGGTCGTTAGTGAATCTGATTTCAATCGATAGTCGGTTTTTAACCATACCCACCAACCGATCATCGATATCGATAGAATGCACAGCCGAAAGCCGAGGGCAACCAATAGCCCGCCGTCACGACCGAAGCAACTGTAAAGATAGGCTAATGCGGCCTCCATGCCGCCAATACCACCGGGTAATGGAATCGAATTAGCGACCATTGAAATCGGCGCGATGACAAAATGGTCGCTCAGCGTGGGAGGCGAAGGGGTGATCGATAACGCGACCAAAAAGATGGTGACGCCAAACAGCGTGTTGGTCAGTAGGCTCAAAAGCATCGCTGTTAGGATCACCCGTTTGCGTTGACAATAGAGGGCCGCGGCGTCCATGACGCGTCCAAGGGGGGAACCAATGTTTGGGGTGCTGATCGCCCATTTAACGATCTTCCAGTCCTTCAACCGTGGCTCAAATAGCATCACTAACAACGCGATGCAGCCGGCTGCCGAAGCAATCCCTGCGAAGGTACACCCATACTCGATGGCTTGTTTCTGCAAAGTGTCTTTTCCAGGAACGCCATTGTATCCAAACGCCACCGCCGCAAATCCGCACATGACAATCAGGCCAATTACTCGGTCGATGAAGACACTGAGAATCGCTTCTGCGATGCGGTCGGGAGAATGCCGGACCGCGTAGAATGCCCGCAAGGAGTCTCCGCCGACCACGCCGATGGTTACGATGTTGAAAAACGATCCAATAAAACCCAACTGAATCGCGTCAGTGGTCGTTAACTCCAGTCCGATCGCGGAGGCTAATTGCTGCCAACGGATGTAGCTGGCTAAAAAGGCTAACAACATCGTCAGCAATGCCAGCGACAGCCAGTGATAACCAATCGGTGTGTCTAAAAAACGAGCGAACTGATTGCGGTACTTGTAAATCAAGATCGCTAAAATCGCGATCGACGCGGCGTATTTGGAAATCGCGATGAACTTACTTTGTTTGGCTGTTGGGGGGAGGTCAGTCAACGGATCAATGGTGAAAAAAGAAAAGTGAAAAGCGGCCGATTACGCGTGGTCGTGTAGGGACGCTCGTGGATTAAGTGGAAGTGATGCCACCCATTTTGATTAACACCTGTCTATTTAAACAGGGCAATACTGGCCGTAAATCCGTGCAAATAATTGGCACGACCCACATAACCGAATTCACCGGCGGCGAAGAAACCGGATGCGGGGATGTCACCACAAACCTCTTTTACCAACGACGCGTCGTGGTGCGGTTGTTCGAATAGGTGGCTGCCTCGTCCGTTGCAGGTGAACACAAGTGCCCCCTGTGGCAGTCGGTCCGCACCGTTGATCGCCATTTTCAACATATTGCGCAATTCGGTCGAAGCCGAAAATTGATCCCGAATGTGAAATTTTACGGTTCGGCCTTTGCGGATATAGTCGCTGATGGTGATGCTTTGTGTTTGTTCGTCGATGCCAATCACGTTGCGAATTAAAAAGTCGCCATACTGATATACGTCTTTAAGTTCCGACATTGCGATGCCTAAATGTAGGCCGCGTTCGACTCTTGCTTTGTCCTGTGTGGGTAGCGTCGCATAAATTTCCTTGATGATTGCAAATGCGGGCCGCCCGCCCAAGCTCGCGATGACATTACGGTCGGCGTCGGTCACGATCATTCCATCACCGATCGGGCGACAGCCTTGAGAAACCACCGTTTGCATCTCGATGCCAGAAATCCGAACCGCGACGGCTCCTTGCGCGTAGACTTCCCCGTTTAGCATCAGCCTGGCGTTCGAAGCGTCGAGGCCGCTGTCGGAAACACCGCCTAAAACCCGCAAACCGGGATGGGTGTTGTTCAGATGTTCCAACATCCCATCCGCGGGGAAACTGTACGCTTCGGAGAACATGATCAACACTGAATCATCAGCCCAGGGGGCGTCGGGTAACCCGGAAAATGACGATTGACCATTTTCGGTTTGCAGTTCCAAGGTCATCGGTGTGATTTGGGCCTCAGGCCAGCACGCTGCCCAAATGCTGATCCCCATCGTGTCTTCGAATTCTTGACCGCCGGCGACTAAGGATTGGCAGGTGACCCCCATGACAGTCCGGCCTTTGGTCAGTTCGGAGATTCGCCGCATCGCGGTTTCAAAAACATCAGGTGAGTACCCGGCCACGAATACGAGAACTAAGTCCGGGGGCTGGCTCGCCGTGGTTTGAGCAAGCTGTTGATTTATCAACATGCAGCAATGGGGCACCGCAAAACTAATATCTCTGGATTGGTAAGCCGCAGCAGCGTACTTGTTTTGACTCATGAGCGATTGGGCTTCCGTTTTTGTCTTGGGTCGCATGTCGACCGACGGCGTGAGCATAGAGTAATCGGCGTTGTTGAAAAAGCAGGCGACACTGAGTCCACTTTAAGACAGGCTGCGAATTGATACAATCTAAATCGGAGGGGCAATGGTGCAATCAAAAGAACGCAAAAAAAGGGATGCTTTAATGAGTGACTCATCAGGTGATGTTCATATCCAACCACCGCGGAAACGAAGTCCACTTCTGATCGCCGGTGGAATTGGTTGTTTGGTTATGATCGGGTTACTGATCGGCGGGTGTGGGTTGCTGTTTTATTTGGGCCAAGACCTATCAAAAGAGTTCAGCAATGTCGAAGCCGAATTGATGACTTCCAGCGCCGTCGAAGAAGAATTAGGAAGTCCGATCACGGTAACGCCCAGTGTCAGCCTAAAAATGGTTCAGATCGATGGCGTGAATCACACGACCTATTCCGGTAAGGTGTCCGGCCCCAAAGGGGAGGGATCCTATCAAGCTAAATTCATCAGTAAAGGTATGGAGTTTGATCTTCAGTCCATCACGGTAGACGTCAATGGAAAACAGATCGACGTGTCCGAAGAAGAGGAACTTGATTTAGGAATTGAACTGGGGGAGTAACAGAATGATTAAACGCCTGCAGTAGGATCAAAACTAAGAATTCAACATCAACAATTTTTTACTACACAACGATAGAGGAAGATGAAATGGCTCAAATTACACTTAAAGGTTCCGCTTGCAACACCAGCGGCGATTTACCATCGGTGGGGTCTGCCGCCCCTGCGTTTACTTTGGTCGGCGGAGACTTGGGCGAAGTCACCCTTGATTCGCTCAAGGGCAAAAAGGTCGTGCTGAACATTGTCCCTAGTTTCGACACCGGCACCTGCGCCACCAGCGTGAAGACATTCAACGCGAAAGTTGGAGAAATGGGTGATGCGGTCGTGATCAACGTTTCCAAGGATCTACCGTTTGCTCAAAAACGGTTCTGCGACGCCGAATCGGTGGAGCACGTGACCAGTCTTTCAGCCTTCCGTTGCCAGCAATTCGCAAAAGACTACGGCTTGGGAATCGAGTGCGGTCCGCTAAAAGGCTTGCTCGCACGCGCCGTTGTTGTGATAGACGGCGAGGGAAAAGTGGCTTACACCGAATTGGTTTCAGAGATCGTCGACGAACCTAATTACGACGCGGCTATCGCGGCGGTCTAGCGGCCAACGATAACGTCTTATTTGTTGTCGCGATGCTGATTAATCGCCGACGATTCAATGACCAAAGAAAAACGCTGGTTAAGCACTTTGCTTAACCAGCGTTTTTCAGTTCGAGGACTTAGTGGCTTCTCAGATGAGAGGCGTGATTTTGAGTTCGCCGTGCTTTTCGGTTCTGGAACGCCCGTGTCAGCCGGTCAAAATTTTTCGCTGACAGCTTTAGACGTTGGCTACCGGCTTTTCTTGCGTAGCACGACGACCGTTTGCCGAACGTGGTGGCAAGGCATAATTGCTTCGATGTCAAAGAATCGTCCCCAGACCTTGCGAAGATAGTTGTTCGAATGGAACACTTGGGCGCGGTAAGGGCCGGACTGAGTGAATCGATAAATGGTTCGTTGGTCAGGCATCGGTTCCATGAGCACCTGTTTGAAGTCGGGATCGATTTTCACGATTGACTTAATCAAGCGATTATTTTCGTTGTCTATTTCTTTTCGTAGGGCTTCCCAGGTATCTTCGTTGTGGACGGTGAAATAGCACATGCCGTCGGCGCTCATGATGCGACTGAGTTCGGCCAGCCAATGCGTTTCAAAGGTGTCGATGTGTGTGAATACCGAAAACGCGGTCACGATGTCAACCGAATGGTCGGCGACGGGGAGGGTCGGAATGCAGTGGTTGAAAACGGGTTTCACGTTATGGGGCAGATGTTCGTAGAGCCAACGAATGTGACGTTGGTTGATGTCTGTCGCCCAAACTTCAGGGATTTCGGACTGGGCGGCGAAGTGACGGACGACCCGACCGGTGGCACATCCAAAGTCCAATACGGTTTTGGGAACAACGCGGTGGCGCTTGGCGATCTTCATGATCTTGAGGTAATCCTCGAGCCCGCTTAACCAATAATTTTCGTCGAAGCCGGCACTGTATCCTTCTCGGTCTTCCGCCGTGGGGATCGGCCAAGCATCCTTCTTGAGCAAATGGCCAATCGAACTTTCGCCCAATAACGGTACGATTCTTCGGTAACGCGATGCGTTTTCAAAATCGGCGACGGCGCGACTGGCGGGCGATGGGAGGCTGGTGAAGGGAGTGTCGTCGAGCGTATTGCGGGAGATGTCGTCCTCCCATGATTCGGGGCGCGGAATCATTCTGCGGCCTTTGTTCGCGGCATCGTTCTTCATTCCCGCGGCGCCTTGGCCACCTCGGACCGGACCGGCATGGGGCGGTTTTTGATTGGCGGTCGGGGCGGGGGGGGATTGTGATGGTTTAGACACCGCAGCGCTTCCATGTCCGCTGCCGGTCGGCGCCGTGTTACCAAACGGCTTTTCGGTCCGGCGTTCGGGTTGCGGAGTCTTGGGCGCGATGGGTGTTTTGGATTGTAAAGTGGGGGTTTCCGCGACCGGCGTTTGGGGCTGCTGCACCGGTTTGGCAGATTGAACCGCGCGTTCCGCTTTGGGCTGCACTGGTGGTAAGGGATCGGCGACGCGATTTCCAACAACCGCAGACGCTTGAGCAATGGCTTCTTTTTTCCTGTTGTGATTGAGACCCGCTGCCTGTGGTACCTGATGTGCGGCTCCCGGCTGCGCGATTGGGTGTTGACGCTTGGGGTTGGTATCGGATGCGGAAGTCATTTTTGCGTTCACTTCGTATTAACGGCGACAACTGATGTTACTTATGTTAAACGCAATGTGGCCCGGGTCGCAATATCATTATTTTTCCATCAAAGGGTCCGGACATGATGACGCAGCGATACCGCTGAAACCCTTGATGTCCGTTCAAAGGATTGGGCTGAACGCCCAGAATCTTAAATGCCTGTAGACCCATTTCGGTTTGTTAAGCTTGATTTTCAAGCCGCTAGATCCGATAGGATTCGGGCCGATAGCAAGAAAACGGGAGTCCGATCCTCCCCTGTCCACCCTCCAGCCCGATGTTTGATCATGAGAAAAACGTAGCGGCATTTCCAATGCCTTTTTTAAAAAAATGTCTGGCCTGATCGCCCAGCTTCCATGGTTCGCGCGGTGGGGGCGTCGTTCGTGCGCTTGATTAGAATTCATATTCGATCTTAATTCTTTTGCCCATCAATCGCTCTGCTTTTTGGTGCAAAAAAAAAAGCGGCGAACCAAAACGGATGGCTCGCCGCGATTATGTATCTGGTTGCAACACCGTCAGCGGGCGGACGGTTAAGGCGTTCCAGCTCCCCCACCTCCAGCTCCCCCACCTCCTGCTCCCCCACCTCCGGTTCCAGCGCCCCCCGCGGTATTGGCGTCGCCGAGAGCGTTGAAGTTTTCAACGTCCGTTAGGTCGGTAAAGTTGGGAGTCAGACTAACAATCACGTACAGGCGATCGGATGTCGTTGCGTGTTGGACCTGTAGGCTGGTTGAGATGTCAAAGAACTCAACTTCAGGTCGATAGCCAACGACTCCGCCACGGAACAGGTTTGAGTTGTTTCGATTGAGAATAGGGCCGTCTTCGCTGCGACTGACTAATCCGCCGAAGTATTCGCTGGCCGCACTTGAACTGGCTCCTTGGGACAGTTGTTGTGCCAAGAGTTGTTGGCCCACGATCATTTGTTTTTCGACCAACGTCTTGATCGTGTGTTCCTCAAGAGAATCTTCACGTCTGCCATTGCTCAATGCGAAATTAACGATTGTGCCTTTGCCTTCGATGCTAACAGGGCGCGATTCGCGGGTTTCATTTTCAGAATTCACGTGATGTCGAACGTCCACGTTAACCTTACCGGAGGTGACAGCACCGGTGATCCGTTTGATCACCAATTGGTAGTCGCCTGAGAACCCTTTTGGCAAAACGTACTTTTCGGTAATTTTTCCCGATTGATTGTCGCCTTTAGCCGCGTTGTCGCCAAAGTGGACTCCGCCGGCGGTGGTGCGTGTCAGAAGACGCGAGCAAATAGTACCACCGGGTTCTTGAACGTAAAGGTCCAAATCTGCATCCCCTGTATAGCTGACCTCCACCACGCAGTCGCGCACTTTGGCGTCGGCAAGGTCGGCGACGTACTGATCGGCAGCGTCTGCGTCGGTAGTTCTCAATTCCCTCAGCAGCGCTGTCGAGATGTTTTTAGCTCGATAGGCCAGTTGTGGATTATCGGGCCATTCTTGTGCCAAAATTCCGACGGTGAGCCACTGGAGGGCTTCTTTGTCCTGGTTTTTTTGGGCGACTTCTAATCCCAAGGTGTAGGGTTCGGTAGATGTTGGTTCCAGAGTTGCGATGTCGCGCAGAATCTGCAGACCGCGTTTTTCCATTCCCGACTTCATCATGTATTTTGCAACGTCTAACGCGTCCGCCGGACTGGTGGCGAAATCCATGGCCGACATGAACACGCGCTCAATTTCGGATTTAGGTTTCCCAGACAACTTCATCGCGTAACCTAGGGCCTCGAACATCCAAGGTTCGATGCGGTCGTTTTGAAGGGCACCGTAGATCAATCCCACGATGTCATCAAAACGTTTGGTGGCGAGGTAACTCCGTACCGTTTCGCGAACGTCTTCTGGTGAAGGGTGGACCCGAGAGAAGTAATCGGTCCACGCGACAACTGGTTGGTCGGTAGATGTCAGTTCGATCACTGCGGGTTTTTCTGAAGTGGAGGAAACATTTTTTGCTGCGCCCTTAGAAGTCGTGCTCACCGGTGCGTCTTGAATGCAGAATGCACCGCCACCGCCGCCACGACCGCCGCCGCCACCGCCGCCCCCTCCGATTCCGCCGCCGCCACCGCCGATTCCACCACCGATTCCACCGCCGATTCCACCGCCTAAGCCGGCGAAAGGATTGAATCGGGGAGCGACCAAGTCGCCGACGTTGTAAACATCGGTCACGAGGTTTTCGGGATCGCTGACGTTGGACAGAGAGATAATCCGCAGGACTTCGTCACGCACAATGTAAGTCGCGTTGAAGTCTCGCAGCATCAATCGCAAGGCGTTTTTCAGTCGAATGCCTCGGTATCGGACGGTGACCAATTCTTCCTCGGTAAGCGCGTCATCGATCGCGGATTGATCCAGTGCGATGTTGATGCCGTATTTGTCTTCTAATTCACGTTTTACGTCGATGAACGGGACTTCGAGGTATTCCAAGTTCGTCGGCAATTCAAGTGCTTCGAGGATCGCTTCGTCGCGTGCGCTTCCCGTGAGACGGGCGTTAGAAAACTTTTTCCGACTATTCTTTCGTTCGAGCCAAACTTCCGCATCGGGAAAGGTGATCAAACGATCATCCAAAAATGAAACGGCAGAACGATCGGCATCATGAGCCATCTGCAATAGAGATATTTCCTTCATACGCATGACTCGCAACGATCGTTCGTAGTTGATTCGAGCCCGCGCGGTGACCTGTGCCGAAACCGTTTCGGGGGATTCCGGGGCCAATTCAAACGCAGTGTCCACAACACCCGCGGCCGAGACGTAATTCTGCTCTTTCATCAACGAGTTGAACTGGTTGATCAATCGAGACAGTTTTTCTTCTTCGCGCTGGAAGTTGTCAGCGGTCCGTAGAATCGAAGTCGCGATGGCTTTATTTTTCGCGCTTTCGGCTTCTTGGGCTTCGAATCCTAACTTCTGTTGTCGGGCGCTATTGAGGGCCGATTCCAATGAGTATCGAAGATCCGTCAGCGCGCTTTCGCTCAACTCCGAAGTTTGATCAACTACTTCGATCATGTTTTTCAGTCGGTTGATCGCTTCGTTAGGATTGGATCGTAGTTCGCGTACCGAACGAGTGATTTCGTATTGGACTTGCTTGCGAATCTTCTGTTCGATGATTTTTTGACGATCCTTTTCTCGATCGATAATATCTTTGCCGCCCTGTTTGGCTTCAGCAAGAATTCGATCGATGTCGCTTTCGGGGATGTTGATGGGACTTCCCATTTGCAGCGGGGCCGAAATGTCGTCGCTACCTTCGGCCATTTCACTCTTGGTTGAGCTACCCTCGGTCGAACTACCCTTTGTCGAGCTACCCTTTGTCGAACTCCCTTTTGTCGAGCTACCCTTTGTCGAACTCCCTTTTGTCGAACTCCCTTTTGTCGAACTGCCTTTTGTCGAGCTACCCTTTGTCGAACTGCCCTCTGCGATGTTAGCAAATGGATCATCGACGACTTCCACCTGTGGAACTTGCGGGTTGGCGAACGGATCGGATTCGACAACGGTATCCTCGGGGTCGCCGAAAGGGTTGTCTTGAGCACGATAGGCGGCCACAGCGAGTTGCTGTCCGCGGTTTCCAAGCGGGTCGCGGTTCAACGCCGCATTAGCAAAAACGGACGCTGCTTTTGTGTCGTTCATCGCGAGGGCTCTTACGCCAAGGTTTGCCATCGAATCAGCCGTCCTGTCGAGCACTCGTGCGTACTCCCGAACGCCTGCCGAACCAACGGTAGGTAAGCGAATCCCCGCGTTCTTAGACGCCGTTTCGATCAGGTTTGGTAAAAAGGAAAAATCGACGTTCGATGGTTCGGGAGTGATCGCACGAACGATCGATTTAGATTTTCCGTTGATGTTACCGTCAAGTTGCAATTTGATTGGATCACGAGAGGTGAGCTTTCCAAACACAACGCTGTCTCGATCGCTGCGGATGGGCGGGCAAACCTGAGGATAAATCGAAGCGATGTTTTCCGGTAACGCTGCCGCAGTCGGCCAGAAAACAGATTGATGTACCGTTGCGGCTAAGCCACGGGCCGCATCGTCCAAAGACGAGGGACGGTCGACGTCGACGATTACGTTGCCGCCGGAGTGGTTGGCGATTGAGGCTAATAATTCGATGTTGCGGTCTGGACCGATTGCGAAGCTGGAAAATGGAATCTCGTTTCGTACTAAATTGCGCATCGCTTTGGTCAGCGCTTTGTCGGTCACCAAACCGGCGCGGCTGACACCGTCTCCAATATAAACGACGTTGCGATTTCGATCCTGTGCCGATTCAAAACCATTGGCGGCCGTTTTGAGCATTTTGATGACGTCGGTGGAGCCCAACGCAACACGTGCCCTGAGGTTGTCGATCGTGGCGAGAATCTCGATCGAATCGGGCGCTGAGAATTCTTGATTCAACGGGATCGGTTCAAGGTCAACAGCGAAAACTTGCACTCGATCGGACGAATTAAGATTGTCGATCAGGCTTTGGAGGACCGCAATAGAGTCCTGTTTGTAGACACCGGTTTGGCTGGCCGAGGTGTCGACAAAGACGATAATGTCAGAGGGACGTTGAACGTCGGCAGGGACCGATCCGAGGCTCAGCGAAAAACAGGTTTCGCCTTCCGCATTTTCGTAGGTCGCCATCCGCGGGTACAATTCACTCCGGTTATTATCGAACTGAGCGTAGGCTGAGCCCAGCAGGAATGTAAAATGCAAGCCAATCGCAAGCAAACCTAAGCAAACAACACGAAGCGCGACTCTTTTTGAGCGGCATGTGGTCATATCTAACTCCGACACGATCATTATTAAAAGGAAGCGAATCCAAAGGGGAAGCGTCCCCATTTATTTATTGTTTCATGCCCCAAGGGCACTGAATTATGTAGTGTATTTTGCGTGGCGGACAATCGCCACAAAAATTAGCGTTTTTTGCTGTCTTGACTAAACTTTGCAACTGTCAACCCCCCGGACTTCCGGACCAACGGGCTCAATTGACACGTACGCAACGTCTTTAACAACGCTGTGTTAGTGCTCGGCATCAAACGAAAACCTACGCCTAATCTCTTGAATACACTAAACGCAATGCTCGTGCCAAGACAGTCTAAACTGCTGGCAAACGGCGACTACCGTTCGTAAAGGCTGATTTTTCGTTGAAAACCGCCTTTTTTGTGTTGTTCCCGGCAGAAAATCGTTCAACAGGGAACAAAGATTGTGTACGTTTTTGCAGCGGTGCAAAATTCGGCGGTGCTCAATTCTGCTTCGAACCCGAGGTAGGGCCTGCGCGAAATCCGACCGCGCGGCGTGGTTCCTGCGACAGTCGTACCGCTGTCGTGGTTGTGAAACGAGGTGCCGCTGTTAGAAGACGCCTCGTGTAAAACCGGTGAAGAACCGCTGGGAAATCCTGCGGTAGCCGGAAGTAATCACCTGCCAGCGCGATGTGATCGTGTCCCAAACCTGTTCAGCGATGTGGTCGAAAGACGCGCGGTTGCTTACGGCGCCCGCGGTCTGCATCGAAGGTGCGGGTTTTTCTGGCGGTTCCTGCCATGCGATCGTGAACACAACATTCCAGCGGTCGCAATCACCGTAATAATCCCAATAGTCGTTGTGACCGGGTGCGACGGGCGTTTGTGAAGCAAGGATCGATCGAGGGATCAACGACAGGGTAATCTGTTCGAATCGATCACGCAGACGGAGGTAATTCGTGGTTGCCGTATTGAGCGCCTGATAGAAAAGTTCGATTCCGTTTTTCGGGGTGAAGGCCGGTGTGCCTGAAGAAAGGGCGTTGGAAGTTCTGGAATAATCGTTGGAAGATCCAAGACGTTGATCGCGGACGCGGATTTGCTTCGCCGGTCGGACTTGGACGATCGGCATTTGCCAATTCGCAGAGCGTTTCACCGGTGTCGCGCGGAACCGGTAATCGTCGTGAAAAGCGTCCGACGATATAATCCGTTCCCAGCTGCCTTGTTCAGCCAATTCGATCCAATTGCGGAGTGTCGACCGAGGGGCGTCTAAGCGCGGGGTATTTTCGTGGAGGTTGCCCAAGGGTTGGGCTGCCGTAGTTTGAACGCATGTCGTCAACATAACGAGGACGCACACGATACCGATCAAAGACCGAATCATAAGGGGTTCCTGAATCTTTTTTTTCGCGTCCATGCGAGTAGTGTTTTGAATTACCAAGCCGTTGAGGAAAAGTTCGACACGGAAGTGAATTGATCGGGTTTAAATAATCTGTGTCTATTGCCAAAACTTTAAGGATCAGCAAACCGAACGCGGTAGCATAATGGTTGTGCTTGTTGTTTTGATTTTGTCACCATGAAGACGCTGCGAACCGTTTCGAACTTCGAACGTAAGCCGATACAATTTCCGCCCCTTGTGTGCTGTTAGTTCAGTTTTTATAACGATGGCACGGCGGTGCTAAAAATTGCTTTTTGCCAGTCCTTCTAAACATTGAACACTATGAAAACTAAGATTTTTCTCTGTTTTTTTGCAGCGCTGACGGGTGCTGTTGTCGCTTTAACGATTGTTCAACGGGGGTTTGATTCACCAACCCATGCGTTCCAGCGTCCTTTTGGAAACCGGGCCGGAGGGGCCAACCAAACCGTTTCGGCGATTGTTGAGATTCGTCATGCTGATAATCCCAACCGAGTTTTCAGTCCCGAGGAACAGACCAATATCGATGTCTACGAAAACACGAAACGCAGTGTCGTTAACGTGGACACCAGCACCGTGGTGAATTTGAGATGGCTGGGGCGCAGCGAAGAGAAAACCGGTTCTGGTTCGGGCTGGGTGTTGGATAAGACTGGCCACATCGTGACCAATTATCACGTCGTGGCGGGGTCTGATATCGTCACGGTCACGTTCGATGAAGGCGAAGCGGTTCCGGCGGAAGTCATTGGGATCAATCCGCAAAATGATATTGCGGTGCTCAAGGTTCAGGTCGATCCGCGCCGTTTGTTTCCAGTGACGATCGGCGATTCGAAATCTTTGCGCGTCGGTCAGAAAATTTTTGCGATCGGAAACCCGTTTGGTTTGGAACGCACGATGACCGTCGGCATTGTGTCCAGTCTTGACCGCTCACTGAAATCGAAAAGCGGCCAGCAGATGCGGAACATTGTTCAAATCGATGCAGCGCTTAATCAAGGCAACTCCGGCGGTCCGCTGTTAGACAGTCAAGGCGATTTGGTGGGGATGAACACGGCGATCGCGACCTTAACAGGTGAAAACACGGGGGTCGGGTTTGCGGTCCCGGCGAAAACAATTTTACGGGTGGTACCGCAACTGATCGAGTACGGTCGGTTCCGCAACGCGTGGCTGGGGGTGGACTATTTTTGGAAGTCCGATCGCGGTATTGGCATTGCGAAAGTCACCCCCGGCGGGCCTGCTGATGTGGCGGGGTTACAGGGGTTGGAAGCCGATCGTCAGGTGGTGCGGTTTGGAAATGGGCAGACGGCCATTGTCCCCAAATGGAACAAAGAATCGGCGGACATCATTTTAGAGGTCGATGGGACTCCGATCGAATCGTTGGACGATTTCCAAGCGATTGTCGAAGCCAAGGATCCCGGAGACGCCATCAATTTGGTGGTCCTGCGAGGTGGTCAAAAGCGTCCGTTGACCATAACATTGGGTGAAGAACGGTAGTGGCTTATTTTTCTTTCAGGAATTTTCATGGCTTCTTTTTGTGTGATCATCGCGGCGGCTGGCAAAAGTAGTCGCTATAAAGATTTGCACTTTAAAAAACCGTTTGCGATCCTAAACGAGAAGTCCGTCTGGTTGCATTCGGCCGAACTGTTTCTTAAACGCAGCGACGTTGCTCAAGTGATCGTGATTTTGGCCGAAGAAGATCGTGAAGAATTTAGCGCCAAGTTTGGGGCCAACATCGCCATTCACGGTATCGATATTGTCAACGGCGGTTCGGAACGTTTCGATTCGGTTCAGAACGCTTTGCCCAAGATTGGTGAGGCCATTGACTACATCGCCATCCACGACGCCGCCCGGCCCTGCATTACCGACGCCATGGTCAGCGCCGTTTTCGATGCGGCGGTTGCAGACGGTGCGGCGATCCCCACAATTCCAGTTTTCAGTACGTTAAAAAAGTCGGTTGATGGACGGACGATTGATCAGACGCTAGACCGTTCCCATTTGTATTTGGCTCAGACGCCGCAGGCATTTTCCAAACCCGTTTTATTAGACATGTACCAACGGCGGGGGAATCTTCAGCCCACCGACGAGGCTCAGTTGGCCGAAGTGTTGGGGCATCGCGTAACGATGGTCGCCGGGTCTCCGTTGAACATAAAGATCACCGAACGCGCGGATTTAGAGTTGGCAAAAATTTTTATGGACGCTTTGCCAAAGCCGCGCTTTGACGCCCCTGCACACCCGTTTAAAGATGGTGATAGTTTGTGGCGGTAGCCCCGCCCTTGCTGCCTTGCTGATGCCCGGAGTAAAAAACGCCTCACCAGCAAGTGGTTTGACGCGTTGAAGATCTTCACGTGGGGCTTTGACGGAATTGGATTGGCCGGGGGGGCGGGGTTGTTTTGGGCGTTTGGGATTAGCAAGGTCGAATTTTAGGGTTCTTGGTTTCGCCAGGTTGGAAGTCGCAAACGCCGGGGTTGCGCCCCGGGCACACGTTCTGAACAACCCTAATTTTTAACTGTGACCACTCGCAAAACAAAGTGGTGATGTCGGGACATGTATTGTTTGTCCTTATTCGGTGGGGCAAACCAGTACTTTTAAATACGGTTGGTCGGCTTGTTTCAGTTTCGCGAACCACTCTGCGGCGCGGTCGATGTCGATCTTAGCCGTGATTAGAGGCTCGACTTGGATGTGACCTTCAGCGATCGCGGTGAGCGCTTCGGGGTACTCGCCACAGATCGCGCAACTTCCAAATAGGGTCAACTCGCGTGTGACGACTTTTTGCAGCGGCAATGTGACTTCCGGGGAAAGATTGCCGACCAGCGTTACCGAGGCTCCTTTTCTCACACTATCGACGGCCATGTTGACCGTAATGCTGGCCCCAACGACTTCAAAAGCATGGTCTGCACCACCGTCAGTCAACGCCACGCTGCTGTTAACTGCGTCGGGTTGTTTGGAATTGATCACCGTCGTCGCACCAAGTTGTTTGGCTAACTCTAAGCGGCTGTCGTCGAGGTCGAAGGCGATGATCTGAGAACAGCCGCGCCATTTCAAGGCTTGGATCACCAACAAACCGATCAGTCCCGCCCCGATCACAATCGCGGTTTCTCCTTTCCCGACCATGGAACGATTCACTGCGTGAAGCGCCACACCGACCGGTTCGGCAAACGCGGCGGATTCGAAGGAAAGATCCTCGGGCAGACGATGGCAGATGTGATCAGGGCACGCGACATAGTCCGCAAAAGCGCCGTCTCGATGAAACTCTGTACACGACACACCCATGACTTGCCGGTCATCGCACAGGTTGAAACGGCCTTGTTTGCAGAATTTGCATTGGTTGCAAAACACGGTCGAATCAAAGGTGACTCGGTCGCCGATTTTAAGTTCGTGGACGTTCGAACCAACCTGTTCGATAATCCCGCTGGCTTCGTGCCCCATGACAATCGGTGGGATGCGGCGACCGCTGCTGCCGTCCATGCCGTGAATGTCGCTGCCACAGATTCCACAGGCTTTGACTTTGATCAAAACGTCCGAATTGCCGATCTCCGGCATCGATTTGTCCACTACATCAAAAGAGGAGGCGCCGACAAGTTCAAGTGCTTTCATCTGTAAATTCTCTTCAATCTTTAACAAAAAGGGGGGGATTGTTTTTTGTTTGCCTGTTGGAGCAATCGTTTTTCGATTGGGATTACCGAATCCGTCGGCACGCAATTTTAAACAGATGCCAGAAAACTTGCAGTCCCATGCGAAGGCTTGTTTTCGATTTTCCTTGGGTGCGGTCTTGAAAGGTAATCGGGGTCTCAAGCATTTTGATCCCGCGCCGATTGATCCGCCACAGAATCTCCTCCAAGTACGCGTACCCTTGGGCTTGAATTTGGCTGACGCCGATCGCCCGCAGGGTGTCGGCGCGGTAGACACGAAAGGCACCGCTGTTGTCATGGGTTGGCAAACGGAGGAACAATCGGGCAACCGCGTTGACCAATCGCGAACTGGCGTGACGCAGAATTGGCCACCCTAAAATGGCTCCACCTGGGATGTAGCGACTACCGATGACGACGCCGACATCATGGTTGGCTGGGGCGTCGAACGCCTCTACCATCGTAAGCAGGCTCGAGGGGGCGTGGCTGAAATCCGCGTCCATCGTCGCCACCAGATCAAAACCGTTGCTCAGCGCCCATTGGAACCCGGTGATCGTTGCCGACCCTAGGCCCAGTTTCGAAGCGCGGTGGATACATTGGAAATTTGGATCAGCGGCGCATTTTGCGCGACACCATGTCCCGGTCCCGTCCGGCGAATTATCGTCGATGACCAGAATCTGCATGGCCGGGATTAGTTGTTGAAGTTGATCGATCAAATCAGGCAGGTTGGAGCGTTCGTTATAGGTGGCGATGATCGTGATCAGGCGTCGGTTTGGTGATTGCGGTGGGGCTGACACGATTGGGTTGCTTGAGGGGTAGTGGTCGATGGACGCGTGTGGCGGTTGCAAGTCGGCGATAGTTCAACCGAGGGAGTTAAACGGCAACTGACGGGAAAGCGGTTGCTGTAAATTGTTTAATTCATCGTAACGGGCTGAAAAACACTGGTAAGAATACAGAGTGTGGATCACACTTTAGCACGGTTTTGATCGCCGAACCTCTTCCTCTTCGGGGGCTGAAACGCAGTAAATTGATTTCACGAGGATTGCGACAACGAGTCCTCGATTTAGCAAAACAACATGATTCACAAAAATAGTCGTTCCCGTCCCGCATTTTTTTCGCTTCGCTCTTTGGCGATTGCATTGGCCACGGTCGTGGTGTTGTCGGGACAAAATTTATCCTACGCATCTTCTCCGTCAACGGTGAATTTGCAAAATGCGGTACACCGCATGAACGCTTGGCTCACAAACAGTACCTACGCCCCGGGCTGGCGAAAGTATTTGCGTTTAAACCTCTTAGACGCTCAAGCGGCGCTTGGCGATCAAGCCGACCTTGCGACGCTGCAGAAGATTCATCGCCGTTTCGCAAGCAACGTGGACGGAGTCGACGCGGTTGAATTCAAGGACGTCCGTTGTGGGCTTGAACGCCAGATAAAGTCGTTAAGTAACGTCCGATCGGCGGGCACCGATTTGCTTTCGATGGCCGAGCAGGCGGCATCACAGTACCGACCGATTGCGATCAGCGATCTTCAGGATGCTCGAGATGAGGCCGTTTATGCGTTGGGGTTGCTGAAGAAGTATTATCGCCAGACAATCAGTAGTCGCGAAAGAGCGCGGCTGTTTTACGATTTGCAATTGGATGAACAAGTGGCGTATTTACGTGCTTTGGAATTCGAGTTGCCACCTGAGATTTCGGTTGGAAAAACAACTTCCCAGATCAAAGACGAACGCCAGCGGTTAAAAGAAGTTGAACAGAAAATCGATGCGTTACCGGTCGCGAATCAACAACAGGACGACAATCGATCCGGTCGGGATAATGACGACGCTTTGTTATTGCCACCAGCACCAGACAACGGCGTTCTCACGGCCGAAGAGTTGCAGGAACAGAAACGCCGACTTCAGAAACGAATCGATGAACTCAAGGAGATGCGTTTAGAGTTGGCGGAAAAAGATCGCGACCGCGTGCAACGGCGCAAGGCCGTTCTACGCCAATTAGCGACCTTCAATGCTAGTTACCAAGACGTTGCTGAACGCCGTTTTGATCCCTATTTTTTGTCGACCGCGTTAGTGGCAGAGCGATTCAATTTTTTGTACTTCTATGGCACCGACGATAATCTTCAAGAGGAGTACCTCAATCGCGTCGATGCATTGCAGGAGACGCTGGCGGCATCCGACGACATGTCCGATAGAAAGTCTCACGCGGAGCTGGGAAAATTGGTGCAGTGGTTAGAGAGCGCCAATCAGTTGCCGCAACTGGTCTCCGCAGTTCGGGCTCGGTTTTCCAATCCAAATGCTTATCTTTCTGTTTCAGCCAACATGATCAATCAGTTGGCCGGACAAGACGTTTCGCAACGCCAACGGATCAAACAGACAATCTTCGGGCGGATCATTCGCGGTGCCGCTAGTATCAACGGCAGGGTGCAAGTCCAATTGAATCCGGACCCTTTCCAAGCCAACTTGACGATCGGTTTGACCGGCGCGATCACCTCACGCACTTACACGCGCGAACGCAAGTTTCGGATCGACGTTGCGGCCAGTGGAAGTTACACCGGAAGCAGAAACGTGTTTGCTAATGTAGGTGGGTTTTATGCCGACGTCGCCGATGTGGATGCCTCTATTTATTCTAGGTTTGGCGGCATCAGTTCTGACGTTGGGTTTATCCAAAAATTGGCGGCCAAATCGTTTGCTAAAAACAAGGCTCGGGCTGATGAGGAATCGTCGCGCAGGACGAGTTCGGAGATTTTGGAGATGTTCCAATCGCAAACCGATGATGCGCTCGTTGATGGGCAAGCGCAGTTTGCGAAACTGCAGCAGAAAATGATCGACAAACAATCGCTTGTACCGGCCGCTTATTTGCGAACTTACGGCGACCGCGTCGAGATCGTCGCCAACAAGCAGAATCAAGGTAGTCTCGCTGCCGCGGTGCCGGCAAAGCGTTTTGGATTTAATCATGACGTTCAAGCAAAAATCCATGAGACCATGCTGTCGAACTACATCGATCCAATCTTCGCGGGCAAAACCTTCACCAATGAAGAATTAAGATCCGAGGCGATCAAGCGTTTCAACATTGCGATGTCGGACGCCGACCCCAAAGAGGGCGGTGATTTAGACGATCCAGATGCCGACCAGCCGGAAGAACAGTTCAGTATTACGTTTGCACGTGTGAGGCCAGTTCAATTTGAGTTTGAAGACAACCGATTGGCGGTCACCGTTACCGGGGTTCGGTTTGCCCAAGAGGGCAGGGCGATACGGGCCGGATTGCGATTCCGCGTCCATTTCAAATTCGAGGACGTTAATGGCCGGTTGGAGTTGCGACGCGCCGGACCGGCCCAGATTGATTACTTAAACCCCGAACGAAAGAGCGCTAAGATCGTCGCGTTCCGATCGTTGCTGGAAAAAAAGTTGAACGAGGGGCTCAAAGACGATGAAGGTTTTCCTGTTCCTCGAAATCTGATTCCGCTGGACCAATTGAAGGACGCCGACATCGCGAGGAAGCTGTTACTTTCTCAGTTGAGATTTGAAGATGGCTGGGCTTACCTTGGTTGGGAGTTCGCACCTCAGGGGTATCCGTTGGAACCGGTCGATCTCCCGGCCATCGAGTATTCCAGTGTGCCCTCCAATGAGCCCGCGACGCTAGGTGCGATTGAGGTGGTGTCGGGGGCCATCGGTGTGATGGTTCAAGATTCGTTTGAGGGCAACACTATCCAAGGCCAAATTACTCAAGATCAGGTTCCACAGCCCTCGGGGGAATTTGAATAATTTGCTATTGAAGTTCTGGCTTGACCGTGGACAACTGTCGTCGGATTCGAGTCTGATTGGATCACAAGTGGAAATCAGTCTACTTCTTAGGAAATACGTGCCGGAAGTAGAGGTTGTGTGTTTGTTCCTGAGTGTTGGCGGTGGTTGGCCAAGTCGTTAACTTTTCTGTTTTTTTAACCTTTTTTGTCCATGGTTATTGTTAAGACGATCGACTATAATACAGTGTCGCGGCGTGAAACATTGTTTCGAAAGAAATCATTTAAATCGACGCTATTCCCACAATAGCTTTGTTTGTGATCCCGTGGAAAACAATGAGCCCGGTGTTAAACCGGTAACTGTGTCTCTGAAATCGAGATTAGTTTAGCAACACGCTAGGATTGCAGTAAGCACGCACGAAGCCTGACCAATCACGTCATGTTTTTATTTGTGAGATTCTTCATTGGTTAGGTTCTGCTGTTTTTTGAAACGTAGTTAAAAATTAAGCTAATTGGAAACTTAAGGAGTTGACCATGAAATCCCATTCACAAAAGACCGGTTTTACACTGGTAGAGCTATTAGTCGTGATCGCGATCATCGGTATTTTGATCGGTATGCTGTTGCCAGCGGTGCAGCAGGTACGTGAAGCAGCGCGTCGGACTCAATGCCTTAATAACATGAGGCAGTTGGGGTTGGGCAGTCTCAATTTTGAGTCTTCGAACATGGAGTTCCCTAGCGCGGGATTAGGATCGTACGCGTTTTTTCGGGGGGGGCGTGAGCGGACTAGTTTTAGCGAGGAAAATTACGGTGCGTTCTTTCAGATTTTGCCGTTCATTGAGCAAAACAATTTAAGTAACTCTCGGGCGGTAGTTAGCCGTGAGGAACTCCTTGCGGTTCCAGTAAGCCTGTATAGCTGCCCATCGCGGGGCCCGCGAGTGGTTTTTTACAGCATGACTGTTCCCGATCTTAATGCAGCGTTAAGCGATTACAGTTCATTCGCGCTAACCGATAGAATGGCGCGCCCTTTGCGAACCGAGGGTATTGCCGATCTAATGCCGGGACTTCAGAATTTCTTTCAGGAGGCAGGAAGTCCTTCGATCGCATTCTCAGGAGCCATTGCAATGCGTGGTTATGCCGACGGTGCTGACTCACGGGCCGGAGTGTTGACTCAGGAGTATTCAGCCGTAGGGTTCGGTGCAATTACTGACGGTTCATCTAATACCGTCTTGTTTGCTGAAAAGGCCGCTAACGCGAACAATTACAATCCCATTGCGGTTAACGGCAGTATAGAAAATCGCGGGTTCCACTCGCCAACGTTCTCTGCTATTCGGACTTGGGACCAGGGGCTGAATCCGGATAATGCACAGAACGGTGATAGAACCTTTGGTTCTGCCCACCCCGGAACGCTAAATGCTGTTTTGGCTGATGGTTCATCCCGCAGTCTTTCGCTCGAAACATCATTGGAGAATTTCTATTACCTGATGCGACGTGATGACGGACGCGTGGTGGATTCTGAAGAACTATAGATTTGCATCTCACGATTCGTTACAATACGACCTGAGCAATTATATGTCTTCGCCTTTTCGGGCGAAGATTTTTTTTTTAAAAAAAAGGAAACCTGACCATGAAACCGTTCTACGTGTTGGCTTTGCTAATGTTAACGCTGATGACCGCTGGTTGTGCGCCGCCTGATAAAGCGGGAGCCAGAGCAGCTGAATTAAATAAGACAAATATCCAGAAGGTAGCCACGGCGTTCACGGCTTTCTCGTTTTTCAACGGCATGAAGTCTCCTCAAAGCAAGGAAGAAATTGTCGATTTCATCAGGACGTCAAAACAGATCGACCGTACTATTAAGGCAATGGGCATTGACAGAAATAAGTTTGAAGAGGTGTTTGTCAGTAGTGTTGATGGCGAGGAGTTTATTGTTCGCTACGCAACCCGGATTCGTGAAATGGGTGGGGGCGTGCCCATTGCTTTCGAAAAAACTGGTGTAAATGGAATCCGGAGAGTTAGCCTGTCTAACGGTAAGATCATTGAAGCTGACAAAGCAACTTACGATCGACTAATGAAAGGCAAAACAACGAAGGAAGAAAAGGGATTTTCACTCGATGAAGAAGAATAGTCTTAATAAAATAAAGTGGTGTCTTTGATCTGTGTCAGCCAGCGGAACGGTTTTCGCCGAGCAGGATTTCAGCACATTATCTTCCGTACGCGAGCTCGAGAATAACAGCTTCGTCGTGAATTCAGGAGATTGCAATACTCCATTAAAACGGCCTCAATGCTTTCTGCTTGAGGCCGTTTTTATCATTCTAACGTGCTGCAGTGTTGGGTCTGTTTTGAAAACGAAACGCTGTTGGTGATGTTTGGGGGGGAGGGGGCGATTATACAGTTCGTCCAGTCGGCCCTGCGATTCGGCGCTTTGTCCAGTAACGAATCCAGTAACGAAAAAAGGTGGCGGAATTCGATTCTGCGTCCATTTTAAATTCGAAGACGTCAATGGCCGGTTGGAGTTGCGGTGCACCGGGCCGGCCCCAATTGATTACTTGATCCCCGAAGGAAAGGACGCCACGACCAGGGCGTTCCCATCGTTTCTGGATAAGAAGTTGAACGAAGGGCTGAAAGACAATGAAGGTTTTCCTGTTCTTCGAAATCTTATTTCAGTGGATCAATTGATGAACGCTGACGTTGCGGGGGGAGCTGTTGCTGTTTTAATTGTGATTCGAGGATGGTTGAGCCACTTTGGTTGGGAGTGAACCCTAAGAGGCATCCCTTGCAACCGGTTGGTTTCTCGCCGATCGATCCGTCTACCGCGTCCCTTACCGAGTCCGTCATTGAGATTGCGCTCAAGGTCTCGGGCGCCCCAATTTCCAAAATCGTCCCAGCCAACACCAAGCAAGGTAAAATTCGGGGCAAATTCAATAAAACTGAAGTAGACTTCAGGGCGGAGTTGTCGCCGCATTGGCTGACCTTCAGCGGAGTGGGGCGGTAGAGGCGGGCGACTTAAAAGGTACCGATTCGTCAAACGACTCCGTTTGGGGAAGCGCGTTTGGGCGTTGACGGCTGGACATTGGCGACTGAGTGCCAGTGGTAGTTAGCGAGATTGGTCACAAACTTGTATTATCATTTTTGCCGTTGGTGATTTTGATTTTTCCGAATCAGTTATGAGTTATTAGTCTCTTACCGCGCTGATTACGGCTTTGGTGCCTGAAGAAATCGTTGAAATTGACGTTTAACCAACGAAATCATGGTTCGTGATCTGAATGGGGCCAGTGGTGTTGACGTCGCCGCTGGTGGCATGTTAACGGTGTTTTAGGTTTCTTTGGGCTTGAAATAAATTATGGGGATGGTATCGTTAACAATGTGGATGCCAGCACGCGGTGACGTATCTCGTAAGAGAATTTTCATGTTTGTATCGTTTTGAGTGTGTCGCTGGAGAGATGCTGTGGTTTTATGATCCGCAATGCTGATTTTTTATTGATAATATTAGGAGTTAACCATGAAGTCCCATTTACGAAAGACCGGTTTCACACTGGTGGAACTATTGGTCGTGATCGCGATCATAGGTATCTTGATCGGTATGCTGTTGCCAGCAGTACAGCAAGTGCGCGAAGCAGCACGACGAACTCAGTGCCTCAATAGTCTGCGACAGTTGGGGCTTGCTTGTTTGAATTTCGAGTCAGCACAGATGAGCTTTCCGACTAGCGGATTAGACACAGCAGCGAACTGGTGGAAGCAACCGGTAGACCAAGGTGTTACGCGATTAAGGGGGCCAAGCGGGGCCGCACCCGGCTTTACAACGGAAGGGGCGGGCTGGGCGTTCCAGATTTTGCCTCAAATCGAGCAAGGCAACCTGATTACGGCAGCTGACCGAGTTCGATTTGGTATCACCGGCGGAAAAGGTGGCGGTTCAACCTTAGACACTGTCATGATAGAAAGTTCGGTGCCTTCATTCACGTGTCCTTCAAGAGGTCCTAGGTTTGTGAATTTCTCTGGCGAAATTCACGCGCAGGGTGATTATGCGAATCCTGAAGCGGCTAATGTGAATTTTCGTGCCCCCAATCGTCCAAGTCCAGGGCCAAGCCTTGATACCGAGGCAGCTTTCACCGGGATTATTGCTCGTGCAGGTACACTTAATGGAGGACGCGAAGCGGGTGTGCGCTATTCCCGTGTTGATTTTGGCAGTGTGACTGACGGGTCTTCTAATACTGCCTTGTTGTTGGAGAAAGCTGTGTTCTCTCGTCAGTATGCAATCGAAACAACGATGCCGCCTTGGCAAGCGATTGGATACTCAGGGGGGATTTATGCTCCAGGCTGGCATACAAATGGACGTTTTATTCAGCCTTTTGTTGCGGATAACGATGTCAACGAAAACAGGCGTAGCAACCTGCCAGCCAATCGTGTCTCGAACGAACAAAACTTTGGCTCGGCTCATCCCGGTTCGGTAAACGCAGTCTTCGGAGACGGTTCCACTCATTCCATTGGAATGGACGTTCCTTGGGAGACTTTACAAGACCTTTGCATGCGAAACGATGGTTTCATTGTCGACTTTGAAGACTTCTAAACTAGTTCTCGGCCGATTTTGGTCGAGGTTGTTTGCACAATAAATAAAACTTCATAATCCATTCTGCTGCTTCGGGGCAGGGTGGATTTTTTTTTTCATTGAAATGGGAATCGATAAAATGGGAATCGATAGAGTGGGAACAGGTCAATCTAACGGTCGAACCTGGCAAAAGGTGTTTTGGGCGTTCGGCGTCCTTGCCGTTGCCAGTGTTTTAGGATGTTCATCCAAGCAGAGCAATGATATCAGTCACCTGACGAATACGAACATGAAGAAGCTTTATGCCGCGATGAATACGTTCATGCGGTTGAATGATTTTCGTGGCCCTAAAGACCAAGCAGAACTCGTCAAGTTTTTCGAAGGGAACAGGCGCGCGCAGACAATTTTAGGTCGGTGCGGAGTGAAGATTGACGAGTTGGAAGAGATTCTGATAAGTGAGCGAGACGGCGAGCCCTTTGTGGTTCGTTATGGCGTAAACGGTATCGCAGACCACGCCCTTGTGTTTGAATCCGTCGGAGTGGAGGGATTGAGAATGGTCGCGTTAAGCGCGCCAGTGGAAGTCGATGAGATCAAGTACGAGGAGTATTTATCTGGGAAGGTTGAAGTGGCTAGGCCGGCGAGTGCAATGGAACTGGCCCCCCGCAGACGAATAGAAGAACCTAAATGAAATGGCGTCTTTGGTCAGCGGAACGGTTTTCGCCGTGCGGCTTTAAGGACATCATCTTCCGTACGCAAGCTTGAGTACACCAGCTCCATCGTGAATTCAAGAGATTGTAAATCTCTTGTAAAACGGCCTCAATGCTCCCTGCTTGAGGCTGTATTCTTATCATTCCAATGCGTTGCCGTATTTGGTGTGGTTTAAAAAGGAGGCACTGCTGGCGATGTTTTATTTTGTGGCGATGTTCAAGTTCGTCCAATCGGCACTGTGGTTCTGCACTGTGGTTCGATAGTGCGGCTGGCCCCTGTGATCGGTAACGAAAAAAGGCGGCCGGATCTAATGATGATCTGGCCGCCCGCTATATCTCTCAGACTCGAAGTCTGTTGTTTAAGCAATCAAGCTTAGTTGCATCCGCATCCGCTGTCAGCAACAGGAGCAGCGGCAGCTGCATGTCCGCCACCAGCTGACTTGGCTTTGCATCCGCAGCCTGAGAACAAGCCGCGGAGTTTAGCTGCCAAGGCACGAAGTGGGCCGTTTCCAGCACCAGCAGCACCAGCAGCACCAGCGGCACCTGCACCAGCAGAGCCGGCACCTGCATCAGCAGAACCGCATCCGCAGTCAGCCATTCCACCGTCGGCAACTACTTCACTCGAACCGTCAGCTCCGATTACGTTTCCGCAAGCGTCGTAGCTAACTGCAGGAGCAGCGTTTACTGTCACAGGAACTTCTTCAGTAATGGTGCGTGGAACGCAAACGTTTACTGTGTAAGGAACTTGTGAAGTAACAACTCGTGCACGTCGCTCTGTTCGCATTTCAGTTACCTGACGAGTTGTCTGGTAAGGAACCTGGCGAGTGCGAGTTTCTTGACGCGTCTTTGTGACTGTGTAAGGAACTTGACGAGTCTTCGTTTCGCAAACCATACGAGTTGTGGTTTTTGGAATCTCACGTGTGCGAGTCTCACTAACCATTTTTGTGGTTGTGTAAGGGATTTCGCGTGTCTTTGTTTCGCAAACCATCTTAGTCGTAGTTACAGGAACTTGACGAGACTTTGTTTCGCAAACGATGCGAGTTGTGCAAACAGGAACTTGCTTCGACTTTGTTTCACGAACGGTTCGTGTAACGGTGTAGTTTTCTACTCGGCTCTTAGGCTCGCAAACCATACGTGTTGTTGTGTAGTTCACAACTTTGGTGACTGGCTCACAGACGAACTTAGTTTCGGTGTAAGGAACAGTCTTGGTACGAGTCTCACAGCGGTGGCTAGTTACTGTGTAAGGGACTTCTTTAGAAACCTTCTCACATGTATAGCTGGTTACGGTGTAAGGAACTTGCTTGCAACGCTTTTCGCAGCGAACCTTATTCACAGTGACTTGCTTGGTCTCACAAGAAGGAACCCAAACTTTCTTGCAAACGGTACGATCAGGAGACTTGCATGTTACCGTCTGGCACTTAGGTGGGCAGATCATGGTGCATCCAGTTTTTGGATTCACAGTGCTGCCACCGCTTGTGCGGATCTGACGTGTGTAAGACTTGCCAGGAATAACTTCCTGCTGAGTCACGTAGCTTCCGCCTTGAACGGTTACGTTCTTTGTCTCTGTGTAAGGGACTTGAACGGTTTCAGTTACGGTGCGGAAACGAGTTTCAGTGACAGGCTTGCGAACGTTGCTGACAACGGTTCGTGTACGAGTCTCTGTAACAGGAACTTTCACAGTGTAATTCACGGTGCGAGTCTTATTAACCGTGACAGGTCGGCGAACGTAAGTCGTAACGTTCTTCGAGTGTGTCTCTGTAACAGGACGCTGCACGGTGTAGTTAATCGTGCGTTGACGAGTCTCAGTGACGGGCTTGCATACTGTGTAGTTAACAGTCTTGTAAGTTGTCTCTTTGACCGGACGCTTAACGGTGTAGTTCTCTGTCTTCATGACGGTTGTTGTAACCGGACGCTGAACTGTGTAGTTCTCGGTGCGTACGTGGTTTGTGACAACTGGCTTTTGAACAGTGTAGTTTTGTGCAACCATGACAGTCTCTGTTACCGGACGCTGGACCTTGTAGGTCTCTGTACGGTAAGCGGTCTCTGTGTAAGGAACAGAAACTGTGTAGTTCTCTGTCCGTGTCTTGGTTTCACAAACGTTGCGTGTCACGGGAACCTGAACGTTATCATAAACAGTGTTTGATACAGTTCGGTACTTGGTAACTTGCTGTTGTTCGTTGACAACACGCGTTACAGTCTTCATGACTGTGTAGCTGCATCCGCAACCGGAAGCAGGAGCAGCGGCACCGACAGTGTCGTAGCTTGCGCCACCACAACATTGGCCCCAGCTGATGCTGGCCGACATAACAGCTGCTGCAAAAGCGGCTGAAGTCAGTAGGCTTTTAACCAATTTCATCGTATCTCTCCAAAAATCTGACGTTTAACTTGGAGGCGGCATCTGGTCTGACGAAACCATTCGCCATGCCAACCATTCACAAAGGAATCCTTTCTTCCGCGACTACGGCCCCACAAACGACCGCAAATTCACCAGAGTGAGGGACAACCGAGCAAAATCCGCCCGCCCGGCTTGGAATAGTCCTCCCGATGATGTGAGAATCGGTGGGTTGGGTGGTTTTGGTTAAGTGAACAACGGGGGTGGTGTGAGAAAAATGCAAATCATGGGTGGTCTGTAGCGGTTGTGAGGGTCGTGGCTCATGCGCTTCCAACTAGGGGGAGTCAAAGTCGGAGATTGAAGCTTTTCCTTTTGGGTAAACGTTGCCAGAGAGGATCAGAGGTTTGGGTACAATTAAGCAGAAATGTGGTGTTGAACAACCCGATGGTCTACTAGTATCAAGCAATCTGTAAGGAAAATCAGGAGTTGCCCGGCCCATTCGGTTTTAGCGAGATAATACAAACCGTCAGCCTAAAATCGCAAATTCCCTTGGCTCCTGTTAAACTGAGGAGGCAAGGTTGAATTCCTGTCCTACCTTATGTTTGGCACGAGCTACGTTTAGGTGGGCTGGATTCGCCAAAATTCAGGCCAGTCACCGAAGACAGGGGCTTGGGCCCAGGCGGCTGATCTGACCCGTGCTAATTCAAACGCTGACAAACCCAAAGCTTCTGTATTCCTAAATTCGCCCCTGCTTGCTGATTTCTCTTTGAGCACATTTTCCCATAATCCCGAAAGCGAAAAGGAACCGGTCGTTCCTAAAGCTGTCGTTTCGAGGCTGAGCCTTTACTTGCGGCAGCTTCAGCATTTGGTGCGCGACGATCAGCAAACCATTAGTTCCAACAAATTGGGAGTAGCTTTAGGGTTCACCGCGTCTCAGGTCCGCAAAGATTTTGCTTACTTTGGCCAGTTCGGATATCCGGGGATCGGTTATCGCTGTCAGGAGTTAATCAGCCAGATCAAAAAGATTCTTGGAACCGACAGGGTTTGGCCGGTGGTGCTGGTGGGCTGCGGAAACATGGGGCAAGCACTGCTGGGGTATCGCGGGTTCGAGAAACAGGGCTTCCAAGTGGTCGCGGTGGTCGACGTTGACCGGCAGGTTATTGGCAAAACCTTTCAAGGGCTTTTAGTCCAACATATCGACGCACTCCACGAGATCGTGGATTTGCACCAGATCAATGTGGCGATCCTTGCGGTGCCTGCCAAAGCGGCCCATGCAGCGGCCGAGTTGATCGTAAAATCGGGGATCAACGGAATTCTGAATTTTGCTCCTGTTACTCTCAACGTTCCCAAACAGGTCAGCACCATAGAAGTTGATCTCGCAATGGAGCTGGAGCAATTAGCATTTTCGGTCTATCAGAACCGAGAATTACCTCCGGAGGGCTTGTAATCGCGCGTTTTGGGGCTCGGCAGCTTGCGAATCCGCTAATTACTTGCAAAATTTCTCAAACACCTATTTTGACCAAGGCCATTATTTGTTAAAAACTGCCCCACAAGGATATTACCCGATGGTGTAATGGTAGCACTTCGGTTTTTGGTACCGTCAGTCTAGGTTCGAATCCTAGTCGGGTAATTTCTTTTCTTGATTTCACATCGTCCTGTAACGCGCACAGGCCTTCTTTCTGCCGATCTGTGCTACGCGGCTTGCGGTTCTGAATCATCGGCGACGGCGACTTCATTATAATTGCCTTGATTCGCCATTACGATGCATGCTGCACGCCTAGGTAGGCAGGGCAGGATTTAGATTTCAGATCGGTTAATCGCATTGCGTTTTCCTTGCGATTGCCCTGAATTCTAAGAAATCTAATTGTCCTAAAATCTGAACTTGCACTACCGCCGCGGCTTATGTCGCTGTGCCGCCTCCCGGTTGATTGAAAACGTGTTTTCGAATGCGCCCCCGACGTAGTATCGAAACGGGGCATCCGGGGCTGATCAAGGGGCAAAAGCTGCGGTCAATTGGTCATGTTGAGCCGCTGGACTACAATAGGCTTATGAAAACGTCGATCAGCTCTATTCCGCAACTCTACCGAAACGCCATTCGTTGGACCGAAATTGCGTCGGTGCTTTCCAAGTACGGGTTGGCCAATTGGATGGATCGCTTCAACGTCGATTTCATTTCTGAACGACTCAAAGCGGCTGACGGGGCGAAGCTTAACACCTTGCCCCATGCTTGCCGGGTTCGTCTGGCGCTGACCGAACTTGGGTCAACATTCATCAAGTTTGGACAATTGTTGGGGACCCGTCCGGACCTGATCGGCACCGAGATGGCCGAAGAACTTTCCAAGCTTCAATCGCATGCGCCGGCGGACTCCTTCGACTCGGTGAGGAGAACCATCGAGTCCGAACAAGGGAAAACGATCGAGGAATTGTATCACAGTTTCGATCCCGAACCCTTTGCTTCCGCTTCGATCGGCCAAGCCCACAGGGCCACAATCAGGGTCACCGATTATCAGGCTTATCAATCGCTCGCCTCGAAACAATCCAAACTAATCGATGTCGTGGTGAAGATCCGGCATGATGGGATCGACCGCGTTTTGGAGGCCGATTTGGATATCCTTTCGGGGCTGGCACAGTTAGCCGAACGGTTGGACGATTTTAAAAACTATCAACCGACCGGCGTCGTGCGAGATCTGTCTCAGACGATGCGACGGGAACTTGATTTTGAACGCGAGCATCGTAACCTTTTGCAGTTTCGAGATCTACTTCAGGGGGAGGCCCAGGTTAAAATTCCTCAGCCCATTTCGCCCTTGTGTTCCTCAAAGATGCTAACGATGGAACGTATCGAAGGCCGGTCTCTTAAAGATTTTGGGCGCGATCCGACCACCGGAGGCCGCTGCGATCGGGTGGCTCAGCAGGGGGCCAACCTTTATTTGAACATGATTTTTGTTCACGGTTTTTTTCACGCCGATCCACACCCGGGCAACATCCTCATTATGGGCGACGACACGATCGGCCTGTTGGATTTCGGCATGGTCGGCCGCGTCAGCGAGCACCTCCGGGAGTCGATCGAATCGATGTTGGTCGCGATCGTCAATCGTGATGTTACGCTGCTGACTTCATTGGTGAAACGGGTCGGGAGCTGCCCCAAGGATCTTGACGAATCGGCGATGTCGAACGATCTGGCCGATTTCGTGGGTCAGTATTCGGCGCAGGCGGTTGGTAAGTTTGACATCAGCGGTGCCCTCAATGACTTCGTCGACATTGTTCAGCGGTATCGGATTTCGCTGCCCAGTGAAGCGTCGCTGTTGATCAAAGTTCTGATTACCTTGGAAGGGACAGGACGCATTCTCAATCCAAACTTTTCGCTGATGGAGATCATGCAACCGTTCCATCGGATGATGATGATCAAGCGCCTTTCCCCCATGCGGCAGGTCCGCAAAATGCAGCGTTTCTATATGGGGTTGGAGCAGTTGGCCGAGGTGCTGCCGCAACGGTTGACGACGATACTTGAACAGGTTCAAACTGGGCGCTTCGACATCAACGTCGAACATCGGCGATTGGGGCCGGCGGTTAATCGGTTGGTAATGGGGATGATCACCAGCGCTTTGTTTTTGGGGGCGGCGCTGATGTTAAGCTTCAAAGTGCCGCCCGTATTGTTTCCCGGATCGGGTTGGGGAGGAATCCAAGACCTATCGGTGTTCGGATTGTTGGGGGGCGCTATCAGCATGATGATGGGCGTCCGTTTGGTGTGGGCGATCCGTAAGTCGGGGAATCTGGATCAAGTGGATCAGGATCTCTGAAACGGCCGATGAGACGCCCAATGAAAATCTCGAATGTGTTGTTTTCCTGTTTCTTAACCGTCGCGATCAGAACGCGCTATCACCCACCAAAGTCGTTTAAAACCCGCCAACCAACATCAACAAGGCTCGATTGCCCCGGTTATAGGTGTGCCAGGTCGCAGTAACTGCACCCAATCGAACCGTTATCAGTGCTTTCACTCAAATAAACGGCGCGCGATTGATACCGTGGCGAGTTCTAGTTAGACTGACATGACGCGTTTGATCGGATTGGATCTCAGGACTTCTTGGAATCCGGTGCGATGGAGAAAGCCGTAGTTTGCAGGCTTTGGGTGAAATCGCGAATCCTTTTTTCATCCCTGACGATGCTCGGGCGACGCTTAAATTTATCGGAAGTGTCGCCGGTTTTTTGAGAGTGCGGTTTTTCATGATCGCTTCCGTTTGTCAACCCACACAGAGACCGATGAATATGAATCAGAACAATAGCTGGAGCGCCGGGATGGGGCGTTGGGTTGGCGTGCAAGTCAACATCCACGTGATGTTTTTTCTGTTTGTCGCTTTTATCTTTTCTGTGCAGTGGCAGCACGCGGGAGTCTCTAGCGGGCACCTGACGGGTACGGCTTTGGTGACAGCGTTGATTTTGTTACTAAGCGTGATCGGCCATGAGATTGGCCATGTGTTTGCGTTGGCAAACTTGGGCGGATCGGTTGAAGAGATCGTGCTGACGCCATGGGGAGGAAATTCGAAATTCCAACTTCCCGACAATCCTTGGGCACAATTGATTGTTACGCTGGCCGGTCCGTTTGTTAATTTGGCGGCGTTTTTATTCATCAGTGCATTGTTAGTGCAGTCCAACATGGGAAGTTTGTCGGATTTCGTCAATCCGCTCCAACCGCATAGTTTCGATGCTTCGACCGCCGCGGTGTCGGGATTTAAAATTGCGGCATGGATTAACTTTCATCTTTTGGTGATAAACCTGATCCCGTGTTTTCCGTTTGACGGCACCCAGATCGTTCGGTCGAGCTTAGACCTGTTTCAATTGAATGTGTCTAAAATTAGGTCGGAATGTGCAATCATGGTATTGGGCAACGGAATCGCCATAGGGATCTTTGGTGCGGCGTTATTTTTGTTGGACTTCAAACGGAGCCCCATTGAACCTATGTGGTTTTACGTGATGGCCACTGGAATCACGTTGTATTTCGCCTCTCGGTATTCATTCGAAGTAGAAGTGAACAAAGCGGTCGAAGCATCGGCGAAACAGAATTGGGAGTTCAGCCAATTGGCTTCCGATGCTGCGTTATACGATGCCACTGAGAACTTTCACAGCGACTTAAACGATCCGACCAGCGAGGATTTAATTTCACAATCCCAGTGGATGACGGAAAAACAGGAAGCGCGTCGGCGTGCGATCCGTGAACGCGAATACCAAGAAGATCGCTTGGCCGATGAGATCTTAAAAAAGATCCATCATGAAGGTACCGGGTTATCGGGTTTGAGCGATAATGAACGGGCGATTCTGAATCGAGTCAGCGATCGTTTGCGGCGTCGCAGGTCCTCCGAGCACGAAATCTACGGGGACATCTAGCGGTTCCTCAAACCTGAAAGTTTGGTTGGTTTAGATTGTCCGTTTGGGTAATAGCCCCGGTTTTCGGTGGTCGGCCCGAGTTCTGTCGAAGCCAGCGCCCTTGAAATTAGCGCTTAATGAACACCTTCGAACCTCAACCGGTCGATCTGAATCCGCAGGGCGTAACCGGATTCTCTAGCATTCCAGTTTGTGAATTGCCACTTAGAAATCCTCAACCTGTGAATTCGGCCAATTCTGGCAGTGGATTTTGATCAACCGTTCCGGCGGCGACCGGTGTGTTTGAATCCAGCCTCAAAACCTGGTCAATCCAATCCATGTCGATGTCTGTTGGGGCACTTAAACTGACATTGGAGCCATTGTCCTCCCTCTGTTATGATTCGCGCTGAAGAAAAACCACTAATTAGGCTTGGGACATGGACTACGACCAGATAACCATTTACTGCGATCTCGCGCTGACTTGGATCGGATTCGGAACCGTTGTCGGATTGGCCGCGAAGGCCATTATGCCAGGACGGGACCCCGGCGGCCCGATCGCAACGGTGCTGATGGGAATTGTCGGCACGATGATTGGCTGCGCTGTGCTCCAATACTTTTCGCCGACTGACGCAGTGGTCAAACCGGTCAGCATCGAAGGGTTCGCTGTTGGTTCTGGCGGCGCTTTGGTAATCCTAACCTTTTACAAGGTGCTTGGCGGATACTGGTTTTTAGAAGGCGAAACTTCTACCCGCCGCAGGCGTAGGCAACGATACAATACCGTTTACGATGATTGAGCGTTTCACAAAATTTAACTATGCGATTAACCTTAACCAGGCGATAGACCTAAACCAGGCGATAGACCTAAACCAAACGCTTTGCACCTGAGGTAGCCGGCTAATTCTTGACGAAGTCGTTTTTGCCGATCACCACCAACCCCGAATCGGTAATCGTGAAACCTCTACAAAGATCGTTTTCTAGGCTGTACCCGATTTCTGTCCCGTCTGGAATGCTGACGTTTTTGTCGATGATGGCTTTTCGAATTTTACAGTTTCGGCCGATGTTGACTCGGTTAAACAGAATCGAGTCTTCAACTTCTGAATAACTATTGATTCGTACTTCAGCTCCAACGATTGAACGTCGCACTTTTCCGCCTGAGATCACGCTGCCGGGACAGACGATGCTGTCGGTCGCCATGCCCACGCGCGTTTCATCCCCTTGTGCATCGTTGAAGACGAATTTTGGCGGCGGTAGGTTGACTTGAAAACTGCGAATCGGCCAATCTTGATCGTACATGTTCAGCATCGGTTCGACATTGATCAAATCCATGCTCGCTTCGTAGTACGCATCGATCGTTCCAACGTCTCGCCAGTAGGATTGGCGTTGGTTGTTTTGGTCCCCAAAGGGGTAGGCGAAAACGCGACTGTCGTTGATGATCGCTGGGATAATGTCTTTCCCAAAATCGTTGCTGCTGGTGGGGTCGTTGGCATCCTTGAGCAACTGTTCGAACAGAAACCGAGCCGAAAATACGTAGACGCCCATGCTCGCCAGGCACAGATTGTCTTCACCGGGGACGCATTTTGGGTCTTCTGGTTTTTCGTCGAATCCGATAATGGCCTGAGATGAATCGACCGTCATCACTCCAAAGGCCTTCGCTTCTTCGCGCGAAACCTGCAACGCGGCCACGGTCAAATCAGCTTTCTTCTTGCGATGGTAGGCGATCATCGCTTCGTAATCCATTTTGTAGATGTGATCGCCAGCCAGAATCAAGACCTCCTCTGGACGCTCTTTTTCGATTGAATAGATGTTCTGGTAAACGGCGTCTGCGGTGCCTTTGTACCAGTTTTCGTCGATTCGCTGTTGAGGTGGTACGACATCGATGAATTCGCCCATTTCGCTGCAAAAATACTTTCGCCAGCCATTGTTGATGTGCCGGTCGAGGCTGATTGCTTTATATTGGGTCAGCAAGATCATCTTGCGGAGTCCGCTGTTGATGCAATTGGACAGGGCAAAATCAACGATGCGATATCCGCCGCCAAAGGGCACCGCCGGTTTGGCGCGATCCCGAGTCAACGGTTCGAGACGCGAGCCTTTACCTCCGGCCAAAACCACGGCCATCACCTCGTTCATCGACATTCTTTTTTGCATATGATTCCGCCAGATTGTAATGCGGTGTAGATGGAATTGCTGTCAACAGACCGCTATAAATATAGGGAGTTCTTCGACGCACCAACAGTCTTTAGCGAAACTGAAATTCTGATTAGAACGCGAAATTAGATCGCTCAAATTGCCTAACCCGAACATCTGAAAATGTTCGGTTCCAATGGTACGTTTTCTCAACGGATTTTCTTTACACTGTAGTGGTGAACCGAGGAGAGTCGGATTGGCCAGAACTCAGACCAGTTGCAACGAAACTAGAAACGAAACTAGAAAAACCTTGCCAAACTAAAAGCCCAGCGACGCTCCCTGTTTATCCCGCGCCCCAGTTCTCAACCTTGAAAACGCATTAGATTAGAAATCGCAATGATCCCTCAATACCCCGACCATTTTCAACCATCACAGCGGGTTTATCCGACGGTATCGTTCGTTATTCCGGCACATAACGAATCGAACTACCTTGGCAATACGCTTGCGTGTTTGCATCGCTCGGCGAAGGATCTGAATCTGAACTATGAAGTGATCGTGGTCGACGACGATTCGAGCGATGAAACTCACGCGATCGCCGAAGCTAACGGAGCTCGTGTGATCAGCGTCAAATTGCGAAACATTGGCGCGGTGAGGAACGCCGGAGCCAAGCATGCTCGTTACACGTGTCTGTTTTTTCTTGATGCTGATACTTTGCTGCCCCAAAGAACGTTGCAGCAATCTTTGGACGCGATTTGTGAAGGTGTTGCCGGCGGCGGAGCGCACGTCGTGATCGACGAGATTGAAAAGATCCATTGGACGAAACTGATGCTGTACTACGGTGTCAGGTTGGTGTGGCAAACCATAGGAGGTTGGGCGGCAGGATGTTTCATGTACTGCCGGCGAGATCTTTTCGAACATTTCGGGGGCTTCGACGAAGAATACTTCGCCGCCGAAGAACTTTTTTTCAGTCGCAGCGTAAAGGCTCACGGGCGGTTCAAGATCGTCCGCCATCCGGTCATTACGTCGTCTCGGAAATTCCACAGTTATTCGACTTTGGAGTTGATCCGGTTCGTTTGCCTCCCCCTGATTTCAACCAAGGGAAAATTTAAGTCAAAGTTGGGCTTAGAAGTTTTATACGATCACGACCGTTAAAGACGGCATAAAGCACGTTGGTGACATGGAAGTGTTAAAATATGGTAAAAAAAAGCCCTTTAGCCTCAGAGCACGGCGAATAAAACCTAGGCTAGGTTGGGAAAGGGCCCGTCTTTCTGTTGCAATGGGGCCTTTTCTGAGCTACATTGCATCAGTGATTAACAACTTGAAATAGCTTCTCTAATGACTTGTTATGACATCCATTCGGAATAGAGCGCTTCGGCAATTCGGATTCAACGCGGCGTGTGCGCCAATCGCAGCGGTGTTAATCTTCCTGTTTTCGTCTGCAACGGTAACGGCTGACGAAATCTGTATCAACGAAGATTCCAGCGAAACAGTCGCAGGCGATTTTCGCTGTAAGCCATGCTATCGAACAATCATTAACGACTCCGATTCGTTCGTGATGGGCAAGTCAGCGCTGACCACCGGCGATCTGTACCGATACTTCGAATCCCGCGGAATTACGACGATTGACAGGTTGTCGCTGCACGTCGATGTTGATTGCTGTTCTGAACAGGACGAAGCCTTTCAATTAGAGCGTTTGGATTTTAAGATCACCGGCAGCGACGATAAAATTCTCAATCAGGCGAGCCTCCAGAATGACTCTGTGCTGGTGGCCAGCACTGAAATTTCATCCTACAAACCTGAAGCGATTTTAGAGTTCGATCTGGGGTATAATTTCATGGAGCGGTTTACTTCTGAAAGTACCGACACGATCGAACTTAACTACGTGATGCCGGTTACTGGTACGACCATGACACCACGGTTTGTTGTGTCTGAAGACATCAGCAGTTTCTCGTTGTCTAACATCCTTATCATGGCGCTGTTTGTTAGTTTCTGGGTGGCAGTTTTTGCTGCAATGAATGTGTTGGTGAAACCCACCGACGAACCCGCACGTCCGAAAGCTACCTCCCGCTCGGTCGATTCAGTCCATTTAAATGTTAGTAGCTAAACTTAAGCATTTGAAAGCCTAACGTCGAACTCTAAGGTACTAACAGCGGTGAAATAGCTGATACCGCCAACTGTGACTCTTTATGAGCGCTGCCTCAGAGATTCATACATCACGATCGCAGCGGTGACAGAGACGTTAAGGCTATCCGCGACGCCCAGCATCGGCAACCGAAATCGCTCATCAGCGGCATCAATCCACTGCTGTGAAACGCCGTTTGCTTCGTTGCCCAAGACGATGGCCGTTTCCGATTTTAAGTCGACTTGGTGGAGATTCTTTTCCGCGTCGGGAGTGGCGACCAAGATGGTTTTCGACGCTGATTTTAGTGCTGCGATTACTTGGCGACTGTTGCCCACGGCGGTGGGGACGTTGAACGCGGCACCGCAACTATTACGGATCGAGTTGGGATGGAAAACGTCTGTCAATGGGTCGGCCACGATCACCGCTTTGACCCCACTGCCGTCTGCCGAACGTAGAATCCCTCCTAGGTTTCCCGGTTTTTCGATGGCTTCTAAAATCGCAACCAAACCAGGCCCTTTGAGATTAACGCCTTTCAAATCGGTCGACGGTCGGGCGGCGGTCATGATCGCGTCGTCCAGCCGATTGCCGTAGTTCAGTTTTTCGAACAATGGGCCAGCGAGTTGATAGATCTTCGTTTTATCGAATCCTTCAACCGCTGATGAGTTAGGGGGAACGAAGATCTGGTCGGGCACGATACCAGCCGAAATCGCGCGATCGATCTCGCGCTGGCCGAAAATGATGATGCGGTTCTGTTTCTTGCGACCGCGCGCGGTGTGCAGTTGCATCGCCTCTTTAAGACGCGGATTACTGGGACTGGAGATCGTTTGCATCGCATGTTTCTGTTTTAAAACGCGGCCCATCGAAAACACTCGCCGCTGCGGAGCGTTTTTTGGGATCGACTGTGTAATTCAAGACTCAGTGCCTCCCCTGTTCGGCGTTCGACCGGCAGTTCATTGACAGCCAACCGCCGCAGATCTTCGGCGGTTGTTTCGGGGGTGTGACACGAAACGATCAACATTTGCAGATCGTCGGTGACCGCGCTGATTTGCTCAAAGAGCAGCGGAAGATCTCGTTGTAGTTTCCATACCGATCCTTTGGGGCCACGCCCAAACGACGGTGGATCGGCAACGACGATCTGATACCGATGATTGCGTTTTACTTCGCGCCGCAAATACGTAAGTGCATCGTCAACGATCCAACGAATGTTGTCGGACAAAAGGTCTGACCGGTCGGCGTTCTGGCGCGCCCAATGAACGACCGGTTTCGCTGCGTCGACGTGAGTAACTTCGACACCGCAATCCGCCAATTGCATCGTCGTGCCACCGGTGTAGCCAAACAAATTGATCGCCTTCATACCACAGATGCGGTCACTTCGGTCTCTAATCCAATCCCAATTCGACGTTTGTTCGGGAAAGATGCCCACCTGTCCTGCAGGGGACTGTTTCAAGACGAAACGTTTGTTTCCGTGTTGAATCGACCAAGCCCGATCGGTGGGAGGTTTTGGGGCCCAACCCGTTTTAGCAGAACGTCGAAAACGCAGATCGCAATCCCAATCCCGTTTGTCGGTGTGATATTGATCGACCGATGGCGACTGCCGTCGAACGGTATAGTCGCCGAATCGCTCAAGTTTCTCGCCATCGCCAAAATCGATTAACGTGTACTGATCAGGTTGGAACATGTTTAGCAACGCTGGGAAATAGCTTGGGGATTTGGACAGCGACCCGTTTGCGCACCATTCTTTATTAAGCGGTTGGCCGACCGGGGGAAGTGTTTCTATCGTCCCCGAAAACGTACGCCTGTCGGCTGACGGTTAAGTGAAAGAAAATGGCCGGATTAAAAAATAGGCACTTACAATCCCCGCGATCCTTAATGCCAAATCCAAAGTTTTGGTTTGGTTTGTTGGAGCCGGAAAACCTCACAATGACTGACTTCCGTGTTTTTGAGCACAAGGCATTCTAACCGATCCATGCGGTAGAAAAAACGAAACGCTTGGTCGGTAATTAAAGTGCCCTCTAGGTCCAGTACGCCGACTTCTTTTAGATCTTTTATTTTGTCCAGATCTTCATCAGCCAGTGCCGCTCCTCTTTTATCCAAGACCAAGCGGTCTCTGTTGCTGGCCCAGTGGTTGCTGCGAGCGGCCCAAAGAATGACGTTCCAAAACAGCGTTTGAAACCATGCCAACCGAGCATGTGGACTGCGTAAAAATCCGTAGGACTTAGTCGCCAAAGTGACATAGAAGTAGGCAGCGGTCAACAGCAGCGCTAACAGCCAAAACCGGGACACACCTTCGGTCGAAAATAAAATCAGTGCTCCCCAACCCACACTCAGCACAACGAACAAAAAGTGAACCGTCGACGCAAGTACGGCGATGGGCATGCCTTGGGAGAGGATATTGATTAACCACAATTGGAACCCGACAGGCTTGATCTTGATCGCATCGATCTGTTTGTCGGAGAATCCAAGATTGGGGGCCACATAGTTACAGCGCTGACAGACTTTTTTTCTGTCCAATGGCCTTCCGCATTTCCGGCATCGCGCGGTTCGGTCATGAGCGACAGTAACGGACTGGGGGGAGACTGAATGGCCGTTGCCAAAATCAATCTCCATGATGTCTTCTTTCTCAAACGGGCGCGAAGGGGTGGGGATGGTGAGACTCCGCTTGCAGGAAGGGCAAGTCACCGTGCTGCCGGCTTTATCCACGGGAGCGATTAGGTTCTTGTTGCAACGTGATCGAGTTTCGGTGGAGAAATCGTAAACGATATTGGGACAATTAAATTCGATCGACATGGCGGTTGTCGCGCGGAGAAACTTAACAAAATCCGCCGCGCTTAGGGTTGGCGAATTGAAATATGGGGGCATTATCCCCATATTATACTGCACCACACGATTGTAGGTCGAGCCTTGGTTGGCATCGAACAAGCACTCGGTC
>CALDYR010000068.1 GCA_937944405.1 uncultured Pirellulaceae bacterium
GGTTATCTTGTGCAAGTCTGTACGCCACGCCAGCAAGATCGGTTCAAACTCCTCAGGCTTGATCGCATTGAGAACTGCATTGAGAACTGCATTAGAGCGATCGTGCGCAGGAACTCCTTGGGACATGTCCCAAAACTTCGCAAACCAATCTTTCTTCGTGTTGGCAAACTTCGCAATCGCCACATAATCATCCGCGCCAGCAACCACAGCGCAAATCGTCATGAACAAAATATTGACCAGCGGATAAACTGGTTCGCCACGACGCGGATCGGTGACGCGGCCAAGTTGATCGATCAGCGCAGCGGAGCGTTCCATTACCTTCATCCCAAGGCAGAGCGTGCGCCCAACTGTCGGAAATCAGCAGCCAAAACACGAAACTCCACCCTGATTGCCCAGTGTGGAGTAATCGCCCTACCGTGAACGGTTACGTTGCGCTTACAGTTTCCACCCTTGATCCAATCATTTATATTCTTTTTTCAACGGGCTCCCAGTGTCAATAATCCCCAAGAGAGAGTGCTCTATGTTCAGCGTCTACAAACCGTCGGGTGGTGTTGGGTTGGTGACTTGGCCACTTATGGTGGTCGGTTGCATTGCCGCAACTGTGTTAGCGCACATCTATCATCTTTTACTGGAATGGATTCCCTATATCTACGTCAGCGCTTTGCTGACGCTGGGATTTGGGATCGCGCTTGGTACGATATCGGCATTCATTGTCAACAAAGGCCACTGCCGAAGTCTGATGACCGCGATCTTGGTGGGTGTGTTTTTGGCCACCGCCGGCATGATCGCGAAATTCTACAGCCAATACCACACCAACCGGACTCGGATTCTGTCAGAACTGGAGACCTCTCAAGAAATCTCTGAAGAGGAACGCGCGGCTGTGATTGCGGATTTTAACGAAAACTATACCTTTGCTGTGCATCTAAAAGATCGTATCGACACAGGATGGGCGTTCGCCGGACGTGGTAATGCTAACGGGGCTCCGATCGGTGGGTGGTTGGTCTATTTAGTGTGGTTGATCGAAGCGGGGGTTGTCTTCTATTGCGTTTGGACGATGTCGAGTGCTGCGGCCAAAGAACCCTACAGCGAAAAAATGAACTTGTGGGCCAGTGAATCCGAAACAGTGATGATGCTACCGATCACCAGCGATGAAATGGTCGGCAAAATACAATCGGCCACATCGGTCGATGAGTTGCTGGAAATTCCGATCCCCAAAGATGACCAATCCGCGAAATTGGCTCAGTACATCGTCAACAGCATCCCCGGCCAAGAAATGGAAGACGCTTATTTAACGGTCAAAACGATCGAGTATTCGATCAACAAAAAAGGCGAACAGGAAACCAAGGAGATAACTTTGGTAGAACATGCGATTCTTTCGAGCCAACAACGGGCTCAGTTGGTAGAAAACGCGGAACTGTTGAACGAAGCGCTGGACGACTACAGGAAAAGCCTTCAAGAAGACCAATCGGCAGCGGGTCAATCCCTAGACGACAGTGAGGGTCTGCGTGAGTGAGGGCATCACAGGACCGGTGAGGAAACATGTCCGATTTTCTCGGCTTAAGCGGCCTTTTAATCGCATAACGCATCACGCACGTTTGATGCTGAGGCGCGGCCTTGGGGGCATTGGGTTCAGGGAAGAATCATGGCGCGTGCGGGGGCAAATGGGCGAAGGTCAATTTTTGGCTGTTTTTTTTCAATAAGATCTGAAACGGCTTCGGCGGTCGCCGGTGCTAAATGGAGCCCGGCCTTGAAGTGGCCTGCCGCGACAAACACATTTTCACTGCCGGTTAACGGACCGATGTAGGCAAACCCATCAAAAGTTCCTGGACGCAACCCCGCCCATGACTTCACCAATCGGTCCTCGGTCAACGCCGGCAGTAGATCACGAGCATGCTGTTGGAGGTTGGCTAATCCATGCGCGGTTGTGCTGGTATCAAATCCGGCTTCTTCGATGGTCGCACCGAAAAGAACATGTCCGTCGGCGCGTGGGACCAAGTATCGCGATCCCTCGTTGACCACCGCGGCAAAGGGTGCGGCGTCCAATTTGTACAACAACATTTGCCCGCGCACCGGCACCATGGGAACTTCGTCGACGATGTGCTGCGTCCAAGCTCCGGCGGTTATGCAGTAAGCGTCGGCGGTGATTGTTTCTCCACCGCGTCCCGGGATGCGGATGCCGACCACATCGCCGGCGTTTCGATCGAGTTCGGCGTCGCCACAATTTTCCAACAACTTCACGCCGTTGATCTGACAGGCGGCAACGAGGGCTTTTAAATGTTGTGGGTTGCAAACCTGAGCTTCACCTGGCAACCACCATGCAACCCATGATTCATCGCCGGCACATCGTAGTGCGCTGAATCGTTTTTTCAATTCCTCAGGGGAGAGTTTAACGGTCTGAAAATCGCGTCGCTGCCACTCGCCGACGCCCCCCGCGAGGGCCGCTTTTTCGCCAGCCGTTCGTGCTAGGTGGAGACCACCACAGCGTTGGAACCCGTTATCGATTCCCGTTTGTTGTTTTAGGTCATGTGCCCAGACGGGGTGCAATTGGTCCGACCGCGCCTCTAAATGTTCCAACGGATGAATCGCGGTGTTGATGTTCGAAGCCGGGAAGACTCCAGCCCCAGCCCAAGACGATTGGCGGCCCAAACGCTCTCTTTCGGTGACGACAACGTCATGGCCGCGACGGCTCAACTCATACGCCATCGACAATCCAATTACACCTCCGCCGACGATCGCAACTTTCATTTTGAACGCTCCGATGACACGGCGTCTTGGACGATCGACAGCAAGGCCGATTGGTTCGGCTGGCGTTGGTCAGTCAGGGTTTTGTATAGATCGAACAATTGAGGGAATTCGTCGATGTCTTGAAGTTGTGGTAACAGAGCGAAAGCGCGTTGGTCGGCTTGCAATTTTTTGATTGTCTGTCCTAACACCGATTCAGTGCTATAGGTGATGCCCGAGAAAACGTCGTAAAAACGGTTGCTCATACCGACCAGGTAATATCCTCCATCGAAGGTTGGTCCCAGTACGACATCGTTGTTCTGTAATGCCGCAAACGCGTCGCGGCAGAGGTCGGGTGTAATCGTCGGACAATCCGACCCGATTAACACGACATTCCGTGTTTTCGAATCGGAGAATGCCGACGAAAAAAAATGAGTCATGCGTTGCCCTAACGAACCGTCGACCTGCGCGACACATTGCCACGTGCTGTCGGTTGAAGCGCCGAGTTCAAGAAACGAGGGCTGCGACGTTTGGGGCGTGAAGGCGATCGTGCGTTGGTCGCCTACGGTTTGCAAATTGTCGACCAGATAATTCAGCATCGCGTGGTAAACCGAGGCAGATTCGACGTCGCCAATGGTTGCTGCAAGACGGGTTTTTACTTTGCCCGGTGTCCAAAATTTGGCGAAGATACCCAAATGGTCCACTGTGATTGCTCCCTCAAACGGTTGATTCGGTATAATTGTTCCCCATCCTTGCGAGTGAATGTTTTTAATGCACAAACGCTCAGAAGAAACGCTTTTTCAGCCTAAAAGAATGCACATTAACAGGAATTCCATTAGACTAAATCCAGCCAAAAGCCACATCAGTATAGCCGCTGGCGTTATAACAGCGAAGCGTGCTCCAATATAACGGAAGTTGTCGTGTTCAGGTTTTCTCATCGTCCCGAGGCATAGTTGCAATGGCGGATCAAAGCGCCAAAAGTTTTCTCTCGCTGCTGGAAAAAAGTCGGATTGTCGCCGATGGAAGCTTGAAGTCTGCCTTGAAAGATTTGGCAAACATTGCCGACGGAGAAAAAGTAAACACCGAAAAACTTGCCTCTCACCTTGTCGATTCCGGGCTGATCACACGCTGGCACGTCGATAAGCTTTTAGGGGGAAAGTACAAGGGATTCTTTTTGGGGAAATTTAAACTGCTGGGGCATCTTGGAACCGGCGGCATGAGCAGCGTCTATCTCGCTGAACATAAGGTTTCCCAACAGACCCGCGCAATCAAGGTCCTGCCCCGTAAACGAGTTTCTGATAAAAGCTATCTTGGTCGGTTTTACCGTGAGGGAAAAGCTGCCGCTGCGCTCAATCATGCCAATGTCGTTCGCATTTACGACATCTGCAACGAGGCCGATACGCACTACATGGTCATGGAACACGTCAAAGGCGCCGACCTATACGAGATGGTAAAAGAACACGGCCCCTTTAGCCCCGAAACGGCTGCCGATTACGTCATGCAGGCAGCATCTGGGCTGACCCATGCACACGAAAAAGGCATGGTCCATCGAGACATTAAGCCTGCCAATTTATTGTTGACCGAAGAAGGCGTCGTCAAAATTTTGGACCTTGGTTTGGCATTGTTTCAACAAGAGGAAGAAGAATCATTGACCGTGTTGCACAACGAAAAAGTCATGGGCACCGCTGACTATCTTTCTCCCGAACAAGCCGTCAACAGTCACAACGTCGACCATCGGGCGGACATCTATTCGTTGGGCTGTACGTTGTATTTCCTGCTGACGGGCAAACCGCCGTTCTCTCAGGGGTCGCTCGCCCAACGGATCGCGATGCACCAAACCCAGCAGCCACCATCGCTGTTTGAAACGCGTCCCGATCTCCCGGTGGAACTGGTACAGATTTGCGAAAAGATGATGCACAAAGATCCCAACGATCGATATCGCGATTGCGAGCACTTGCGTCAATCCATCGCCAATGCTTTAGCTCGCCAAAGGAGCGCGGTAACCGTTGGCAATGGTTCGTCTTACGGTGCAACACTGCCTGTGGGGGCCCCGCCCCGCAGCAGCAAGCGATCAGCACCGTCCAATCCAGGCGAAACATCGATAGTCAAGGCCCAAGCAGGCCAGACGTTGACCGAACACCGGCGGAGGGCTACCGATTCACCCTTTGTCATCGACACCGATGCGGTCCCTGACAGCCCCAGCGCTTCGGTGTCTTCCAAGGTGCTTTCACGGTCGCCGGTCAGCAATCGCAAAATCGCCAAAGAGGGTCTCAAAATCCGGACTCGCAAACGGCCGAAGAAAGTGCCGGCTTGGTTGGTCGGGATGGTCGTGATTTCGATGATCTTCATATTGGTTGCCGTGGTGATTTTCACCGCACAACTCTGACGTGACGATTTGCAGCGCCATTGATGGAAAAAACCGTTGGTAGTCTCACAGGTGGTCCACCGCCCGAGCCCCGCCAACAAAAAAACCCTTGTACACTTGAGCCGCTTGCTATGAAACAGCCCTGTTTGTTGTCGATAAGCGTTATGATTTTTCTGAGTTTGGAAGGATGGTTGAAAAACACACCTATTCAAAATCTTCAATCAGCGCTTGGCAGTCCAACGCCCCGACCGCCCATGTCGTGTTGCTGCGCGGGATCAACGATTCGGACGCCGATTATGAAATGTCTCTAGCACGCGCCATCGCTTCGGTGCATGTTGCCAATTGGACCCCCAGCGTCCCACGCTGGTTTGCGAGCGGAATGGGATACTGGGTGGCCGGCAATATGTTCCGCCGCAATCCGGTGGCCCGACGATGGCAATTAGAAGCCGTTGATGCGATGGCAAAAATGAAGCAGCTAACCATGAAGCAGCTAACCGATTTTTTGGGCAACAACAGCGCTGCCGATCAAGCCGCGTTGGCGGGCTACCGGTTTGTGGAGATGCTTCACCCACAGAGCCTCCCATTCAAACTGATGGTCAATCGCTTACAACAAGGGCGTGACTTCGAATCCGCGTTTTACGATTCCTATGGAATCACTCCCGACGGGTTGCTCAAAGATCAGGCACGCTGGTAGCTAAAACGCGGGTGAAAGTAAAACGCGCGGGAGTCAAACGCGGTTTGAAAGCTGCCCCCACCGACAAAACAACAAAAGTCAATCTCGAATTCGGGTTGACGATTCGGGGGTTGGTAATTTTGGTTAGCCTGAACTGTTTTTTGGCAGGTGAGACTGGTGTTTGGTCGCGTTACCGTTTTCAGGGGCGCTGGTTTCGCCCGAATCGAGGCCTGTTGCCCCCGCGATCTGGCGATTCCATCTATCGCCCCTACGCTGCGATTTTGAATCCAGTCTAACGCTTAATCGTCCTTTTTCAGCGGTTCTTTGCGTTCGGTGATGTTCTCACATTCTTCGGACTTATCTGCGTTCAATTGCACGAAGCTTTGCCATTGTTCCGGCAGTTCATCTTCGTGAAAAATTGCTTCCACGGGGCATTCTGGCACGCAAGCCTCGCAATCAATACATTCGTCGGGATGAATGTAAAGCATTGTTTCGCCCTCGTAAAAACACTCCACGGGACAAACCACAACGCAATCGGTGTAACGGCAACCGTCACAAGGCTCGGCGACAACATGAGTCATTAAAAATCTCCTGCAAAAATGTTTTGGCCTTGACGGTCAAACATGAATAAAACGCTTCGGGTAATCTGGCCGCTAGTTCGGCTGTAAATTTAGCTACGATTAGTGCCGTGTTTGACACCGTACTTGTTGACGCCGGTGTTAACTTACACAAGATGTTAGGGCTGTCGTTTCTGCGTGTCAAGTTAGGCGGCAGACGGTCGCGGGATCTCATAAAGAGAAGCTTACGAGCTTCATTTAATCACTATCGGAACGTCGTGGCCCATAATTAAACGGATTTTCAAACGCCCGAATTTCAGGACACTGTCAACCCGACTTTGAAAATGAGTTCAAAGCTGACTTCAAAGCGTATAATTTAAATGCGTATATATGCGTATATTAAAGGCGGCGAATTGATCGCGCGATGAACGACTTAAACGTAATCCTTAAATGACGGGCCAACGTGGCAGGAGATTGTTATTTGAGCGGGCTTAGGCGGGTCCGGGGTTGGGGCGCACTTAGCACCGGGGCCGACGACGGTGTGGGCCTTAGCGTGGCCGGCGCGTATTGGCCGCGATGGCGTCCATTGTTTCGCCCGGTGGATGGGGCGGCGTAATGCGCGTCTGAAACTGGAGTCGCCGTCGCGCCTCGATAGCTTGGTCTTGGCGGCGACAGGGTTGGCTGTGGCGGCGGCAAGGCTGGACGTCGCGGTGTCGGCGGCGGGTTCGCTTGACCGCCAACTTGCGAAAGATCGATTCTCTGCACGTTGGCCGGTTGGGGCATCGTCCACATCCGCTGAGGATCGCCGAAGAGGCTGTTGATGTTGAAGCCAGTGGTCTTTACCGTGAGCGATTGTTCGGTGCCGTCGGGGGAGAACAAGTGCATTTCGATTTTGTTGGGCAGGCTGACGTTGTGTTCGGGATAGAACTTGTATCCGGTCGAGTTTGTATAAGCGATTAATCTACGATTTTCATCGTAGATTGACTGCTGTTCGATTAGACCGCGCGTGGCGTCAATGATCGTGATTCGATACTGTCGCCCGGCGGCAGCGTCACTGACGGTGATCAGTTTCAAACGTCCTTCGCGGGTTGGGAGCGGGCCTTGATGGAAATCGTCGTTCGAGAATTCAACTAATCCCAACGCATTGATCAACCAGCTCGGTTCCAACGGGATCGCTTGCCGAACCGCTCCGCTGGACCGTTTGAATTGCTCATGGGCGGCGTACATCAGCGTCGGAGGTTGGCCGGGGATGGGTACGCGTGTCCAGATCCAAAAAAGCTGGTCGTTGCTGCCTACGTCAACGCCCATTTGGTCGACGCCTAAAACCCCCGCTTTTAATCGTAGACGCAATGGGCGTTCGATTTGAAGCGTACCTTTGAGTTTCGGCGCCCCTTGAAGTTCAACGCTGACACTGGCATCGACTTGATTTACCGAAGCGGTCTGCGCGGCCAAACGTTGAAGCAATTGCGGTTGGGTCGGGGGCCCGTTAAAAACAATCGGGATTGGATTGCTCGGTCGATTGAACCGCTTAAACCATTGGGCATCAGCCAAACGGGAAAAACTTAAAAAGGCCAATACGAAAACGCACAAAGCCTTCAGGGCGCAGAACCGCTGGCCTTTTGCCCGCGTTTTTTGCGAAGGTGTTTGGTTAGTGTTCAAAAAGTGTTTTCGTATTTGAGGCCAACGGAGGCGTGTTAACAGAAACGTGTTAACAAAGGCGGTGCAAGTTTTACGGCCAAACTATGGTTCGACGTCAGTTTGGACAAAAGGTTGGTCGGAGAATAAATTTTCACACAGTTGCATTTCTAATTCTTTGATACGTTCAGGGGAGATGTTTTGTTGGGCAACTTCGAAAACTTCACCCGACTTTCTTTCGCGCAAGACAAGTTTTGCATCGTCTTCCAAACCGGAGTCTTCTAACGTCAGAAGCCGTTTTTGAACCATCAACAGCGCCATGATGTAAGCCGCCTGGGCCCGTTGGGGTGAATTCATCAACGACTGAAAGTAACGGATTAAAACTTCGTCAGGAGCCCAGTAGATTTTCCCCGATTCCAATTGCGGAACCGTTTGCTTCCACCACCCAATCGCATTTTCCGACATTCCGGTCCACTGATCCGCGGCGTAGTCTTTACGTACCATTTGCCCATCGTCGGATTCGACCAATTCAGAATAGAAACAGTCGCCCGGACGAAACACTTTCTCTGTTCGAAAGCACTTGGGCGCGTTACGTTTGATGGCAAAGTTTTGCATGTAAAATCGATTTTTCGGTGTCGAGCTTCGAAATTATTTTGACGCTACCACGCCCGCAACAGCTCGTTTTTCTCATGTCGAAATCCGCTTAAAAACGACACTCAATTTGTCGGGCGGCGGGATAGTATCGAATTTTCCTATTGTTCTCAATACGCTTTGCCGATCTCAAAGTTGCAGCGGTATTACGCCGTCGCGAATTAGCTAGCAAGTCGGACTTACCGGTTGACGATCTGGCTATCGGGAAGAAGCGATAGTCTCTAAGTTTCCCGCCTCACCTTAAACTCGCAACTCTTGCGAACCATCAAGGCAACATTGAAAAGCAACTTGAGTCAACTCAGCCCGATTCCGAGCCCCACCGCTTGGCAATCTAACATCGGCTGAGTTCACAATTGGCTCACCTCGTTCTGACTACCTAAGAATTTAATTGTGGCACGGAGGCCTAATCATAATGCGCTCATTTTTTAAAAAAACATCGACGAAGTCAAAGTTGAACTCATCGTCCAAAATCCACCGCACCCGCAAACGCGGATTAAGCTACGGCGCGCTTGAGGAACGTCGTGTCCTCGCCACCACCGCCGCTTTCATCCCTGCCACTGGCGTGTTGACAGTCACGCTTTCGGACGCCAATGACAACGCAGTGGTCGAGGTGGTCAATAACTTCGTGACCGTCAATGGCAGCGATCAGATCCTGATCAACAGCGTTGCGGGCCCACTTTCGGCTAACGATGTCAGGCAAATCACGATCTCTGGAAACGTCGGCAGTTCTGATCAAACAGTCGTCCTTGACGGTAACTTCACCGATGCCGCCGGTCGCGACCTGAACAATGTCTTTATTCAAAACGTGAATCAAGTTTCTGTTTTGGGCGATTATGAAGTCGATCAGAACTTCACTGCTTTCCTTGACGGCACCAACGGCGGAATTGGCGATGGCCTCAATGATGCCACTGGCGGGAGTTTGGTCGTTGCCGGCACCACAACCATCAACGCGAGCACCAATTCAATTCAATTGGACAATGCGGCCAACGACTTCACGTTATTCAGCGCGACCACAACGGGGTCGGTCAACAACGACATCTCAGTCACCGATATCAATTCAATCGTGCTGACGGGTATTGAATCCTCTGGCGATCTGTTGGTCACCGCTGGCGGCACAGTTACCGACACCGCGACTGCTGACATCAACGTTGGGCAAGACGGGAGATTCATCGGCACTAATATCGATTTAGGGTCCGATACTCAAACGACCAACTTCCGCCGTGTGTCCTTCGACGCATCGGGATCGGTCGCGTTACAGGAAGATACCAATATCACCTTGGTGTCAACTAATGCTCAGTCCCTGCAGTTGACGACACCGGGCGCCCTTTTTGATGGTACTACCACGACCGTTGATGTTGCAGGACTGGCCGAACTTAACGCGACCTTTGGTGTCCGGTTCGGCGACAATGGAACCGACACTTTTAATGCAGGCAGCGTGACTTTCGTTTCCAACGGGCATGTTTCGATCAGTGAACGTTCGGGAACGAATTTTGTCGGCAACAATGAAGCTGGTTCTTTGTCAGTCCGTTCGATCGGAGACATCACCAACGGTATCAACGCGACCGTTGACGTCACCCGCCAGTCAGGCCTGACCGCCCAAAACGTGATTCTTGGCGACCAAGCCGGCGACAACATCCAAACGGGCGCATTGTACTTCTTTGCGGTCAACCAGTTTGAATTCCAAGCCGACTCAGACGTTGTGCTGATCGAACGCAAGAACGAAGCTGGTTCACTGGATCTACGATCCACCGGAACGATCACCGACGATGACAGTTCCATTACCAACATTCGTGGACTGGCTCAATTCACCGCCGCTTCGGTAGATATCGGGGACACAACCTTTGATGAATTCAATGCAGGTTCTGTTCAATTCGACACCGAAACCACCTTCCGGTTCAGAGAAGACAGTAACACCAACTTGATCAACGCCAGTGAAGCGGGGCTCGGATTTTCACTGATCAATTCGACCGGCAACATTTCCAATTCGGACGACGCAACGGTTGCGATTGACGGTTCGATCAGCTTCTTCGCCGACAACGTTATCCTCGGCAACAGAAACAATGACGATTTCCGATTCGGTGTGTTGTCCTTCAATACGTCGCCTGATGATAATGGGTTGGTGGACATCACCGAAGATGATTCCACTTTGATTGCCGGAACCAATTCGGCGACCAACCTGCGGATTCAGTCTCTTGGTTCTATCACCGATGGTCAGAACTCAAGCATCGACGTATTGGCCAACAGTCGTTTCGAAGCACTCAATAATGACGAGATCACGATCGGCGATCGTGGTGATATCTTCGCTGGCGGTGTGGACACAGGAAATGATTTTGACGCAACCTTCAATTCTGGATCTTTGACCGTTCAGTCCGCAGGCGACGTATTTGTCGAATCAGACAGTCAAATCATGTTGACCGGAACCAACATCGCCAATAACTTGACGCTCGATGCGGGCCAAGGCATGTTCAACATTGTCGACAGCGCGACTGCACAGATCAACGCGACTGGTACGCTTGACGTGAGAGGTAACCTGATCAATCTGGGAACCGGCGTTGATGCGAACACCGGCGACGAATCGGATATGGTTGTGATTGGTGGATTGACTTTTAATTCTGCAGGCAACACGATCGTTTCAACCGAATCGAGTTACGAACTTCGTGGCAGCAGTCGAGCCGAAGGTATTCTGATTTTAGATTCTGACGGGCAAATTACCGCCGCAACCGACGCAACGTTTGCCTCCATTGGGAACTTCAGCATTGACGATGTCGACGGGATTTTCCCATTCGTCGTTTCGCGCGTATAGATAAAACAAATTACGCCGATTAAATTTAAGTCACCAACAAACACGCTCAGCGATGAGCGTGTTTTTGTTTGGTTTGGCTTCAATGGTGGTGGATTCCAAGTAAAACTAGGCTTCGTCTTACTGACGGGACAGTCGGTGTCTACAATAACCTATTCAAACTATCGCTTGTTTTAACCATAATTTCGTTGTCGTGAAACTGAATTTTCTCTCCAGCGTCAAATCATTTTGTGCGCAATACTCTGATCTTTCAGATGACGAATTATACGACATTGCCCTGAACCTTGGTTTTGAGGCACGGCAAACCGAAAAGGTAACGCCGCTGATCGAACGCGGGTTTGCGTTGGTGAAAGTCATGTCGGGGCGCAAGATGAACATGTCGCACTACGATGTGCAATTGCTTGGCGGTAAAGCGATGTGCCAGGGCCATGTCGCAGAGATGAGAACTGGCGAAGGCAAAACGCTGACTGCCACCCTGCCCATGTTCATTCATTCGTTATCTGGACGCGGGGCGTTGCTGGCCACCAGCAATGATTACTTGGCCAAACGAGACGCTGAACTGATGCAACCTGTTTATCGGGCCTTGGGAAAAACAGTCGGCGTGGTCCAAGCGGACATGTCGCGCGAACAACGTCGGGCGTCCTACGGCTGCGACATTACCTACGGTACGATGAAGGAGTTTGGTTTTGATTTCTTGCGCGACCATTCTGCAACGCGCGATCAAAAACAAAAATCGTTGTACTTTGGTGAACACGGCAGTCACGAACAGGCCGGAAAATTCACCGTCCATCGTAAACCAAACTTTATTCTGATCGACGAAGCCGACAGCATCCTTATCGACGACGCGCGGACGCCGCTGATTCTCTCAGCCCCAGGAGACGGTGCGACGCATGAACAACAAAAATCCCTTTACGTTTGGTCTGCCAAAGCCGCTCCGGAGTTCGCCGAAGACGAAGATTACTGGTACGACCGCGAACGTCGCAAGGTTGACCTAACCCCCGAAGGCATGGCTCTGGTGCGGAAAATTGCCAAACCGGCCGACCTTGCCGGTGTCGGATTGCTTGAGATCTATGATTTCATCGAACGGTCGATTCAGGTCTTTCGTGACTACAACATTGATAAAGACTACGTCATTCGCGCAGGTGAAATTGTCATTGTGGACGAATCGACAGGCCGCATTTCGGAAGGCCGTCGCTGGAGTCGAGGCATCCACCAGGCCATCGAAGCCAAAGAGAGTGTCGAAATCACGATGGACACCGCCACGCAAGCCAAAATTACCGTTCAATCCTTCGTCAGCCGGTTTCCATTTCTCAGCGGGATGACGGGCACGGCGTTTTCGTCGCGACGCGAATTCAAAAAGATCTACCACATGCCGGTAACGGTAATTTCAACGAATCGTCCGACACAACGAAAAGACCTCCCCATCAAATACAGCCCTGATGAAGCGACCAAACTTCAGCAAATCGTGGCCGACGTCCAAGAGGTTCACAAAATTGGACGGCCCGTTCTGATCGGCACCCGTTCGATCGCAAAATCAGAGGAACTTTCGGTGCAACTGACTGCCGGCGGGATCGAGCATGAAGTGCTCAACGCGCGACAGGTCGAACGCGAAGCCGAAATCGTCGCGCGGGCTGGCGAAAAAGGCCGGGTGACCGTCGCCACCAACATGGCCGGACGAGGGACCGATATCAAAATCTCCGACGACGTCAAAGCGCTCGGTGGACTGCACGTCATCGGAACCGAAATGCACGAATCGAGTCGCATCGATCAGCAATTGTTCGGACGATGTGGCCGTCAGGGCGACCCTGGCACGGTCCAGCAATACATCAGCGCCGAAGATAAACTCTTGGAGTCCGCCTTCGGCCAGCAAGCGGCGACGCGGCATCGGAAATCGGCGAAATCGCGTTCGAAGGAACATTGGATTCGGCTGTTTCACCGTGCTCAGGCGAAAGTTGAAAACCAACATTACCGGTCACGAAAATCCCTCATGTATAGCGAAAAACAGCTGGCGAAATCGCAACGCGAAATGGGGCTGGATCCAATTCTTGACAATTACGAGTAGACCATCAGTTCGACCGCGACGAACGTCGCCTATTGGCCGCGCCGAAGACGGTTTTACGGATAAACACAATGGCGGGTTGCCATGAAAGCACGCTTTGGGCCCCATTTCAAAGTTCCCATACCTTTCGGCCGCCTCTAATCTATAATGGGCCGGCGAGGGTGCAATTTGAAACCCTCGTTTCGCGGCCTGAACAATTGAAGTCACCGTCTTTCCCCGTTGCCTCTAAACCTAATATAAAACCTAACAATAAGCCGCATGTCTGCAGGTCAACAAAATCACGCCCAAGCTTCATCTGATCAAATCAAGGATGAAGTACGTACGACCGTTCGCCAATTGACCGAGATGACGCGCTCGGTGGAAGACTTCGATCAATTCTGCAATCACGTTCTTTCCGATATCGTGCGGATCACGGGGGCGCATGGGGCGTTGTTATGGCAGGTCGGCGACGATCGCGTGCCTCGGTTAACCCATCACTCGGGACGCGCCCCTCATGAAACGGCGCGGTCAATCCTCAATCACGAAAACAACCTCCACAACGAAGCGCTGCTCGCGGTCATCGACAACCAATCGTTGCGTGGATTGAGTTCGGACACCTTTACGCCCGCCCAAGAACCTTCCGGTGACGCGCATGGAGGAGGCGCCGACGAACGGTTTCTGATGCTGATGGCGCCGATATTCGATCGCAAAGACTCCTGTTGCGGGACGCTTGAATTAGTCCAACGCGGCGACATCACCCCGTCGGCGAAGGACGGTTATTTGAGATTTCTCAAGCAAATCGCCCAACTGTTTCAGCGCTGGCATGAGCATCAAGATTTGAACCGATTGAGCCGGTCGGCTGACAAGTGGACCGAAAAGGTCGATTTCATCAACGAGGTTCATGGGACCATCGACACCAAAGAAACCGCCTACAGCATCGCCAACGAAGCCCGCCGCTTGCTCAATGCCGATCGCGTCAGCGTCGCGAACTGGAACGGCAGACGCTGCAAGGTTATCGCAATCAGCAGCCAAGACAAATTCGACAACCGCGCCAACGTGGTGAAGAAGCTTGGCAGTGTCGCGACCGCGAGTGTCAGTGGTGATACACCGTTTTGGATCACCGGCGACACCGAGGGCTTGGCCCCCAGCGTGGCCAAAAAGATTAACGATTATCTTGACGAATCCAATAGCCGCACGCTGGTCGTGTTGCCGCTGGCCAAACGTCCGGACGATTCGCCAACCTTGGAAATGAAAAAGAGCAAACGAGAAAAACCGTTGAAGCTCGGAGCGGTGATCATCGAATACTTTGATGCCGACGTGACGCGCGACCAAATTTCGGAAGACTGCAATCTGATCGTTGGTCAATCGCAGTTAGCGCTCAATAACGCGCGGCGGCATAACGAGATCTTCCTTGCACCGCTGTGGAAGCGGTTGGGATGGCTGCAGAAACTTTTGTTCCGTGACCACTTTGCGAAAACTGTGACCGGGACGGTGGCGTTAGCGTTGGTGACATTAGCCATGATTTTCTGGCCTATCGAACTTAAAATGCGTGTCGACGGGGTGATGCATCCGCAGACTCGCCAATCGGTGTACGCACAAACGCCGGGCGTTATCACGGAGATTTTGATCGACGAAAATTCGGACGTGGAAGTCGGCCAACCGCTGCTGCGAATGAAGAACGTGGATTTGTCGGTGCAAATCAACCAAACACTATCCCAGCTGGCGACGCTGAGGGCTCAGCTTAAAAACGCTGAATTTCAAATCAATCGTGGCAGCCGCGACCCGCAAGAAGCAATCGATGCCGGTTCTAAACCCGCACTGATACAGGAACAATTGTCGGCAAAATTAAAGCTGTTGGAGTTGCTGAACGAGAAACAAAAAGCACTCGAGATCACCGCGCCCATCTCAGGGACGATCATCACTCGCGATCCGCAACGCCGGTTGTCCGAATTGCCGGTCAACGCCAGCCAGATGTTGCTGCAGGTCAGCCGTCAAGACGGGCCGTGGGAACTTGAGATTCGTATTCCCCAACACAAGATCGCCTACGTGGACGAAGCGATTCGCACAGCCTTGGAGGACGCGGGGGATGGGAAGCTTCACGTCGAATTTGCGACCGCAACCAATCCCAATGAAACACTGGTTGGCAGATTGTCCAGCGTCAGCGATCGCACTTTTCCCGACGAACAGGGCGTGCCTCATTATCGTGGCATCGTTTCAGATGTTGATATCCAACCGCTTGAGAAACCGCGACCGGGTGCGGGTGTGACGGTACGAATTTTCTGTGGCAAAGTTCCGTTAGGGTTCTATTGCTTCTATCAGCCGTGGGATTGGTTCCGCACATGGTGGTTTTAGATGGGTGCTGTCGCCGTTCCACAACAAAAGATGCCGTCCGGGCCACCGGTTAAACTGAAGATGCGTCCCGATTTAACCTTTGATCGCCAAATGTATCAGGGCGTCGAATTTTGGGTGGTCAAAGAACCGTTGGGGCAAAAATACTTTCAGTTTCCGCCTTCGGTTTTCTATCTGTTGAAGCAGCTTGACGGGCAGCAGACGATCGACGGCCTGCAAGATAAATACCACGCCCAGTACGCCCCCAAACGGATCACTCGGCAAGACCTCCAGCAACTGCTGACACGATTTCATAACGACGGTCTGGTGACGTCCGACGTAGTTGGGCAAGGCTCCGAACTAATGAAACGGGGCGAAAAAAACACACGTATGGAACGTCTGCAAATGATGTCCAACATCCTCGCGATTCGCTATCGCGGGTTTGACCCCGAAAGAATTCTGAACTTCATCAATCGATATTTTTGGTGGGTGTTCACCTTCACTTGCATGTGTGTGGTGTTTTTCGCCGCTGCGATCGCGCTGTTGAGCGTACTGATCAACTGGTCGGCGTTCCAGGCCAAGCTTCCCGGTTTTGAGGCATTCTTTGATCCGAAGCAATGGTATCTGTTTGTCGGCGTATTGGCGTTCACCAAGATGTGCCACGAATTCGGCCACGGCCTGTCGTGTAAACGATTGGGAGGTGAATGCCATGAGATCGGGTTTATGTTGCTGGTGCTGACGCCCTGTTTGTACTGCAACGTTTCCGATAGCTGGCGACTGAACAATAAATGGCATCGCGCAGCGATCGGTGCGGCGGGAATGTACGTTGAGATTATCCTTGCCACGATCGCGACTTTTGCGTGGTGGTTCGTACAACCGGGATTGGTTCAAGAAATCTGTTTGAAAATCATGTTGGTCAGTTCCGTCAGCACGGTGTTGTTCAACGGGAATCCGTTGCTGCGTTTTGACGGGTATTACATTCTCAGTGACATTTTAGAAATCCCCAACCTCAGCCAGAAATCAACCAAGGCGTTGACGACGTTGTTGGGACGCCATTGGTTAGGGCTGGAAATTCCTGATGACCATTTGATGCCAACCAATCGGCCGTGGGCGTTTGCGATGTTTACCGTCGCGTCGTTTTTGTACCGTTGGGTGATCATGTTTTCGATTATTTACTTTTTGATGACGTGGCTGGAACCGTACGCGCTGGAGTCGCTCGGGGTGGGCCTTGCGCTGTTTTCTTTGATCGGCATTGTCGTGATGCCGTGCTATAAACTGTATAAATACATGTCTGTTCCGGGGCGGTTGCATCAAGTGAAAAAAGCAAGATTCTTTTCGATTCTGGGCATAGTGTCGTTGGTGCTGGCGATCGTTTTACTGACGCCGCTGCCGCACTATCTACGGTGTTCGTTGATCGTTGTGCCTGACCAACTGGAAACCATCTACATCCAAGAGCAAGGAATCCTTAGAGAATGTTTGGTCAAACCCGGCCAAGTCGTGCGAAAAGGCCAAATTTTAGCCCGACTGACCAATTTAGATTTAGCGCTGGAATTAGCCGACGCCGAGGGCAAACTAAAATCTAAACGAGCCCAACTGCAGGCCAACATGGCCGCCGGTTCGGTGGACAACTCAAGCCAATACCTTGACGAATTGGCGACCCTGAATTCGGAAATCATCGAACTGGCTCAACTGGTCAACAGCCTGACCACGCAGAACGAACTGCTGACGCTGAAAGCTCAAGGCATGGGCGGGACGGTGCTGGAGACGCCTTACCAACACCCCCAAACAAGTCCGCGCGATCTTCCCAACACCGATCAACAACCACTACTGTCGGGAAAAAACGTAAGTGTGTCGGTTTCCCGAGGCCAGCGTTTTTGCGAAGTTGCCGATCTTTCAAGTTGGCAAGCGTATGTGCTGTTAACAGAACAGCAGATTAAATTCGCCCAAGTCGGTAACGCAGCGGCGATGAAATTGTATTCTCGACCTTGGGACAGAATCGAAGCCGAAATCGAAGAGGTGGGCGTGACCGACATGTCGATCAATCGTGAGAGTTACGAAATGAGCCAACAACAGATCGCTCAATTGGGACAGCAGAACGAAATTCCTGATTTAGTGTTGGAGATGGTGGCCCAGTACCAAAAGCCGGAACTTCAGTACTACGCCCGTGTTCCCCTGCCGACGGATCAAAAACTGCGGATTGGAATCGGCGGTCAAGCGCGGTTGTTCACGGGCTATCGTTCGCTGGCAGCACGATTGCTATGGTGGGTGAACCAGACTTTCCGTCTGTAAAGAGTACCGTACCCCCGAGCAGGATTCGGTCGTCGGCGGATTGCAATTCGGCAACTTGCTATTTTCCCAAGCTGGTGGCTCGGAAACTCGGTGGCTCAAAAGCCTCGTCGTCTCAAGTGTCTGCAGCGCTGAGTGACCAAGTCCAGAAGTTATCTCGTGACGGCTGTTTAGTAGTTTGGGAACTTGATCAGCAACTGGTTGTGGTACTTCCGCATCGTCGGATTTAACAAACTACGATCTTCTTCGATCTCGCTGATCAGTTTCCGCACGGCAGATTCTTGTTCGTCTAATCCACCATCAAATTCATCCGCAGATTGATTGTCCTTTACGACGGCAAGCCCCAGCAATCCCGTTACGCGGAAGCTCTTTTCCAGGTCACTGAGATTAGAAAACTCTTGATAAATCGCTTCGGCCTGTTCGAATCTTTGTTCTTGGAGATACAGTTCGCCCAATCGCGCCATCGCGCGTCGATGATAAAGCTCCGTTTTATTGGCGGCGTCTCCCGCTTCGGAGATCGGGAAGTACTTGATCACCGAAATCCAAAGCGCCTCTTGCGTGGAAACTTCTTGGTCGTCTTCGAGGTCGTAAATTTCCCAATAAACCGATTCGTATTGTTTATCCACAGAGTCAAGCTTGGGGATGGAGATTTCGACTGTCTGTTCGACTTCTAATGGGTCAACGGGGGCAACAGCACTGGCTAAATAGCTACCGCCAAACCAACCTGCGGCACACAATCCCCAAGCGGCCCCCCAAGCCAGCACGCGTTTGGATGGCGATAGGATTGGTTTTCCATCCATTACCGATTGCAGACGCCCTACACGCGAATTGCTTTCAACAGGACCTGTGGTGGTACTCAACCTGCGGAAGTCGATATTGGACAGATCGTAATCTTCATCGATATTGATTTGTTTTAAATCAGCAAGAATGCCGCCGGCATCTTGCGGGCGGTTATCCGGATTTTTTTCGATCATCCGATGAATAAGATCGCACAACGATTGCGGTAAATCGGGCCGAATCGTTTCCAGTTTCGCGGCATCATTTTTGACTTGTTGAAGCGCGATCGCCAAGGGATTGTCGCCCTCAAACGGCGGTGATCCGGCCAACATGTGGTACGCCGTCACGCCCAAGGAATAGATATCGCTACGCACATCCAACGTCCCGCCTTCGACCTGTTCAGGGCTCATGTACAGCGGCGTTCCCATCGTGATTCCGACTTTCGTCAGCGTTTGGGAGAACCGGTCGTTGTTCACTTGTGCCAGCCCGAAATCAGTAACTTTGACGCTCCCCTTTTCCGACAACATGATGTTCTCGGGCTTGATGTCGCGATGGACGACGTGAAATTCGTCGGCCTTTTGAATCGCTTGAGCGGTGCCGGCTAAAATCTCCATTGCTAACGAAGGCTCAACGGCGCCGTTTCTCAGCAGAAATTGTTTGAGGTTCCTACCGGGTACGTATTCTTGAGCGATGAAGTAGATGTCTTCGTGTTGGCCGACTTCGAAGATCTGAACGATGTTTGTGTGGACCAACGCCGCTGCGGCACGAGCCTCCCGTTTGAAACGATCGACGTAGCTGTTATCGCGCGCCAAATCTGCGTGGAGGACTTTAAATGCGACCGAACGGTCCAGCGAAATTTGGCGTGACAGGTACACGTCAGCCATCCCACCGCGTCCCAATCGGCGAAGAATCAGATAATCGCCTATCGTCTGCCCGGTTAAGTCGGGCGAACGATTTAAATTGGAATTCAAGCTATCGGAACGGTCGATCATGCCTTTAGTATGTTTGCTGCAGCGAAAAATAACAACGTGGTCATCGACCATCCAATGAAATACATCGCGTAAATCGTTGCGGTGCGGTGCGTCTCAACGTGTTACTCGTCATCATCGCCGTGGGCGATCGCGGGCCAGAATTTTTCAAATCCATCATCGGCCAACGCGTAATCAGGGCTGTTATCAAGGTCGTGGCACGACAAACACAACGTCGCTTTGGCTTCGGCTTTGGTGACGATCATGGCCTTTCGAAGTTCCGCGCTCTCTTCTCCGGATTCTTCGGATTCTACATGAGCCGATCCCGGACCATGACAGTTCTCACAGCCGTTACCGATTAAATGATCATGGGCCAAGATGTCTGTGAAACCCGATTCGTAAGGATAGTGTTGCTGAGGATTCCAGCCGACCGCGTGGCAGGAAACACACTCGGGATCGAAGTTCCGTTTGACCCACGTCCGTTCGCCGGGTTCAACCAGATCGCGGGTCGCTTTTTCGTGCGGTCCACCACCGCCCTCAACGCCACTGTGCCAGATATCGTATTCGGTGTCATGGCAATCGGCGCAAGCGGCAGATCCAACGAATTTACTGCCGCTGGGGTGACGACGGGGTTTGATGTCTTCCAGTTCCCCGCGTTCCCACAGCAGTTTCAAATCGCCTTGATACTTCAAAAACGCCTGCCGCATCTCAACGGCGTCGACGAATCGAGCATCCATCGGGACACGTTCGTACTTCAAAGTCTTGGTTCCACCTTTTTCGTAAATGCCAACAATCCCGGCGTACATCCCTTTGACACCGACCTGGATGATCTGCGTCGTGTGCTTACCGGTAGTCACCACCACCGGTTGGAGCGTAGGGTCTCCAGCGCCACCGGACGTGATCAACAAATCAAAGATCGGAAATTTCTCGGCGATCTTGCGGCACGTTTCTGGATCCGATTGCACTAACAGCACGTTAAGATCGCACCTTTGAGCCAGTATCGGTCTGGCCACCGCGGCTAACCCTTTGGAAACCGACTGCACGCTCAAGCCATCGTTAAGCTCAAGAGCGGCAAGGTGTTCATCCCCAACAACCATCGTGATGCCGATCCGTTTTCCGTTCTTCTCTACGATGGTATACGGTCGAGTGAACGAATCGTCGAACACTTCGACGTTGGCGCAGACAAAAGGGCTATCGTCCTCCACCACGTCAGCCATAATTTGATACATGTCTATTGCTGGTAACTTCAAATCGTCTACCCCCAGCCCGACTGCGGAATAACCCATCGTCTTACAAAGCGCTTCGTAGGCGGTCCGTAGTTTGAGTTTGGCTTGCTGGCTGACCCGGCGTACTTGGTTGCCGGCGTCGATGCTGACCAAATCCCAGCCGCGGTTGAGCAGAATTTTTTGGCAGGTCCGTCGTCGCAGCAGACCGCCTTTTTGTTTGTCCAAACCGGTGCAACCGCAGGGTTCGATATAACCATGCAAACGGCCGGAAACGAACAATGCGATGTCAGGCTTTTCCCAGCCTTTCACCAAATCTTCTGCCGGCGGAAACGTAGGCGGCACTTCAGAATTACCATCAGTGTCATCCCAAAGCACGCTAGCTGAGTTTTGGATCGGTGATGATAGCAAAAGGCGGAGTAAGCTAACCGGGTTGTCGCAGCCCATTGAAAACGCCAAGGTCGCCACAACAGTGACAACAGCAGCAACACGAGCGGTAATCCCTACAGTTTTCATCAGCAGCTTTCCAGAGAAGCGAAACACGGCGGTATTATTGACGTATCGGCGTCACCTTAACGAAGGCTCGACAATTCTAACGTCATACTGAATTTTTGAACAATACCGTCGCAACGAGCACGGGTAAATGGCAACACGACGCAAATTCTCGCGGCGACCACTATGTCGCGCCACACGCAAACGCGAATCATCGATTTTGCCGATACCGATCGCGTACATGCAAACGGCAGCGCGTGAAAAATGCTTGAAAGTCAGGACGCTGATAATCTGGATAAGTCCACCGACTTCCGCACCACGCTTTACTGCGGTAATGCAAGGTGACTTCAGCGAAAATCCCGTCAGAGAGATACAGTCGATGATCGCGATCTTTGGTCGTGGCAAGCACAAGTTTCGCTTCGTTGATGCCAGGGCCAGATGGACCGCTGGTCGCTGGTCTCCACGCTGAACTACCTCAGCCATGATGCCGAGGCCGCCATCGTGTTGGCGAAAAACCCGTTCTACAACACCGAGGATGGTCGCAGGAAAGTGGGCCAGATGGTCACCGTCGCCGACCTGACGCGGACCGCCTTCATGAATGGCGACCTGTCCACGCTGATGTCGCCCCGGACCGTCATCGCATGGGCGCAAAACGCGTTGATTTTCAACGATGTAGGCTACGCTTTCCGCCTGTCCTTCCTGAACAAATGCGACGAGCTGGAACGCGAAACCGTAGCCGAGTTCTACCAACGCTGTTTCGACGAGGAGCTGCCCGAAAGCGCGGCAAGCGTGAGCTTGGGGTAATTTTCTGTGGCTGATTGGATATATGTAGATAATTCAAATCTTTGGATCGGCGGAAAAAGCGTATCCGCAGTTGCGAAAGGAGACGCCAAAAGCCTCGCCGATGCGAACATGAAGTGTATCTTGGATAATGATTGGCGAATGGATTTTGGCGAGTTGTATCGCTTGCTAACCGAAGAAAACCCCTCAAACGTGGCTCGGGCAATGTTCTATGGGTCCAGCCCTCCCGATGACGACACCATTTGGAAATTAGCTGAAGAATGCGGTTTTGAAGTTGTAGTCGAAAAGCGCAATGTAGCCGGCAAAGAGAAAAAGATCGATACAGGTATTGTAACAGAAATTATGTATGATGCTTTGTCTTCGGCAAGCGAGGGTGACATGTTCACGATAGTATCGGGCGATGCTGACTTTGTACCTGCCGTGAAAAAGCTGGTTGCAGCTGGTAAAACAGTAGATGTTGCTTATTGGAGTAATGCTTCAAAGGAACTAAAAGAAGCCGCTACAGAATTCCGCAATCTAGACGGCGATCTAGAACGGCTTTCTAGGTGAGCAAGCCAAACGACAACCCCGCCGACCCTTTCAAGAAGGCGCTGGCAGAGGCCACGAAGACGCTGGCCAATGACCCTGATCTGGGGGTCAGCTATTCCGTTGATCCTCCGGGCATGACCAACGAGCAGGTCCGGCTGCCGCAGGTGAC